>JBOHIG010000404.1:0-2566 GCA_050725815.1 Xanthobacteraceae bacterium
TGTTAGAATCAAAGGACCACTGGGTACCATCATGGTTCATGAATCGTTAGCAGGGTATTAACCATCGGCGCCGGTCCCGGCTCCGGCGCCCCGGAGATCCCCATGAGCACGCGCATGCGCGCCGACCGGTTGCTGGTCGAACGCGGGCTGTTCGAGAGCCGCACCAAGGCGCAGGCCGCCATTGCCGCGGGCCAGGTCAGCGCCGACGGCGCGCCCGTCGCAAAGCCTTCTGATGAGGTGGCCACCGATGCGGTGCTGTCAGCCACGCCCGCGCATCCATGGGTCTCGCGCGGCGGAGTCAAGCTCGCCGCCGCACTTCAGCATTTCGGCTTCGATCCCGCCGGCGCTATCTGCCTCGACGTCGGTGCATCGACCGGCGGCTTTACCGAAGTGCTGCTCGCGCGCGGCGCCCGCCGCGTCCATGCGCTCGATGTCGGCCGCGGCCAGTTGCATGAGCGGCTGCGCGCGCGGCCCGAGGTGGTATCGCTGGAGGCGACCGACATCCGCAAGCTCGATCCGGCCTCGCTGCCGGAGCCGCCGGATATCCTGACGGTCGACGTGAGCTTCATCCCGCTCAAGCTTGTCCTGCCGGCGGCGCTGGCGCTCGCCCGGCCGAAGGCGCGGCTGATCGCGCTGATCAAGCCGCAATTCGAAGCCGGCCCCGATCATGTGAAGAAGGGCATCGTGCGCGATCCGGCGATCCATGCCGTGGTCTGCGAGCAGGCCACTGCGCTGGTCGCCTCGCTCGGCTGGACGGTCGCCGGCATCATCCCCTCCCCGATCGCAGGCGGCGACGGCAACGCGGAGTTCCTGCTGGGCGCCTCGCGGGATTAGAGCAGATGCAGTGCCGCAAGCACTGCCGACCTTACAGGCCACATCCAATTCGGCGCACTCAACATGAGTTGCTTCCGCCTTTCTCTCGCCATGGCGTCCGCTATGGTGCCGCGCCATGACCCAACCTGGAACCATGACGGCGGCCGCGCCCGCGGCGCTGGCCGCGCGCAGGCTTTGGCGCGCCGAAATCGGCGAAACGGTGAAGCTCGCCTGGCCGATGGCGCTGACCCAACTCGGCCAGATCGCCATGATGACGACCGATCTCGCACTGATCGGCCGGCTTGGCGACAAGGCTGTGGCCGCAGTCGGGCTCGCGCACCTGATCCTGTTCCTGGGCTTCGTGTTCGGCATGGGGCTGGTCTCGGCAGTGGCGACGCTCGCCGCGCAGGCCTACGGCGCGCGTCAGGCGCGGATGGTGCGCCGCTCGCTGCGCATGGGGCTGTGGGCCTCGGTGATTCTCGGCGTGCCGATCAACTTGGTGCAGCTTGCCGGCGAGCAAATTCTGGTTGCGGCCGGCCAGACGCCGGAGGCAGCGGCACTGGCCGAGCGCTACCTCACCGGACTGGCCTGGTCGATGATCCCGGCCTGGTGCTTCATCGCGTTCCGCAACTTCATGGGCGCGGTCAACCGGCCGGAGCCCGCGCTCTGGATCACGCTGGTCGCAATCCCGGTGAACGCCGTGCTCGCCTACGCGCTGATCAATGGCGCCTTCGGCCTGCCACAGCTTGACATCCTCGGCGCAGGCATCGCGACCACGCTGGTCAATATCGGCATGTGCATCGCCGCGGTGTGGATCTGCTATGCCTGCCGGCCGTTCAAGAAATACCGCGTGCTCGGGCGCTTCTGGCGCTTCGACTGGGTGCTGATGCGGCAGTTGATCGAGATCGGCGTCCCGATCTCCGGCACCATGCTGCTTGAATGGGGATTGTTCTCGTCGGCCGCCATCCTGGTGGGCTGGCTCGGCACCACCGCGCTCGCCGCGCACCAGATCGCGCTGCAGATCGCGGCGATCATCTTCATGGTGCCGTTCGGCATCTCGATGGCGGCGACGGTGCGCGTCGGCCATGCGGTCGGCCGCGGCGATGCGGCGGCGACCCGGCGCGCCGGATTCGGCGCGCTGGCGCTCGGCGTCGCCATCCTCGCGACGCTGACGGTGGCGGTGCTGGCGTTCCGCGGCGGCATCCCGCGGCTGTTTCTCGGCGCCGACGCCACCGGTGCCAGCGAAACGACGCAGCTCGCGGCAACGCTGCTGCTGCTCGGCACGAGCTTCTTTGTCACCGACGGCCTGCAAGGCATCGCTGCCGGGGCCTTGCGCGGCCTCAATGACACCCGCGTGCCGATGCTCTATGCGGCGCTCAGCTTCTGGATCGTCGGCTTCACCAGCTCCTACGGCCTCGCCTTCTGGGCCGGCATGGGAGTGTTTGGCGTCTGGATCGGATTCTCGGTCAGCCTGGCGCTGTTCTCCTCGCTCCTGATCGTGCGGTTCCGCAATCTGACCGCGCGTCATTACCTGCCGCCGGTGCCGCAGCAGCCGCTGTGAACTAGTGGTCCGATTCTAACATTCGCATCCCATTGCAGCGAGCGACTTTTGCGAATGTTAGAATCAAGGGACCACTAGCAAGTGTTAAAGTACTAGTGTCCCTTTGAATCCGAAGTTCGCAAGAGCCAGTCCGCGAATCCATTTGCGAACTTCGGATTCAAAGGGACACTAGAATCAATGTGTTGCTAGTGT
>JBOHIG010000405.1:0-4196 GCA_050725815.1 Xanthobacteraceae bacterium
CTTGATGCCGGGATGGCGATGGAGCGCAATGCGCATCTCGACGCGCTTTGTCAGGAACGGCCGCAGCCGGTCGAGGTGGCTGCGCAGGAACAGCATGAACGGCGTCATCTCGAACGGTTTTGCGCCGCGGGCCTTCTCGACCGTGGGCAAGGTGGTCTCGGTGAACTGCACATGGCAGCTCGGACACCAGGAGATGACCTGGCCGGATTTGCTCTGCGAGAGCTTGTCCATGGTGGCTTGCGTGAATCGGCCCGAGGTTGCGATGTCGCCGGTGCGCATTTGCACAACGCCGCAGCAATGGCTGGGGCCACCCATCACCCGGTAGGTGATGCCGATCGCCTCCATTACATCGAGCGCGAGCAGCGCGATGTGCGGGGTCTTGAGCACGTTGCAGCCGGTGTAGAAGACGAAATCCGGCGGCGTTTCGGGTTCGGGCGCGGCGGCGTTCTGGCCGAGCCGGGCCAGCAATTCGTCGTCGAGCTGGAGCCGCGAGATATTGGTGACGTCGCGCGCGACCTTGCGGAAATCGTCTACGCCTTTCTTGCGCTGCTGGCGCTGATCGTTGTCGTGCCGGGCCATGGCGACGCGGGCCATGCTCAAGAGGAAGCGCGGATTGACGCCGTAGTCGCACGCCTTGATGCATTCGCCGCTGAGCACGCAGGCAGTGGCCCACTTGCGGGAGGCTTCCGGCCCTTCGCCGGTCCGGACGATGTCGATGATGCCGGAGATGACCTCGACCGGCTCAGCCGTCACGCCGCCCGGGCCGGTGACCGGGCACGCCTCCACACACTTGCCGCAGCGCGTGCAGGCATCGAGCATGTCGTCGATGCGCGCGGACAAGGCGGATTCGAAGGTGGCGGTCATGGGCTGCCTGAATCTCTCGCGGACACGAATATAGCGGACAGGGCGACACGGTTGAACCCCCTGGACCGGCCGCAGCCAAATGACTACGACCACTGAGCGATATTCGGCGGGGACCTTCGGGTGGAGGAGCGACAGGTATGAGCGTGGGCAAGCCGGCGCGCTCCGTGAACGCGTTCATCGGCAGCGCCGTCGAGCGCCGCGAGGATCTCCGCTTCCTGCGCGGTCGCGGCGAATATGTGGACGATGTCACCCGGCCTAGATTGCTGCACGCCGCGATCCTGAGGAGCTCCGTGGCGCATGGTCGAATCCGCGCCATTGACACCGCAGCGGCGCGCGCGGCGCCAGGCGTGCGCGCCGTGATCACCGCGACGGAGATCGGCGACCCGGTCCCCAAGATTCCGCTGCGGCAGGAGGCGACACCCGAATTCGCTCGCTTCGAACAGCCGGTGATCGCAGAGCGCAAGGTCCGCTATGTGGGTGAGCCCATCGCGGTCGTGATTGCGGACACCCAGGCGCTCGCCGAGGACGCGCTGGAGGCGATCGAACTGGACATCGAGAGCCTCCCCGTCGTCGCCGACCGCGACATTGCGCGGCGCGGTGACATCCTCGCCTTCGAGGATACCGGCACCAATCTCACCATGACCTTGTCTGCGGTCAAAGGCGACGCTGCGGCGGCTTTCAAATCTGCGCCCTATACCCGGCGGGAGCATTTCAAGGTGCATCGCTTCACCGCGGTGATGATGGAGACGCGCGGCTTCGTCGCCGACTGGGACTCGGCCGCGAACAGGCTCATCGTGTTCGGCGCCGCCAAGGTCGCGTTTCCCAACCGGCGCATCTTGGCGAAGCAGCTTGGCCTGCCGGAACAGTCCATTCGTATGGTCGAGAACGACGTCGGCGGAGGATTCGGCGTACGGGGCGAGTTCTATCCCGAGGACTTCCTGATCCCGTTCGCCTCGCGATACGTTGGCCGGCCGGTAAAGTGGATCGAGGACCGCCGCGAGCATCTGCTCGCCAGCAATCATGCGCGCGACGTCGAATGCGAGCTGGAAATCGCATGCGAGCGGGACGGCACCATCCTGGCGCTGCGCGGACATGCCTACGCGGACGTTGGCGCATATCTGCGCACCAACGGCGCCACCGCCGCGCGCAACGTCGCACAGGTCCTGACCGGGCCCTATCGCGTGCCGAACAGCCACATCGACGTGTCGCTGCTCGTCACCAACAAGACGCCGGTCGGCACCTATCGCGGACCGGGGCGTTTCGAGGCCGATTTCTTTCGCGAGCGGTTGTTCGACATGGCCGCAAAGGACCTGGGCATCGACCGTGTCGCGTTCCGGCGGCGCAATCTCGTCTCGGAAGCCGAGATGCCATACCCGCTCGCTACGGTCATGCCGCTCGGAATGACGACAGAAACCGACAGCGGCGATTACACAGCCACGTTCGACCGGTGCCTCGCGGAGATCGGCTGGGCGGAGAAAGCAAAGCTGCAAGGCAAGGAAGTCGACGGCCAATATCACGGGCTCGCGGTCGGCTGCTATTTCGAAGGCGCCGCCGGCAACAAGGAGACCGCCGGCATGCGGATCGAGGCGGACGGCACGATTTCGGTGCTGGTCGGCTCGTCGTCAGTCGGCCAGGGCGTCGAGACGGTGTTCGCGCAGATCGCTGCCGACGCGCTTGAAGTGCCGATGGACCGCATCGGACGCGTGTTGAAGGGCTCGACCGATGTCGTCAGCGAGGGTTTTGGATCTTTCAGCTCACGATCGATCGTTATGGGCGGTTCGGCCATCCTTGCTACGGCGGAGAAGCTGCGCGACGCCATCCGAGCCGCCGCGGCCAAGCGCCTCGGCTGTGCAGCGGCCGACGTCGTCATGAACGAGGACCGCGCCACCGGCCCGCGGGGATCGGTGGCGTTCAAGGAGCTGGCCTCCGACAATATTTCGGTCGAAGCCACGTTCAGCAGCAACAAGCGCACCTACAGCTACGGCGCTCACGCCGCGCACGTCACGGTGGACGCGACAACCGGCCACGTTGCGGTGCTCGACTATGTCGCAGTCGAGGACGTAGGCCGCATCATCAACCCGGTGACGCTGCACGGGCAGACCGTCGGCGCTATCGTGCAGGGGCTCGGCGGCGCACTGCTGGAACACCTCGTCTATGACGACAACGGTCAGCTCTTAACCGGCACGCTCGCCGATTACCTGATGCCGGCGGCCGACTCCTTTCCGAGCATCCGCGCTATCGCGCTTGAGGACAAGCCGTGCCCGAACAATCCGCTTGGCGCCAAGGGCGCGGGCGAAGGCGGCATCATCCCGGTCGGTGGGGTGATTGCGAATGCCGTGGCAAACGCGCTGTCTTCGTTCGGCGTCGAGCCGCGCGAATTGCCGCTCTCACCCACGCGCGTGTGGGAGCTGATCCAGAGCGCGCGTTGACCCCATGCGCAATCCGTTGTTAGCTGCAAAACCATGAAGTTGCCGCCGCTCGAATACGCCTGTCCAACCAGCCTGTCCGAAGCCGTCGCGCTCCTCGCGACGCACGATGGCGATGCGAAGGCCATCGCCGGCGGGCAGAGCCTGATGCCGATGCTGGCATTCCGGCTGACCGCACCGAAGCTGCTGGTCGACCTGCGCAAGTTGCCGGAGCTGCGCGATATTCGCATCTCGGCGGACGGCGTGCGGCTCGGCGCCATGGTGCGATGGCGCGACATCCTGGACGACAAGCGGCTCGCGACCGCCCATCCGCTGCTCCAGGCCACCATCCATCACGTCGCGCATTATCAAATCCGCAACCGCGGCACCGTCGGCGGCTCGATCGCGCATGCCGATCCGGCCGCCGAAATGCCCGGGATCGTCGTCGCCTGCGACGCGGAGATCGCGGTAACCGGCAAGTCCGGCCCGCGCACGATCGCCGCGAACGATTTCTTCCTTGGCATCATGACGACCGCGCTCGAACCCGACGAGATCATCACCGAGATCAGGCTGCCGGCCTGGCCCACGAAGCGGCGCTGGGGCTTCCAGGAATTCGCGCGCCGCCGCGGTGATTTCGCGATGGCGGCGGCGGCGCTGTTCTACGATCAGGACGCCGCCGGCAAGGCGACCAACGCCCATGTCGGGATCATCGGCGTTGGCGACCGTCCGCGCCGGCTGAGCGAGGTCGAAGCCGTCATCAACGGCCACACGATCGACGAGGCCGTCATTGCGCGCGCCGGCGAGGTCACCTCCGCAACCGTCGAAGCGCAGGAAGACATTCACGCCAGCGCCGCCTATCGACGCTCGCTCGCCGGCGTCATGGTCGAACGGGCGTTGCAAGGCGCTGCCAAATAGTAGGTCCTATGC
>JBOHIG010000406.1:0-32404 GCA_050725815.1 Xanthobacteraceae bacterium
AGCACGCCCAGCGTGACGAACTGGGCGGCGTAGAACAGGGCGAGCCGCCGGGCGAAAGCGCTCCCTGTGGGTTCCTGGGGATTACTAGTGCCGCCGATTTGAAGTTCCTGCACCGCCTGCTGCAATCTCGTTCAGGAACTTCAAATCGAAAAGCGGCACTAGAATCAATAAAGTTGCTAGTGCCCCTTTGCTTCCGAAGTTCGTGTCAGAGAATGCTGCCATGTATCACGAACTTCGGAAGCGGGGCACTAGTTCTTCACCAGGATATCGACGCCGAAGACCCGGTCGGTTGACATCGGCGCGAACTCGATCCTGTTCGAGATCCCGTAGTGCTGCTGAATACGCCAGAGGAAGAACGCGGGCACGTCCTCCTGAACGATGTTGAATGCCTTCAGCAGCAGCGCCTTGCGCTTGTCGGGATCGAACTCGCGCTCCTGGGCTTCCAGAAGGGCGTCGAGCTTTGGATTCGAATAGCCGATGCGCGGCGTTGCACCGGTCCCGAAATACTGCACGAGCATTGCCGAAGGATCGACCACCGAACCGCGGCCCTGGTAGTAGAAGGAACGCTTGCCTTTGCGTACCAGCGGCCAGTGGGTGGAGTATTCGGGCGTGTGGAAACGCACCTTGAAGCCCACTGCCTGCAGCATCGGAACGATCGCCTGCGAGCTCTGCCGGTCGTTGATGTAGCGGTTGTTGGCGCTGTAGAAGTCTATCTCCACCCCATTGGGATAGCCAGCCTCTCGGAGAAGCTGCTTGGCCTTCTCCGGATCATATCTATACTTCGGCTCGACATCCGGGCTGTAGCCGTATTGGCCCGGTCCTACCGGCCCCTGCAGCACCTCCGCGCCCCCGCGGAAGATCGCCTTGACGATTGCCTCGCGATTTATCGCGTAGGCCACGGCCTGCCGGACCTTCTTTTTGTCCCACGGCTTGAAGTTCGGATTCATGGCCAGGAACATGACCTCCACGGGCGATGTGCTCTTCAGCGTGGCGCCCGACGCGCGCTTGACTCGATCCACGAGGTGCGGAGGAATGAACTGCGCCATCTGCAACTCGCCGTTGAGGAGCGCCGTGACGCGCGCTTCGTCCTCCTTGATACGGAGAAAGATCAGCCGATCGGGGTTTGCCTCCTTGATCCCCGGCCAAGCCTTGTTCTTTTCCAGAACCATCCGCTGACCGACAACGATGTCCCTGACCTGATAGGGCCCGTAACCCCAGGGCGCCTTACGGTCGACATCCTGCCCATGCTTCTCGTAGAGGTCCTTGCCGGTGATGATGAGCCGGTCGAACAGAAAGGACAGCAGCGGCGCGGTCGGCTGGCTGGTGATGAACTTCACGGTGTACTTGTCCACCGCAACGGCTTTCGTCACGGGCCGGGTATTGTTCGCCTGCGCTGTCCGCGGATCGTTCTTGTTGCGCCACAATGAATGGATCACGTCTTCGGCGGTCAGTTCCTTGCCGTCGTTATGTCGTTTGATGCCTTTCTTGAGATAGAAGGTCCATTCGTTCGGGTTGCTCTTGCTGACCTCCCAACGCTCGGCGAGAATCCCCTCGTAATCGCCGGTTCGTGTGTTGAAGGTGCCGAGGCACCCATAGGTCTGGCACCAGACCATGTACATCTGCGCAGTCGAATCCGCGTACGGGTTCCATCCTGCGAAGTCATTCACCACCCCGATGGAGACGGTTGACCTCGCCAGGGCGCCGGATGCGCCAAGCGCCGCGGCAGCAGCCACCACCGCAGCAGCGACGAGGGCGCGGCCCGCTGAAACGATGCGCGTTGTGCTCATGACGTCCTCGCCCTTTCTTCCCATGATCCTGCCCTGCCACCGGGCGGCCCAACGGCAACCCGGGATTCCGTCGCTTCGCCAATCGCTGTGGCGTACCAGTCGTTCATGATGGCCTCGTCCCACAGCGTGACCACCGCGGGGCAGACGCCGAGCGGCAGCCCGTCCTCCGCTCGCCAGTAGGAGTGGATGCCCGCGCCCAGCTCCACATATTCGAACTTCGGCGCCGGGCTCAGCCTGGCGTATTCGGCCCGCATCATTTCGTACTTCTCGGGCCGGTGGTCGCGGGAATACTCGCAGATGCCGTGCAACAGCGGCGGCACCGGCTTCACTCCGCTCCCCTGCAGCGGCACGCCGTAACTCAGATACTCGGCGACCAGAGCCTCGGTTTCCATCCGGTTCAATCCCCGCTGCTTCGCTGCGACTTGCGCTGCCTCGGTCAGGCAGGAGACCGTGCGGTTGTGATACCAGTTCTCCGCCTTGAACTGAGGCGCCCGCCTGGAAACCTCCCACAGATCGAAGATCTCCTCTATCACCTGGGCGAGGCGGAACAGCGGCTTTTCGCCCTCCTGCATGGCGAGCTCCGCGCCGCGATAGCGCGCGAGCTCGCGCCAGTTGCGCACCAGGAGGTAGTTGAACGGCGTCGGCCAGTCATGGCCCGTCATCTTGTTGAACAGCCAGCCGAACGGAGAGTTCTCGATCCCGATCAGTCCACGCACGTTGTCGCAGCGCTGCATGAGCGTGTGCACGAACGGGCCGCCGGTCGAGTGGCCGTGGACATAGATCGTCCACTCCTCGGGCGGGAAATGGCGGACGCAGATGTCCTTCATCGCGTCGACGATGGCCTTGGGCCACGATGCCATCCGCAAGTAGAAGAGCGATTCTGGCTTCGCGACCGCATAACGGCGGGTGCCGTATATCTCGCGGTGACTGTCGTCGGCCTTCACCTCATACTGGTCGGGGCCGATGTGCTCGCCCCTCAGCCAGATCGGGGTGCGCACCGTACCGTCGTCATGGAACGTGTCGCCGGGCCAATTGTGGTCCGGATCGTCAAAGTAGAACCGGCCCGGATAGGTCATCGAGCAGACCTTGTAGCCGCGCTTGCCGCAGAAGGTCTTGGCCAGCGGCTCCATCGAGCGCCAGTCGCTGGCGCCACCGTGGGTCATGAACACGCCGATCTTCTTGCCGTCGGGACCGACAGCAGCGCGGCCGGGCTCGATCGGCGCGTAGACCATGGTGCCGATATCCCACGCCATCCCGTTGGATTGGATCCGGATGATGTCCTCGTCGCGTGACCAGGGGACGTCGGGCTCGGATAGCAGCCGATCGGAAATCTTCACCAGCTCGTCGCGCTCGATGCGTTTCGGCGGACGCCACAACTTTGAAGAGACGACGGTCGCGGTCACTGTCGCTAAGCTCGCTCTTGTTCAACGAACGCTAGCATGCGCGGTGACCTGGGGCGAGATGCTTCCGACTGCGGGGCTATGCCGCACCTGCCGCGTGCTCGGCGACGACACCGGGTCCGAAGACGTGGCAGGCGATACCATGGTCGCCATCGTGGGCCAGACGAGGCTCCACTTCGGCGCAGATCTTCTTCGCGAAAGGGCAGCGTGGATGAAAGCTGCAGCCCGACGGCGGATTGATCGGGCTTGGGACGTCGCCTTGCAGCACCATGCGCTCGCTCTTGCGTGACGGATCTGCCACCGGCGCTGCCGACAGTAGCGCCCGCGTGTACGGGTGCTGTGCGTTGGCGTAGATTTTTTCGGACGGCGCGACTTCGACAATCTTGCCGAGATACATGACCGCGACCCGCCGGCTCATATATTCGACCACGCGCAGATCGTGGGAAATGAACAGGTAGGTGAGATTGAACTCCTCCTGCAGGTCCCGCATCAAGTTTAAGATCTGGGCCTGGATCGAGACGTCGAGCGCGGAGACCGCCTCGTCCGCCACGATGAACCTGGCATTCACCGCAAGAGCCCGTGCAATGCCGATGCGCTGGCGCTGGCCGCCGGAGAACTCGTGCGGATAACGGTCGAACTGATATTCGCGCAGCCCGACGCGCTCGAGCAGTTGGACGACGCGGTCACGCAACTCCGCCCCCCTGGCCAAGCCATGGATCCGCAGCCCCTCGCCAACGATCTCACCAACGCGCATTCGCGGGTTCAGCGACGCGTAGGGATCCTGAAAGATGATCTGCATGCGGCGGCGCATCTCGCGCATTTCGGAGAAGCTGAGATGGGTGATATCGCGCCCTTCGAAGACGATCTGCCCAGCGCTCGGCTCCATGAGGCGGATCACGCAGCGCCCGAGCGTCGACTTTCCGCAGCCGGACTCGCCGACAAGGCCCATGGTCTCGCCGTCCTCGACGGACAGGGTTACCCCGTCGACCGCTTTGACGGTATCCGTGCCTCTGCGCAGCAGTCCGTCACCGACCGGAAAGTGCTTCTTGAGATTCCGGATTTCCAGCAGCGCCATCGCATTCACTCCGCGACTGCCACCGCCGACGCCGTGTGCTGCGGCACCTTCAGGCAGGATACCCAATGGCCGGGCTCGGCCTCGAGCAAGTCGGGCTGCTTCACTGCGCAGGTTTCTTCCGCCCGTTCGCAGCGCGTCCGGAAACGACAGCCGGAAGGCCAGTCCAGCGGGCTCGGAACAATTCCGGGAATCGCTTTGAGCCGTGCTCGCTTATCGGCAGTACCGGGAATCGAGTTCATCAGCCCGATCGTGTACGGGTGCATCGGGCGTGCAAAGATCGACTCCGGACTGCCCCGCTCGACGATCTTGCCGGCATACATGACCGCCACCGCATCAGCATGCTGCGCGACCACGCCGAGGTCGTGGGTGATCAGCAGCACCGCCATCCCGAGCCGCTCCTGCAGCTCGGCGATGAGGTCGAGAATCTGTGCCTGGATGGTCACGTCGAGCGCCGTCGTCGGCTCGTCGGCCATCAGCAGTTTCGGATTGCAGCTCAGCGCCATCGCGATCATCACCCGTTGGCGCATGCCGCCCGAGAGCTGGTGCGGATAATCCTTCGCCCGCTTTTCGGGCTCCGCGATCTTGACCAGGCGGAGCATTTCGATGGCGCGGTCCCGGGCCTCGCGCGGGGAGGCACGCTGGTGCAGGCGCACCGCCTCCCCAATCTGGTCGCCTACGGTGAACACCGGGTTGAGCGATGTCATCGGCTCCTGGAAGATCATCGAGATATCGTTGCCGCGCACGCGGCGCATCTGCTCTTCCGTATAGGCCGCCAGGTTGGCTCCGCGGTACAGTATCTGGCCACCGACGATCCTGCCGGTGCCCTTCGCCAGAAGTTGCATGATAGAGAGCGCCGTGACGCTCTTGCCGCAACCCGACTCGCCGACGAGGCCCATGGTCGCCCCGTCCTCGATATCGAAGCTTACGCCGTCAACCGCACGCACTTCGCCGTCGCTGGTGAAGAACGACGTCTGCAGGTTCCGGACGCTGAGAAGTAGGCCCATCCAATGCTCCGACAGCGCCACCGGCTCCAAACCGCGAGCGCGGCTGATCGGCGGACATTACACATCATTCGAGCACGCCTGTCACATCGCGGGAGGCCATTCTTGCCCCTGCGGATGATCTCGGGCACGATTTCGGCTACCGGCTGATCCGCCTGCGGGAATCTGTCACGTGTCGGCAGGGACGGCACAATCGACCAGGCGCGATTCCCGTGTGGAGCGTCGCTCGGTGGAAAGCTCGCGAACAGGAAAGGAAGGCCGATGACCGTCGCCGCACTCAGTCCCGATCTGGTGCTGACCAACGCCACCGTGCTGACCGCGGACGCGAGCGATACCGAGGCCGAAGCCGTTGCGGTATGGGGCGGGCGCATCGGTGCGGTCGGCTCGGCGCGCGATATTGACGCGCTGGCAGACGGGCGCACGAAGAAAGTCGACCTCAAGAGGCGCTGCGTGCTGCCCGGACTGACCGATCCGCACGTCCATTTCGCCGACGGCGGCGCGGCGATGATGCACCGCGTCGACTGCCGCGACTTCTATTCCAATGTGCGCTCGATCCAACAGATCGTTGAGAAGATCAAGGAACAAGCGTCGAAACAGCCGCTCGGCACCTGGATCGTCGCCCACGGTAGTCCGATGCAGAACTTCCGCATGCCGGAGAAGCGCTTCCCTGACCGCCGCGATCTCGATGCGGCAACCCCTGACCACCCGGTCGCAATCAATTTCGGCGCACATATCACCATCGCCAACACGAAAGCGCTGGAGCTCGCCGGCATCGACGCGGCGACTCCCGCGCCGGCTGGCGGCGCCATCGAGTTCGACGACAATGGTGAGCCGACCGGCAAGCTGGTGGAGCGCGCCCAGTTCCTGGTGCGCAACGTCGTTCCGAAATATTCCTACCAGCAGATGAAGGAAGGCGTCCGGTTCGCGGCCGAGCGCTGCCTCGCGCGCGGCATCACCAACATCCATGACATCGTGACCAACGACGCGAGTATTCGCGCCTACCAGGAGCTGGTGGACGAGGGAACGCTGCCGATCCGGGTCTCGCTCCTGATCCGCGTGATCGAGGCGGCGATCCGCAAGGAAAGTCTGCTCAATCTCGGCATCAAGACTGGGTTCGGCAACGACTGGCTGCGCATCGGCGGGGTGAAGATGTCGATCGACGGCGGCATTACCGGCCATGTCGCCAAGTTCTACGAGCCCTATGTCGACGATCCCTGCCACGAGGGGCTGATCCGCATCGAGCAGGACGAGCTGGACGAGACGGTGGAAGCCTATCACCGCGCCGGCCATCGGGTCTGCATCCACGCCATCGGCGACGTGGCGATGGACATGGCGCTGCAATCGCTGGAGAAGGCGCTGAAGGCGCATCCGCGCGAGGACCACCGCCACCGGGTGGAGCATCTCGGCAACTGGCTCGTCAACGACGCGCGCATGGACATCATCACCCGCAACCGCATCCTGCCGGTGCCCAATATCCCGTTCATGCACTTCATCTGGGAATCATTGCTCGACTGCATCGGCGAGAAGCGGCTTGAGAACAGCTTCAATATCCGCGACATGCTGGAAGCGGGGCTGAAGATCACCTCGGGTTCCGACGGCCCAGCCTATTGGCCGCTGGACAGCTTGCGCGATCTCGGCACCGCGGTTTCGCGCCGGACCTGGACCGGCAAGACCGTGGGCGCGGACCAGGCGGTGAGCGTGCGCGACGCCATCCGCATGTTCACCATCAACGCCGCCTACAACGCGTTCGAGGAAAAGATCAAGGGATCGATCGAGCCCGGCAAGCTGGCCGACTTCGCCGTGCTCGCCGAGAACCCGTATGCGGTCGCGCCCGAGCGGATCAAGGACATCCCCGTCGACATGACCGTGGTCAACGGAGAGATCGCCTTCTTCCGCGACGGCGCCGACGGGCTGGAAGCGTAGGAAGCGCGCCGCGCACCCTTGCAGGATTTTTGGCGAAGATGGAGGCACTCGGACTAATTGCTGATCGAGCTGGCCAATGAAACGGCGTCGGTTCCAAACGAACCCACGGTCGCAATGTCATGAGGGTTCGTGCACAAGACCGGTCCCCGCTGGCAAATGCTGATGTTCCCGTCCATGCCGCCCAAAGCTGCCCGCTCGATCCGTTAGCGCACGACCGTGCACAGCGGCGCTTCGCATCCGGACCGCGTGCGAGTCGCAGCAATGCCTACTGCCATCAAGAGATATGCCCATTTGAGAGGCTGCGAAATTGAGTCGCAAAGTGCCACGACGTTTTGATCAAAATAGATCCGATAACCGACAGCGATAGCGTCAGTACTATCACCGCTATCAATTGACAGCGAGCGGCGACAATTCCCGCTTGAAAGAACGGCCGCATCGAAATCATGCCTAGGAGGAACACGCCTGCGAGCTCGCATGTTCGACCAAAGCAATCAATCCTTTTAACAGTTCTGCCGGCGATGGTGGGCAACCATGGATATGTAGATCGACAGGAACTACTTGCGAAGCACCACCGACACAAGCGTAGCTACCGGCGAATATCCCACCATTGAAGGCGCAGTCACCGACTGCAACCACCCACTTGGGATCAGGCGTGGCATTGTACGTACGCTCTAGAGCCTCGCGCATGTTCTTGGTCACGGGACCGGTCACCATCAGCACATCGGCGTGGCGCGGCGACGCGACAAACCGCAGTCCAAACCGCTCGAGATCGTAGAAGGCGTTGTTGAGCGCGTGGATTTCTAGTTCGCAGCCGTTGCAGGAGCCGGCATCGACCTCGCGGATGGACAGGCTTCGGCCAAGACGGCGGCGCGCGGCGTAGTCAAGCCGTTTTGCAAGCTCGGCAAGTGCGGCATCGTCGGCGCCAGGTGCCTCGTCGGTGATGGGCGTACGGATCAGGTTCTTGAACAGCAGCCTGCGCATGTCGAATCCTAGAGATCATGCCCGGAGTAGGAGCAATTGAACGATTTATTGCATAGCGGAAAGTCGGCAACGATATTGCCTTCAACCACAGCTTCCAGCAGTGGCCACTGGAACCAGGACGGATCGCGCAGATGACAGCGCGCAATACGCCCGTCGTCGCCGACACGCACCCACGCTAGCACGTCACCACGAAAGCCTTCGATCCAGCCGAGCCCTTCGCGGGTCTCCCCGCGACCGGGTACAACTTCGCAAATTGCGCCATCCGGCAGGCGGCGGATGATCTGGTCGATCAAAGTCATGCTCTGCTCGACTTCGCGAATGCGCACCCACACGCGCGCATTCACGTCACCGTCCTCGAACACTGGAATGTCGAACTTCAGCTCTTGATAGGGTGGATAGGGCAACACTCGCCTGACATCGAACCCTCGGCCGGAGGCACGTCCCACATAGCCGCCTGCTCCAAACTTTCGCGCCAGCTCTGGTCGAAGAATGCCCGTGGTCGCGGTCCGGTCCTGGAGCGAAGCGGTATTGTCGTAGATCTCGATCAACTCGGGGAAACGGCGTCGCATATTTTCGAGAAGCCAGCGCATCCGGTCGATGCCGCCCTCCGCGAGGTCGACCGAGACGCCTCCAGGTACCACGCGATCCATCATCAGCCGGTGGCCGAAGCAGGCCTCCGCCGTCCGCAACGCTCGTTCGCGCAGGATTCCGCATTGCGCGTGCATGATGGCGAACGACGCATCGTTGCAGATCGCTCCGATATCGCCGAAATGGTTGGCGAGCCGCTCGAGCTCCGCCATCAGCGCTCGCAAGTAATGTGCGCGGGGCGGAACGTCGACTTCAAGTGCCGCTTCCACGGCACGGGCGAAGGCAAGCGCATAGGCCACCGTGCTGTCCCCCGACGTGCGCCCCGCCAAGCGGGCTGCCTTGTCGAGGGCCGTGCCAATCATCAGCGACTCGATCCCCTTGTGCACATAGCCCAGGCGCTCTTCGAGGCGGACGACGGTTTCGCCATTGGCGGTGAAACGGAAATGCCCCGGCTCGATGATGCCGGCATGTACCGGCCCGACCGGAATCTGGTGCAGGCCTTCGCCTTCCGTTGGGAGGAATGCATACGGTGCTGGTTGCAACTTGGGTCCGCTGTTTCCAAGCGGATGTTGGACATCCCAGAAACCAAGATCGAGCCATGGCCGCGTGTCCGGTGCTCCTACCGGCTTGAAGCCGTAAAGATCGTGGATAGCGCGCTCGAGCCGGATCGCGGGCGCATGCACCGCACCCACCGACGGGAACGTCCCGTCAGGACACTCGACGGTCGCAACCACAATCTCTGCCGGATCGAGCAGCAGAGCGAGATGCACAGCGTCGGTATCGCCCCAAAGCCCAAGCAGCGTCGCGCGCCCGGCGGCAAGCTCGGCGGCGATGACCTGCCATTGCTCCGCTGTGATGACGGCGCGGGGCCAGGGGCGCTGTGCCTGCATGTACCGCCCCTGTGCAATCGTGTCGCGCACCGTTGTCATGATCACTATCCGAGCAGCTTTGCCACGTTCTGGAACCACGTTACTGCCGTCGATGGCAGGTAGATACCGGCTACAAACACCAGCGCGAGATGGGAATACATTGGCAGATACGAGGCGGTCGCCGCGCCGCTGGGACCGCACGGCTCACCGAAGGCGATGCCGTTGAGCCGTAGGAACAACGCGCCGAACCCGACCAGGATTCCGAATACAAGAAGGACTGCCAGCCAGGGCTCGCGCGCGAAGGTCGAGGTGATAAGCAGGAACTCGCTCATGAAGATGCCCAGAGGTGGCATTCCGGCGATCGCGACGACGCCTATCACCAGCCCCCAACCGAGCGCGGGGTTAGTTTCGGTGAGGCCGCCCATGTCGGCAATCTTCTGCGTGCCCTTGACCTGCGCGATGTGACCCACCGCGAAGAAGATTGCGGACTTGGTCAACGAATGCATGGTCATGTGCAGCAATCCGGCAAAATTGGCGAGCGGACCGCCCATTCCGAACGCAAAGGTGATGATGCCCATGTGTTCAATCGAGGAATAGGCGAACATGCGCTTGATGTCGCGCCGGCGATACAGCATGAAGCTCGCGAAGATCAGCGAGATCAGTCCCATCGTCACCATCAGCGGTCCGGGCGCGACCGCTTCCGGATTGGCGGCGAGCAGCATCTTGAAGCGCAGCAGGGCATAGAGGGCGACATTGAGCAGGAGGCCTGAGAGCACCGCTGAAATCGGCGTCGGGCCCTCGGCATGAGCATCGGGGAGCCAGGCATGCAGCGGCGCGAGCCCGACCTTGGTGCCGTAGCCCAGCAGCAGGAACACAAACGCCAAGTTGAGCAGTGATGGGTCGAAGTCGGCCCCCCGGGCGACCAGATTGGTCCACACCATGGCCGGCAAGCCTTCGCCAATCACCGGCCGCGCCGCCATGTAGACGAGGATTGTGCCGAACAGGGCGAGCGCGATACCGACGCTGCCGAGAATGAAGTACTTCCAGGCTGCCTCCAGCGCCTCGTGGGTGCGATAGATGCCGACCATCAGCACGGTCGTCAACGTCGCGAGTTCGATCGCGACCCACATCAGCCCGATATTGTTGGCTACCAGCGCGAGGTTCATCGCGAACATCAGTGTCTGGTACATCGCGTGATAGAAACGCACGAAGGTCGGCGTCAGCCGGCCGATCTCGATCTCGTGTCCGATATAGCTCGCGCTGAACACGCTCGTCGTGAAACCGATGAATGTCGTCAGCACGATGAACGTATTGTTGAGGTCGTCGACCAGAAGATACGGTCCGGATGTCGGGCGCTCGACGAACAGCGACAGCGCCGCCAGGAACGACCCCAACGTCGCCACTACGTTGAGTCGTGCAGTGAGCCTGTATCCCGGGAGCGCCGCCAGCAGAGCCGCGGCGACAGCCGGAATAGCCAGGACGGCGTTCAATGCATCGAACGGCAATGTCATGGTCGCTCTCCACGGAAGCGATCGAGCGCTTCCACGTCCACGGTGTCGAAGCGTTCGCGGATGCGGAACAGGAAGATTCCGATCACGATGAAGGCGATCAGAATGGAAAACGCGATGCTGATCTCGACGACGAGCGGCATGCCCTTGGCGCCGGTTGCCGCCAGCACTAGGCCGTTCTCGATCGACATGAAGCCGACGACCTGACTCACCGCGTTGCGCCGCGTCACCATCATGAGAAGGCCGAGCAGCACCACCGAGAGCGCGAAGGCCAGATCCTCGCGCGCCAGCGGGTCGGCTTCCGCGGTCACTCGCAGCATCACCACCATCGACAGCGCCACCAAACCCATGCCGAACAGCATGGTCAGCCCGACGCCGACCACCTTCTCGATCTCGCGGTGAATGCCCAGCCGTACGATGATCCGATGCAGCGCGACAGGGATCACGACGGCCTTGAATACGAGCGCAATGGCCGCGGTGACGTAGAGATGCGGTGCATCCTGGACATAGGCCTGCCATGCGACCGAGAGCGCCAGCACCAGCGCATGCAGGGCGAAGATGTTGAGCAGCGCATAGAGGCGATCCTGATAGAGCTGCATGAAGCTCACCAGCACGAGTCCACCGGCGAGCATGTGAGCAATGTCGAAGGCGAAATTACTCATGGGCTAGAGGCTCCGCGAGACGAAGAGAAGGAGCGTTGCCAGAAGCCCGAGCATCAGCGCGGCTCCGAGGAACTCCGGAACGCGGAACACCCGCATCTTGGCGATGGCGGTTTCGAAGAATGCGAGCAGGACGCCGCCAGCGGCGAGCTTGGCGACATAAGCGGCTATTCCGACCGCGAGCGCAGCTACGCCGGCTTCGGGCTGGGCCAATCCCCAGGGAAGGAACACGCAGCCGATGAGCGAGACATAGAGCAAGAGCTTCAGCGATGCCGCGAGATCGATCAGTGCAAGGTGCCGCCCGGAATATTCCAGCACCATTGCCTCGTGCACCATGGTCAGCTCTAGGTGGGTCGCCGGGTTGTCGACCGGGATGCGCGCGTTCTCGGCGATCGCCACCATGATCAGCGCGAATAGCGCAAGCCCCAGCGATACGCGCAGGCCGACCTCGCCCGATGCCATCAAGAGGGCGATGGTCGAGAGTTGGGTCGAGCCTGCGATTAGCGCGAGCGTGAACACGACCATCAGCATGGCCGGCTCGGCGAGCGAGGCGATCATCACTTCACGGCTTGAGCCGATGCCGCCGAAGCTTGTGCCGACGTCAAGACCGGCGAGCGCTAGAAAGAAGCGCGCGCTCCCCAAGAGCGCAATGATTGCGATCAGGTCCGCCGACCAGCTGAACAGAAGCCCCGTCTGGAACGTGGGCACAAGCGAGGCTGCGACCCAGGTCGTGGCAAACATCAGATACGGGATGACGCGGAACAGCCATGACGCGTTCTCCGCGAGTACGACATCCTTCCGAAGGAGTCGCACCAGATCGCGGTAGGGCTGTATTAGCGGCGGCCCGCGCCGCCGCAGAAGGCGTGCACGGACTTTGCGCACCAAACCGGTCAACAGAGGTGCCAATAACAGCACCAACAACATCTGCGCTCCCTGCACGGCGAGATCGCGGATTACGGCCATATCGCGAGCACCAGGAGGAGCGTGACCAGCGCGCCGAACACGAGGCTGAGATACTGCCGGATGGTAAGGAACTGCAGCCGGTTGAGCCGCACCGCTGCGTAGACGACGCGGCCGGCGACCGGCGCATAGAGCGCGTCCCAGACAGGGTCGCGGATGTCGACGGCCAGCCTCGCCGGCCGCATGTCGCCGGGCGGCGGCATCTCCCCGTGTTCGCGCGCACGGAACACCAGCGTGCCGAACACGCGCCGGATCGGCTGCGCGAAGCTGTCGGCGGTGTACTGCGTCGCCGGATTGGCATCGAGGTAGCCGCAGTCCCAGGCCGGGCCGCGGCGCAGCTTGTCGGAGGCGAGCCGGTGGATCGCAAAGGCGGCAAGCCACGCCGAAATCGCAATGAACGCGAAGACCAGCAACCCGTTATAGGAGCTACGGCTCTCTGCAATCGGCACGATTGACAGCCACTCGACGCCGGCCTGCATAGGCATGCGCTGGCCCACGAGGCCCGCCGTGATTGGCGCAAGCGTATCGATCAGCAGGCCCGGCAGGATTCCGGCGAGCAGGCAGAGTGCGGCAAACAGGTACATCGCAGAAAGCGACCAGCGGTCGGTCTCGCATGCGCGCTCAGCGGCGGGACTGCGCGGGCGGCCGAGGAAGGTCACGCCGAACGCCTTGACGAAGCAGGCGGCGGCGAGCGCCGCTGAAAGCGCGAGCAGCGCGCCCACCGCAGGCACCAGGAATTTCAGGCCCCACGACGGCAGTTCAGGGCTGAGCAAGATCGCCTGGAAGGTCAGCCATTCCGAGGCAAACCCGTTGAGTGGCGGCAGCGCTGAAATTGCGGCACAACCGACCAGGAACACGAACGCAGTGTGCGGCATGCGGTGGATGAGGCCGCCGAGGTGCTCCATGTCACGCTCGCCGGTCGCTGTGAGTACGGCGCCGGAGCCGAAGAACAGCAAGCTCTTGAAGACCGAATGGTTGAAAACGTGCAGCAGCCCGGCCGTCAGGGCCAATGCCGCCGCCGCCGCCAGGCCGTGCGCCTTGAAGGCGAGCGCAAGGCCCAGGCCGATGAAGATGATCCCGATGTTCTCCACCGTATGATAGGCGAGCAGCCGCTTGAGATCGTGCTGCATGAGTGCATAGAGGACGCCCATCACGCAGGTAATGCCGGCAAGGGTCAGCACGACCATGCTCCACCACCAAGCAGGTTCCCCGAGTAGGTCCATGACGATGCGTACGAAGCCGTAGACCGCGACCTTGGTCATCACGCCGCTCATCAGTGCCGAAATGTGGCTCGGCGCTGCCGGATGGGCGAGCGGCAACCAGGCGTGCAGCGGCACCAGGCCGGCCTTTGAGCCGGCGCCGACCAGCACGAGGATCAACACGAAGGCGGCGGTGGTTGAGGATGGAGGGGCCTCACGGATCTGCGCGAAGGCATAGCCGCCGTCGCTTCCCGCCAGCAGACCGAAGGTCAGCAGCAGGGCAAGCGTCCCGAAGCTCGCCATGACGAGATAGACGTAGCCGGCGTGCAGGTTATCGCGCTCACGATGGTGCGCGATCACGAGCGCCCAGGACGTGAGCGACATGAATTCCCAGGAGATCAGGAAGGTGAAGGCATCGTCGGCCAGCACGACGAGATTCATCCCGGCCAGGAACAGCGGATAGAACGGCAGTACGCGCTGCGGCATATCTTCGTGGCGGCCATAGCCGAGCGCAAACAGGCTCGCTGCAGCGCCTCCGAGGTCGACCACCACGAGGAAGAAGGCTGAAAGTGCGTCCAACCGGAAATGGGCGCCGATCCACGGCAGTCCTAACGGCAGCGTAACGGAGATCGGCGCGGCCCCAGCAAGCAAATGCCAACCGGAAAGGACAAGCAGGACGGCCGTACTGGCAAGGCTCGATGTATAGACGAGCCGCAGGATCGCGGGTGATCGCCCGCCGGCTACCGCAAGCGCGGAGTTCGCCAGCAGAACGGCGATGCAGGACAGCAGCAAGATCATGACGCCGGCCTCTTGAGCCTGACACCGCGACCTCCGCCGGTGCTGGTTGCGTTGTCTGAGATCAGTTCGATGCCGGCAGCATCAAGCGCCGCCACAAGCTTCATCAGCGAGTCGACGTTGCCGCGGATGACGCCGTCACTTGCCTCCATCCGCTGAATGGTCGGCAACGAGAGGCCCGACTGCGCGGCCAGCTCGCGCTGGTCAATTCCAAGAAGCGCTCTCGTAGCGCGCAATTGTGATGCAGTGATCATCCAGCATGAGTCCAATAAATCCTTCTTGCATTTTATTATCTATAATATCATGTTTCAAGCATATAAAATGAGGCTATGTGCGCATTTTTTCACAACAGGTCCCCGCTATTGCAAGGACTTTTGCGCCAAGTATTTTTGTTGGATGGCGACATGAGAGGTGAGGCGTGCCGATCCATCGTTTGTTGGGCAAACGAGGCGTTCGATCCTGATCACTGCCAAGCCATGGGTGTTGCCTTCGAGCGGGTTCTTCAAGAATTGAACCTAAAAGACCGCGAAGATCCGACGTGCAATCTCATTGCAAAGAAGATCATTGAGTTCGGACAGCAAGGCGTGCGCGAACCGGCGATCTTGTGAATTTGAGATTGAATCGGTGCATCCTGTCTTGCGATGTTTGCCTTGCTTCGCCTACTCGCTTCTTTCGTCGCCATGTTTCAACCAGCAAAACTCGGATATCGAAAATCGCGACCGGAGACTGGGGGCGAAAATTGCGAACTGCCGAAGAACCTCAATTTTCTCGCAGCAGAAACCGGCTGATGACTCGCTAACCCACGGAACAGTCGCCCATTCTGCGAGAGACCGGACACAGACACTGGTTGGCTGGGGCGCCAGGATTCGAACCTGGGAATGCCGGAATCAAAATCCGGTGCCTTACCACTTGGCTACGCCCCATCGCGATGCATGTCGGCATAGCGCGATAGCGACGCCGCCAGCGCGCGGACCATAGCGATGTGGCCCCGGCCGATCAACGCGGGCCCTCGCCACCGGCGGTGATTTTTTCGTGCATTTTGCATTATTGTCGGCAGCGACTCGCGTGAGCTGCCCTGCTCCCTGCCGGAGACACGCCATGACCTACCGCGCGCCGGTCCCCGACATCGCCTTCGCCCTCAAGCACGCCGCCGGCTTCCGCTGGGCCTTGGAGGAGGGAATCTACGGCGAACTTGCCGAAGATACCGTCGATGCGGTGCTGGAGGAGGCCGGCCGGTTCGCGACCGAGGTGCTCGCGCCCCTCAATACGATCGGCGACCGGCATGGTGCCCGCTTCAAGGACGGCGCGGTTGCGACTCCGCCCGGCTGGAAGGAGGCCTATCGTGACTGGGCAGCGGCCGGCTGGAATGGGCTTGCCGCGCCCGACGCATGGGGTGGTCAGGCGTTGCCGCATGCACTCAACGCGGCTTGCCTCGAAATGTGGAATGCCGCGTCCATGGCCTTCGGGATCGGCCCGGTGCTCACCATGGCCGCGATCGACGCGCTCGTCACCCATGGTGGCGAGGCGCTGCAGCGCGCCTACCTGCCCAAGCTCGTCTCCGGCGAATGGATGGGCACTATGCAACTGACAGAACCGCAGGCAGGGTCCGACGTCGGCGCGCTGCGCACGCGTGCCGAGCGCGCACCCGACGGCAGTTATCGCATCACTGGCCAGAAGATATTCATCACCTATGGCGAGCACGATTTCACCGACAACATTATTCATCTCGTGCTGGCGCGGCTGCCCGACGCGCCAGCCGGCACACGCGGCGTATCGCTGTTCCTGGTGCCGAAGTTCCTGCCCGACGCGGGAGGCGCGCCGGGCAAGCGCAACGACGTGCGCGCCCATTCGATCGAGCACAAGCTCGGCATCCATGCCTCGCCGACCTGCACGATGGTGTTCGGCGACGAGGGCGGCGCGACCGGCTTTCTTGTCGGAGAAGAAAACCGCGGCATGGCCTGCATGTTCACCATGATGAACCAGGCGCGGCTGGCGGTGGCGCTCCAGGGCGTCGGCATCGCCGAACGCGCGACGCAGCAGGCACTCGCATATGCACGAGAGCGAAAGCAGGGCAGGGCGGTCGGTCCGAAGGAGGCCTCGAGCCCGATCATCGCCCACCCCGACGTCAAGCGCATGCTACTCACCATGCGCGCGCTCACCGGCGCCGCCCGCGCGATCTGCTATGCCAATGCGGTCGCCATCGATCGCGCCCATCGCGCTGCCGACGAGGCCGTGCGGAAGGCCGCGCACGAGCGCGCCTCCTTGCTGACGCCAGTTGCGAAGGCGTTCGCGACCGACATCGGCACCGAGGTCGCTTCGCTCGGTGTGCAGGTGCATGGCGGCATGGGCTATGTTGAGGAAACCGGTGCGGCGCAGCACTATCGCGATGCCCGCATCGCGGCGATCTACGAGGGCACCAATGGCATCCAGGCGATTGATCTGGTGACCCGTAAGCTGTCGCTGTCGGACGGCGCGGCGGTCAAGCACCATATCGGCGAGTTGCGGAAGACCGTCGCCGCGGTGAATGCCGCCAACGACCCCGCTTTCGGCGAGACCGGTGCGTGTCTCGGCGAGGCCGTCGACAGCCTTGAGCGCACCACAACTTGGCTCCTGCGCGCACCGCAGGGGGAGGCCGCGCTGGCTGGCGCGACGCCCTATCTACGGCTGTTCGGGACGGCGTCGGGCGGCGCGCTGCTGGCCGAGCAGGCGCTCGCCGCCGTTCGGCTTGCGGGTGATGACTCGGTTGCGGCGCGCATTGCGCTGGCACGGTTCTTTGCGGAGAACATCGCCGTGGGGGCACAGGGATTGGAACGCACGGTGATCGAGGGCGGGGAGAGCGTGAACGCAAGCGAGGCCGCACTCGCGTAGTTCCGATGTCGCCCGATCTGAATTCGCCACTTCCGCCGTGCCTGTAAAGCAATTAAGTCTGTTCAATGACCACGCTGCTTGTCACCCATCGTGCCTGTCTGGACCATCTCACTCCGGCCGGACACCCCGAGCGTCCCGACCGGCTGCGCGCGATAGAGCGCGTGCTTGCCGCCGATGCGTTCAACACCCTCGTTCGTGTCGAGGCTCCGGTCGCAAACCTTGAGACGATCGCGCTCTGCCATCCCATGGACTACATCGAGGCGATCCGCGACGCGACGCCGAAGACTGGAACGGTGCATCTCGACGGTGACACCTCGATGTCGCCCGGCAGTTACGAGGCCGCACTGCGCGCGGCCGGCGGCGCGATCCACGCCGTCGACGAAGTCATGGGTGGAAGAGCCGCCAATGCATTCGTTTCGGTCCGTCCGCCCGGCCACCACACCGAGACTGCCCGCCCCATGGGATTTTGCCTCTTCAACAGTGCCGCGATCGCAGCGCGTCACGCGCAGCGCAAGCACGGGGCCGAGCGCGCGGCGGTGATCGATTTCGACGTCCATCACGGCAACGGCTCGCAGGAGATCTTCTGGTCGGATCCGACGGTGATGTACTGCTCGACTCACCAGATGCCGCTCTATCCTGGCACCGGTGCGGTCAGTGAGCGCGGCGAGCACGACACCGTCGTCAATGCGCCGCTGCGGCCCGGCGACGACGGCGGCCAGTTCCGGGAGGCGGTCGAGACGCGCATCCTGCCGCGACTCCGGGACTTCCGGCCCGACCTGATCGTTATCTCGGCGGGTTTCGATGCCCATGTCCGCGATCCGCTCGCCAATCTCAACCTGGTGGAGGCTGATTTTGCCTGGGCGACGCAGAAGCTCATGGAAATTGCAGACAGGAATGCAAAGGGCCGCGTGGTCTCAATGCTCGAAGGGGGCTATGATCTCGAGGGATTGAGTCAGTCGGTCGCTGCCCACGTCACGGCGCTGATGCGGGGTTAAACGCGGCGCTCGAACGGTATGGAAGTGCAGATGCAATCGGGAACAGGCATGGCCGATAACAGCGACGTCCAGAAGCTCGCCTTCGAGAAGGCGATCGAGGAGCTTGAATCGATCGTCAAACGGCTCGAAGAGGGCAGGGTCCCGCTCGAGGAATCGGTCTCGATCTACGAGCGCGGCGAGGCGCTCAAGCGCCGCTGCGAGGAGCTGTTGCGTCAAGCCGAAGCGCGCGTGGAGAAGATCACGCTCGACGCCGGTGGCAAACCGACAGGGACGGAGCCGCTCGACGTCAAATGATGTTTCCGGCCTATCCCGGCGGCGGCTGGAACGGCACCTCGTGCGCTTTCATCGCCAACGCAACCGAGCTGTAGTAACCGAGCAACACCAGCGTTTCGGCGATGCCGTCGCGCCCGAGCACCTTCTCGATCTCGGCGAACTCCGCATCCGACAATTTCTCGCGTTTGATCTGCGACGTGGCGAAGCGATAGAACGCGCGTTCATGCGGGTCGGTCAGCTTGGGGTCGCCGCCCGACAGGACCGCGTCGATTGTTTCGTCCGATAGGCCGGCGATCTTGCCCAAACGGATATGAGCTTTGCGCACATAGTCTCCGTCCCAGTACTGCGCGACAAGAATGATGCCGATCTCGATTTCGCGCTGGGTCAGCGACGCACGATTGGTGTTCAGGAAGGTGCCGATCTGCTCCATCGCGCTGGCGATGGTCGGCGAATAGATCCAGATCCGGTACGGACCGAGCAGACGGCCGCGGTTTGCCACCAGCCGTTTGAAAATCTGGTCCTGCTCGGGCGTAAGCTTGTCGGGAGTGATATCGAGTATGCGGCTCATGATGTCCTCGGGCTCGAATGGCATCGGCGCGGCGACGGCAGCCGCGCCGATGAGATTGTTGTATTATGCTTGGCGGTTGGCGCTGGCCCGGCGCTGTCGCGACAGCTACTGCGGCCGGATATCGACCTTCCGGAACTTGATCACGCCCTTGCCGTGCTGAAGCGCGATCGGGCCGCTCTTGAACTGATCATGCTTGACGTCGACGGTCTTGGTGCCGTTGAGCACGACGGTCAATTGCGGGCCCTTGAAGTTGATCTCGTAGGTATTCCATTTGCCGCCGGCCTTCTGCGGCTTGGAGACTTTGGCAATGTGGACGATGCCGCCGGTGCCATAGCTTGGGTCGGGGCGCTGATCGAAGATGTTGGCTTCGTAGCAGCTCTTGTCCGTGATCTTGTTACGGTCGGCGCAGCGCATGAAAATGCCGCTGTTGGCGTCGTCGCTGGCCCAGAATTCTACTCTGACCTGGAAGTCGCCATAGCTGTTCTTCGAGACCAGGAAGCTGTTGCCCTTGGCCGCAGCATTCTTGTCGGCCACCATGGCGCCGTCCTCGATGCGCCAATTGGATTGGCCAATCTTATCCCAACCGTCGAAGTTCTTGCCGTTGAACAGGGACGTCCATCCGGTCTGGCCGGATGCCTGCGGCGAATGCCATATCGCCAGGCCGACTACGAACAGCGCCACGACCACTGCAGGTAAGCGTTTCATGATTATCCCTCCCTAAAAGCGACCGCCGGCGCTTAGTATCGTGGTGCAAAACGTCCCCGATATCGCATTCTCCGGCAGCCTCTATCGATGATAGCAACCGCGTATGCGAGCGGGAAGCCATGATCCCGCCAACTGCACGCACCGGCACCCTGCTATTGGATCGGCGCCAGTTCTCCAAAGAAGGTATAGGTTTCCGTCTTCGGTCCATGCACCAGCAAGGTCGCGCTGTGCGTCGTTGGAGCAGCAGGCGCAGGCCTGCGCCGACACGACGGCGGCCAGCGAAAGCACGAACCCCACGATGGCGGTTCGCAGGCGGGTCATTGCACGCATGGCAACAGCTCCAATGGCGACAGCGCGACACATTATCACGCCCGGTATCGGGCCGCGCAATGGAACCCGCCCCGTGCAGCGTCCCGCCGGCACGCTGAATGACGGTTCATGTTGCTGCGACACGTTTTGCTTTTATTGTCCCGTCATATCCAATATGACTTTTTGCTTGAAGCCTAAAAACCAAGAAACGGGGAGAGGGTTGTGCCGTCATTTCGATTGCTGCTCGCGGGCAGCGTCGCCGTTGCGATGCTGCAGGTCGCTTCGTCCGCCGCGCAGGACGTCCGCAGCCATGAGAAGGTCTCTTTCTACTTCGCCGCTCATCAGGACGACTGGCAACTCTTCATGAACCCGTCGGCGTTCGTGGATGTCGCCGATCCCAAAGCGAAGACCGTTTTCATCCATATGACGGCAGGTGACGCCGGGGCGGGCACCGGCACGCGCGGCAGACGGCATCCGTTCTACCTCGCGCGCGAGAATGGCGCCGAGGCTGCCATCCGGTTCATGGCGGATGCGGATCAGATGCCGTTGCACAGGACCGCGTCGCGGCTCCTGTTCAACGGACATGCGATCTACCGCGTGAGCTATCGCAACACGGTGAGCTATTTCCTGCGCGTGCCGGACGGCAATCCGGAAGGCTCCGGCTATCGCGAGACGGGAAATCAGTCGCTGCAGCGGCTCGCCGACGGACGGATACGCACGCTCACGGCGATCGACGGTTCGACGGTCTACGGTGGATGGATCGACCTCGTCACCACGCTGCGCGCTCTCATAGATCATGAGCGCGGCCGCGCGCCGTTCGTTCAACTCAACGTCGGCGAGCTCAATGCGAACGCCAATCCGAACGACCATTCAGACCACCGCATGACCGCAAGGGCGGCGCTCGATGCCGCAAAGGGACTCGCCTGCGCCCGCCGGCTGCACTACGTCAATTACGCGAGCGCTCGGCTGCCTGAGAATCTCAATTCGCATCAGCGCGACATGGAAAGCTCGGTCTTCGCCGTCACCTCGGCCGGTGTGCGAGCCTTCGACCACAGCAGCAATTGGCAATTCTACGATCGGTCTTATGTCGGTCGAAATTACTTCCGTGCTGAGGAAGGAACGGGCCGTTGCGACGCGCCCTCGCCGCTGCTGTCCACGGCACGCCGCTGATACAATAGGTGCCTTAGGCGCATCGACCTTGGCGGTGCGAATCGCTTCGCGGCTTGCTTCGCGGAAACGGTCCCGCGAAAGCTCGCTACGCCGTTCAACATAAATTTTCCATCAACATCGCGCTGTCATGAGCCGCGCGGCGGCTTTCGTGCGCCTTTGCCCTCTGCGCGCCGCATTCTTGCACGGAAAAGCGCGGTTTCCGTGAAACCATCGCGGTGTTCGAGCGTTTCGTCAGACACGCGGGGCAGGTTCATGGAGCTTACTGATCGGGTCCCGCGGAGTCGGCGCGTCGAAGCGGATCGTCGGTCAAATGATACAGCCATGGCGCAGTTGGCCCGTCAGACACACGCCCCGCTCCTGAGAGTCGAGCGCGAGCCATTCGCGCGAACGCCGCTCCGCACGCCCCAATCCAGAGACGCTGAAAGTCGAAGCCGCGAGCGGCGACAGACCGGCCCGGTCGAAGTCCGCCGCCTTCCAGCGCTGAAGCGCGTGGAGTCGGTCGACGCGATGCGCGGCTTTGCGATGTTCTGGATTCTCGGCGGAGACGCGCTGGCGTGGGCGCTGCGCGACATGTCCGCGGGCAAAAGCGGCTGGCTGGCCGCCGCCGGCACGTTCATCGGCGATCAACTGGATCATGTCGCATGGGTTGGCATGACCTTCTACGATCTCATTCTCCCGCTGTTCATGTTCATCGTCGGCGTCTCGATCGTGTTCTCGCTGAGGCGGCTGGTCGAGCGCGAAGGCAAGGCGGCCGCCCACGTCCGTGTGATCCGCAGGTCGCTGCTGCTGTTCGCGCTCGGCGTGATCTACTACGGCGGCGTCAGCGTATTGTGGCCGGATATTCGACTGCTCGGCGTGCTCCAACGCATTGCGCTGTGCTACCTGTTCGCCTCGTTTCTGTTCCTGAACCTGCGGCCGCGCGGGCTGGTCGTCGCGTTCGCGACGCTGCTCGTCGGCTATTGGGCGCTGATGACCTTCGTGCCGGTGCCGGGCGTCGGCGCGGGATCGTTCGTCGAGGGCGAGAACCTCGCCAACTGGATCGACATGCAATACCTGCCCGGCATGAAGTGGGACGGCGCCTGGGATCCGGAAGGGCTTCTCAGCACGCTCCCTGCGATCGCGACTTGCCTGCTGGGTGTCTTTGCGGGGCTGGTGCTGATGGATGCGCGTGTAGACGCCCGCCGGAAATCTTTCTGGTTCATCGGCGCCGGGATTGCGCTGCTCGCGGTGGGATATCTCTGGGGATTGCAGTTCCCGGTCATCAAGAAGATCTGGACCTCCTCGTTCGTTCTCGTGAGCGGAGGTCTGAGCCTCATTCTGCTCGGACTGTTCCATCAGCTCATCGACGTGCGCGGCTACAGGGCGTGGAGCGCGATCTTCATGTGGATCGGCGCCAATGCCATCGCACTCTACCTGGTGAACAATGTCGCGAGGTTCCAGGAGCTGGCGAAGCGACTGGTCGGTGGCGATATCGCCGACTTCCTCGACCGGGCCATCGTCAATGGGGCCGGCGCATTCGTCATCGCGGTCGGCGCCTTGGCGCTGTCGGCCGCGCTGGCCGCGTTCCTCTATCGTCGCAAGATCTTCATACGGGTTTAGAGCGCGCGGTTCGGCGGAGCCGCGCGCTCAGACGCCGGTCATTTTTTGTCCGGCTGCGTCACCTCGCGCGCCCGCTTCACCAGCGCTGGCGGCGTGCTGTAGAAATCGATGAACATCTGCGTCGTTTCCTTGCCGGTCACCGGGTCCCAGTCGATCGAGACCTTCTTGCCGTCCGCGATCATGGCGGGGTCCTTCATCGTCGCGAGCATTGCCTTGCGTAGCGCGGCGATCCGATCCTTGGGCGTTCCAGGCGGCGCCGCGAGCGGGCGCGCCAGCTCCGTCTGCCGGAAGATCACGTCGGCGATCTTCCGCTGGTCGTCGGTCTTGAGCAGGCTGTACATCCGCGTCGCGTCGCGGAAATAGGATACGTCCCGGTCGCGGCCGAACTGCGTGACGATCTTGAGGTCGCCCGCCTTCACGTGCTGGTCGAACGCGCTGCGCACGGACGATTCAAACATTCCGCAGCTTCCGTCCACTTCGCCGCGCATCATCGCCAGCGATACGTCCTTGGTGCCCTTGTAGCCGTAGACAACCTTGAGGTTGGCGCCCAGCACATGCTTGAGAAACAGCGGATGCTGACTGGTGATTGCGGTCGGCGATGTCGAGCCGAACACCACCGTGCTCTTGGCCTTGAGCAGATCCTGAAGGCTCTTGATGTTCTGCCGGGCGCCCTTCCAGACGCCGCAGCTCGCGATGTCGCGATGCAGGCTGCCGATCCACCCGTACTTGCGCGGATCGTACTTGGCACGCTTGTTGCCGAACAGCGGCTCGAGCGCGGTCGACGATGCAAACACGCCAAGCACGGCTCCAGTCTTCCCCGCGGTATTGAAGACATTGTTGGCGACCACCATCGAACCGGCGCCCGGCATGTTCTGCACGACGACCGACGGATTGCCGGGGACGTGCTTGCCGAAATGGCGCGCGAACAGCCGTGCCGTGGTGTCATAGCCGCCTCCCGCGCCGAAGCCGACCAGGATCGTGATCTCCTTGTCCTTGTAGAAGTCTGCGACGGGATCGGCTTGCGCTGCCGGCATGGCGGAGATCACGGCCAGTATCGCGCCGGCCGCGTAGACCCGCTTCGACTGAATCATGTTGTTGTCTCCTCGCTGTTCCCGCTCAAGGTCTGGCTTGCTGAGGCGACGCGCAGGCTTCTGCGGCCCATTGGCGAAAGCGACGCCCAAAAAATCTGACATGTCCAAAATTGTCGCGAGCAGTCTAGCAGTCGCGACTGGAACCGGCCAAAGGACACAGTGACGCAAGGATTGTCCGCGCATGTTCGTGGGAGCGGCGAGCCACGGGGCGCGTTGCGGCTAGCTTGCGCGCATAGGCGGGCTGGTTAGTATCGCCGTCTCATACAAATCTGCAGATGGGCCGCCGGCGCTGTACGTCGTCTGGGCCGGCACGAGGATAGGCCGCATGCCGGACATCGAATGGAACAAGAGGCGCTGGGGCGAGGAGCATTCCTGGTCGGAACACGGGGACGAATGGTCGTATTTCTTCGGCAGCGCGGCCGCGCACTGGTACGCATTCATCCTGCCGCGGCTCTACCGGTTCCTTCCGAAGCCTGCGGCGACAGATTCTCGCATCGTCGAGATCGCCCCCGGGCACGGACGTTGGACGCAGTTCCTGCTGACTCATTGCGGAACGCTGGTCGGTTATGACGTCAGTGCGAACTGCATAGACTATTGTCGCCGGCGCTTCGCCGCGGATGTCGATCGAGGAGCGGCTGAGTTTCATGTGACGGACGGGCTCACGCTGTCCGAAGACGACGATAGCGTCGATCTGGTGTTCTCTTTCGATTCGCTCGTGCATGTCGAACGCGATGTGATGAAGAGCTATCTTGCGCAAATCGCGCGCTGCCTGAAGCCGGGCGCGTTTGCGTTCCTGCAGCATTCGAACCTGGGCTCCTATCCCGAGCTGTGCAACTACAACAATCAGGGACCGTTCAATTGCCGCGGCGCCAGCGTCTCGGCGGGTACTGTGCGCACTGACGCCAAGGAGTGCGGCCTCGATGCTGTGTTGCAGGAAGGTCTCAACCATGAAACCCAGGCGATGCGTAACGAACTCGCGGATTGCATCACGCTGATCCAGAAACCGGCGCGCGCGCATGAGCCGCGCAAGACTCTGGTTGTCAGCAACCGCCATTATCCGACGATCGGTGAGCTGACCCGGGCCTATGCCTTGCCCTACGAAACCTGCGAGGTCAGCTAGCAGCAGGTCGCAGCCCGATCGGCGCGCGATCAGATCGCGCAATCAGATTTTGGGCGCGCTCTCGACGACGGACTTGAGATTGGCCAGGCCCTTCTCGAAATAGCCGCCCAGCATCTTGTCCTGATCCATGAACAGGCACATCGCCTTGCCGATGAAGTTGTTTTGCCCGAACATGGCCCAGGTCACCTCTGTTCCAGCGCCGCGCGGCTTGAACGTGAATTCGACATTGCTGGTGCCTGCCATCGGCTTGACGAAATCGAGCCTGATCCTGATGTGCTCGGCCGGGGTGCTCTCCGTCACCGTCATGCGGCCTTCGCCGACCTCGTTGTTGCCCGACCAGATGAAGACGGCGCCCTGGCCTGCCTTCGGGCCCTCGAACGTCGCCTTGGCGTTGGGATCGAGCTTGGCCCACGGCGACCATGCCTCCCAGCGATGGAAGTCATTGACCTGCGCGAAGACGTCGGCCGCCGGTGCCGCAATATTGGCGGCGCGCGAGATGCGGTAGTCGGACGGCTGCAGCGCGACCACGACAAGGAAGATGACGACCAGTGCGGCCAGGGCGAGGAGGATTTTCTTGATCATGATCGAGGCTCCAATGGCGGCGCAGTGATAAATCCGATCGGCAGGGCGGCGCAAGATCGTTCTCCGCCATGCTTGCCGTCGCCGTCCATGCGCCGCAGTATGCATCGTCGATGGAGCATCGGAGGCGCGCATGCGACGGCTTGGAATGATGGCGGCGGTATTCGTGGTGGTATTGGCATGGGTGCAGCCGGGTGCCGCCTCCACCGTGGAAGAATTCTACCGCGGCAAGCAGATCAAGATGGTGTTGCCGACCGCGCCGGGCGGCTCGACCTCGCTCTACGGGTTCACGCTGGCCGAATTCATGTCGCGCCACGTTCCCGGACACCCGACGATCGTTCCCGAACACCGCCCCGGCGCCGGTGGTGCGATCGCGGCCGGTTACGTCTACAACGCAGCGCCCAAGGACGGCACGACAATCACCATGCTGCTGTCGAGCATGATCACGCTGCAATTGACGCAGCCGGGCAAGGTCAAGTTCGATATCGTGAAGTACAGTTATGTTGGCCGCATCGCCGACTTGCCGCGTGCGCTGATCGCGTGGCACGCCGCGGGCCTGAATACGATCGATGACGCCAAGAAACGCGAGGTGCCGCTTGGCGCCTCCGGGCAGGGCTCCAACACCGTGATTCATCCGGCGCTGTTGAATGCGCTGGTTGGTACGAAGTTCAAGATCGTCACCGGCTATCGTGGCGCCGGCGACACCTATCTGGCCCTGGAGCGGGGCGAACTTGCCGCCACCACCGTCGCCTGGGACGGGCTTGTCGCCCAACGCGGCGACTGGCTGAAAGAAGGCAAGGTGAAAGTGCTGGTTCGTATCGGCTATCGCAAGATCGCTGGATTTGAGAAAGTGCCGTCGCTGAGCGATCTGGGCGCGACGGCGGAGGACAAGGCGGTGCTCGAACTGGTGCTGGTACCCTCGGAAATCGGCCAGGCGGTGGCTGCGCCGCCCGGCGTGCCGCCCGACCGGCTCGCCGCGCTGCAACGCGCCTTCAACCTTACGATGAAGGATACGGCCTTCCTTGAATACACTCGCAAGCGACGGATGCCGGTCAAGCCAATGACCGGCGAGGAGCTGCGAGAGCTGATTGTGCGGGGAATGAACGTGCCCAAGTCCGTGGTGCAGCGGACGATGAAACTGATCGCGGGTCTGTAGGCAATGACGGCGACCCGTCCAATCGTTCTGCAGGCGATCACGCATTATCACGCCCACGTCTATTACGACCCGGCAACAACCCGCGACCGTGCCGAGCGCCTGCGCGAGCGTGTCGGCGCGGCATTCCCACAGGCCAGGCTTGGACGCTGGCACGACGAGTTGGTGGGCCCGCATCCGCGATCGATGTATCAGGTCGAGTTTCCGAGCGCGATGCTCGCCGACTTCGTGCCTTGGCTGATGCTCAACCGGGACGGCCTGACGATCCTGCTGCATCCGGAGACCGGCGACGCCTATACCGATCATTCCGCGCATGCGGTCTGGTTCGGCGCCGTGCTGCCGCTGCGGCTCGAGCAGTTCAAGCGCAAGAAGGCGTAAGCGCTCCAATCGGGCGTGAGAACAAACACATGCAAGCAAGCCAGGCCAACGTCGATGCGGCGAACGAATCCGCCACCGAACCAGTGCGGGGCTCCGACATCCCCGTGCAGCTCATCCAAGTCGAGACCATCGACGGCCTCTATACGCCGATGGGGCTGCGCACGCCCAAGGGGGCGGGGCCGTTTCCGCTGGTGCTGTTCGCATGGGGCAACGGTGGCGGCGGCATCGCCGTGGTGCGCGACTTCACGCAGAACCGGAGCTGGACGCAGGAGCAATTCCTCGCCGCAGGCTATGCGGTCGCCTGGCTGCGCTATCGGGCCGAGGTCGACTACGCCTACGACAGGGTCGGCAAGCTGGTCGAGGACCGGCGGCAGAACCGGCAGCTTCTCAATCGCGGGCCGCTCGAATATGAGGACGTCATCGCGATCGCCGAGCATGTCAAGACGCTGCCCGCCATCGACGCCCAGCGGATCGGTTACATGGGCATGAGCCATGGCGGTGAGATGGCGTTCAAGATCGGGTCCGAATACCAGGGCTTCCGCGCCATGATCGCGAGCGAGCCGGCGGCGCACGAGTTCCTGCGGCTGAGGCCCGACGAGACCGCACGCATCAATCCCGAGACGGGCCTGCTCGACGTCGAGCGCATGCTGATGCGCGAACCCGCCAAGGTCCGGCCGCGCATCACCGAGGAGATCGCGCGGCAACGGATGAGCACCATCGGCACGCCGATCTTCGTGCAGGGCCGCAATTCTGACGAGCTGCAAGGTATCTTCCGCGTCTGCTACGACCTGCTTGTCGATCTCGGCAAGGAGGCGCGCTGGGCGACCTACGAGCATGACGTGCATGGCTTCGTATTCGTGCGGCGGAACGCCGATGGCGTCTACGCGCCCGATGCGGTGCAAAAGCAGGCGGTCGCGGATTCGATTGCGTTTTTCGACGAGTATTTGAAGGCGTGAGGGGCAGGCAGAATTCTGAGCGAGCGAAACTCGTCGCGATTTTCCGCGGACAGAGGATGGGGGTTTCGCAAGGGTTCCCTCCATCCTACATGCTGCATATACCGCGCTTGCCGCAGGACAGGGACCAAGCCATGTGCCGCAATATCCGCACGCTGTTCAATTTCGAACCGCCCGCGACAGAAGACGAGATCCGGGCCTCCGCGCTTCAATTCGTGCGCAAGCTCTCCGGCTTCAACAAGCCGTCGCAGGCGAACGAAGCCGCGTTCACACTTGCGGTCGAGGAGGTCTCCGATGCCGCGCGGCGGCTGCTGACGTCGCTCGAGACGACGGTGCCCGCGCGCGATCGCGAGATCGAAGCGGAGAAGGCACGGGCGCGGTCGCGGGCGAGGTTCGGTTGATGCGAATATGTGCGCCGTGCGACTTTGCCGCGCGGGCCACTCAGGGCGCGGCCGGCCGCCGCGATCCTTCCAGCGCCCAGCGCACCAGCGTCCACAGGCTGCCGCCGGTCGCCATGCCGAGCAGGTAGACCACGACGATCAGGACGGCGAGCGGCGCGCCCAGGCGGAAGTTGAGAAACTCCACCGTCACGCTTTGAAGGTTCTGGATTGCGAAGATCAGCATCGCCGCGGCCAGGACGACGATCACGGTCATGTGGACCCAGCGCATGTCTTGTTCTCCGTTTGCGGGCGCGCGACCGGCGCGGAAGGAGCATTCCTGCCCTGCGCGGACATGCTAACACGTCGGGCGGCATGCGTTCGCCCACCATGACGGCGCCCGCCGCCGGATGTATGGTCTGAGCTCACCCAACAAAGGCCGATTCCCATGGCACGACGACCGACCAGCTCACGCGACGCCGCGGAAGCGGCGTTCAAGGCGGCGACCACCAAGCCGCCGGAGCCGATCCCCGCCGCGAAGACTCAATCGGCTCCGGGCGCCAGGGAGCTGGTGTCGCTGCGCATCGACCGCGACGTGCTGGACTTCTTCCAGGAGGGTGGGCCGGGCTGGCAGGAGCGCATCAATGCGGCGTTGCGCAAGGCGGCGGGGAAGTGAGCAATGCCGTAGGATGGATTGCGCGGAGCGATCCCGTGCAGACGGCGCCTGCTCAACAGACGGCGCCTGCTCAATCGTCCGAACCGCGATCGGGAGGAACGACAATGCGTTCAGTTACTTCTTGTCCTGGCCGCCGTTGGCGGCCTGATGCTCGTGCCGTCGCCTGTGCAGGCTCAAAAGTGTCCCTCCAGCGCCCAGCAAGCGAGCACTGCGGTCTGGCCCAGGGGCAGCATCCGGACCGGACAGACCGTGACAGGGACGCATCCGTGCGGCCGCCGGCTTACATGCACGGGCGGCGCTCTCGGCTCCAAGGGCAGCCGCACCTGCCGATGGCTCTGACCGCGCGAAGCGAGATCTGAGCTCCAATCGCTGCGCGCCGAGCACGACAGGGCGGGCCGCGCCCGCCAGCCAACCCGCCCTGCAAGTTACCGCGCCGCCCGCGAGCGGCGAGCCTTGCGGCGCGACTTCTTCGTGCGCACCACCCGGCGTTGATGCACGCGCTGCGGCTGATGATAGCTGTGGTTGACGCCAAGCATGCCCTCGATGCCGCCGATCACGCCGCCGACCGGCGCGCCGACGACCGCACCCACCGGGCCCGCGATCCGGTACCCTTCGTGCGCACCGTGCACGAAACCGCCGGGAACGCCCTGAGCCTGCGCGGTAAGCGGCGCAGCGATCACGGCAGCGATGATGCCTGCGAACAGCATGTGAGATTTCACGCGACGACCTCTTTGTTCTTGTGTTGCGACGTGCTCAGACGCCCAGCCGAGCAAGGCGATAGCGTGACGATCGTGTGGCGGCGGGCGGAATAGGCGAACGAGGAGGCTGATTTTGTAACAGGTGCAGCAGAATCATCACCATGGGAACTCTGGTGATTGCGCGATCGCGCAAGGCGGAAGCGAAGCCTTCGTGTTGCTACGCGGTCCGTCGCCGCGGGCGGCCTGGAGACGGTGGACAGTCGGCGTACGCGGTCTTGATCGCATCGGGGGCGCCGTGGACGAAAAACTCCGCGGCCGCGCGCCCGGTAAAGAGCGACGTCACGCGCAGATACAAGGTTTTCGAGCGTGCCAGATATGAGGATGGGCTTATTTGAGCGCGGTCGAGACCGACGTGAACATCGTATTGACGCTGGAGCCGAGCCCCTGGACGGACGTGACGATGGCGATCGACAGGCCGGCCGCGATGATGGCGTATTCGATCGCCGTCGCGCCGGATTCGTTTCTCAGCAAGCGCATCAGGTGTGACATGACATCAGCCCTCGTGCCGGCGCGCACGCTATCACGGCCTGCGATCCACCGCGTGAACGCAGACCGTCGAATTGTCCGGGTATTTTCGGAAAAATTGAATAATGGGCGGGAAAGCCTGCGGCACTGCATCCCGCGCTAACCGGGTGTCGGCGTGACGATCGAATGGCGTCGGCGGCAATCGTGTCGCCGCCGCCGTCATCCTTGCTATCGGTGCAGTCGATTATCGTCACGAAAATTTGCGGCGATGATGTGCGGCCGGATATCGCCTCATTCGTATCCGGGCTCGCGCCACATCGGTGCTGTGGACGCCCAGGCTTGCCCTCTCGACTGGGCGGCGCGGCCGCGCTGGCGGGATGCGACGCGGCCGTTTGCCCGTTTCCGGTAGGCCGAGCGGCTGGTCCGGTGTTGGGCGTAAGCCGAGCGGGCGCTGGCGCGCCGCGCAGAGCGGCTGCGCGCCGCCGGCTGCTGCGCGACGCGCGTGCGGCCGTGGCCCCAGCCATCGGTGCCGATATGGATGTGAGCCGACCGCCGATAGGTTAGGATCGTGTAATTGGTCTTGCGCAACGCCGACACCGCGCAGGCACGGTTGGCAAACACCGCATCGATCGCGCCGTTCTTGCCGTTGCAAAAGGAATGTTGCGACACGCGCCGCGTGCCGCGAATTCTCGCGCCGGGCCGGTGGCCGGAGACGACCTTCGCGCGCCCGCACTGCGCTTCCACCTGACGCAGCACGCTCAGGAGATGCGCCGGGGTGCATGAGGAATGCGCTTGGGCCGAGCTCGCTACGGCGATGCCGGCCGCAAGCACGACGATCGAAAGGGTTGTTGTTGTTCGATTCAACATCGATGCTCCTTTTTGTCGCAGCGTCGCTTTAATTGACGCGCCGATGTTGCTGGCCGCGCGATGTGACCACAGCGCGGCTGCAATCGAACGATTGTTTGGTGTGAATGCGACGCGCGGCGGAATGCGGGGGAGGGTTAACGCAGGGGCACGGCGAGGCGTCACGCGGCGGTGTCATGGTGCCGGCGTTCGCATCCGCATCGTCGTGGCATCGTCGTAGGGCGCAAGAAGCGAAGCGCATTGCGCCGACTGGCCGCTTCCCGGAATTTGGTAGGGTGGGCTGAGCCAAGCGCGACGCGCGTCTTCGACGCGCAATGGCGAAGCCCACGACTTCGGTCGTCACGCGTTTAGGCCATCGCGTGGGCACGGCGCTTCGCGCCTTTGCCCCCTACGCTTGCTAGGCCGCGATCTCGAACTTGTCGCGCTTCACCTTGGTAAGGTCCTGCCCCTCGATGCGGATCAGCTTGGTGTCGCCCGCGCGCGCCGGCGAATGCAGCACGCCTTCGTTGTAGACGTGCGCGATGCCGGGCGTGAGCGCATAGGTCCGCACCTTCGCGACCTTGCCGGGTGCGCCGTTCTCCGGCTTCGCGAGCAGCCGCCAGTCGGTCATCTCGGTGACGCCTTCGACCTGACCGTAGACCGCCCAGCTCGGGCCGTGGTCGTGCGGGTTCGAGTTCTTCTCGCCTTTGTAGACATGGGCGAGGATGCAGAACTTGAGATCGGGATCCTCGTAGAGGATCTTGCGGTCGTCGTTGTTG
>JBOHIG010000407.1:0-30461 GCA_050725815.1 Xanthobacteraceae bacterium
GCTGCCGGACGAGGCCAAGGGACCGGCCTTCGCGGTCGCTGCAGGTTTGCTCGTCTATCCGCAAACCGCGCATGTCGAGCATTTTGAACCGCGGCGAACGCGGCAGGCGATGACCGGGACGGGGGGATATTTCGCACGGGTCGGACGATGGCTGCGGGAGAGCTTCTGATGACCTGGGGCGATTCCTGGGGCGATTCCTGGAGCGATTCCTGGAGCGATTTCTGGAGCGATTCTTGGAGAGTTTCACGCATGCAGCCGGTGGCGGACCGGCGCGACCGGGGGCTTCGCAGACAGATTTGCGCGATGTGCGCAAATGCCCATGCGGCGCTCACGCAATGACAGAGGCAACCATGACGATCAATCTGAAGATTCCGGATGTCCGTGAGCTGAAGCCGCGGATCACCGTGTTCGGCACCGGCGGCGCCGGCGGCAATGCCGTCAACAACATGATCACGAGCGGGTTGCAGGGCTGCGAGTTCGTCGTCGCCAATACCGACGCGCAGGCGCTCACCACCTCGAAGGCCGATCGCATCATCCAGATGGGCGTGCAGGTCACGGAAGGCCTCGGCGCCGGCTCTCAGCCCGAAGTGGGCCGCGCCGCCGCCGAAGAGGTCATCGACGAGATCCGCGATCATCTGTCCGGCGCGCACATGGTGTTCGTCACCGCCGGCATGGGCGGCGGCACCGGCACCGGCGCCGCCCCCGTCGTCGCACGTTCCGCCAAGGAGCTGGGCATCCTCACCGTCGGCGTGGTCACCAAGCCGTTCCACTTCGAGGGCCAGCGCCGGATGCGGGTCGCCGACGCCGGCATCATCGAATTGCAGAAGGTCGTCGACACGCTGCTCATCATCCCGAACCAGAATCTGTTCCGGGTGGCCAACGAAAAGACGACCTTCGCCGATGCCTTCGCGCTCGCCGACGAGGTGCTGCGCTCAGGCGTGTCTTGCATCACCGATCTGATGGTGAAGGAAGGCCTCATCAATCTCGACTTCGCCGACGTGCGCGCCGTCATGCGCGAAATGGGCAAGGCGATGATGGGGACCGGCGAGGCCTCCGGCGAGAAGCGCGCGCTGGCCGCCGCCGAGGCTGCGATCGCCAATCCGCTCATCGACGACGCGTCGATGAAGGGGGCAAAGGGCCTGCTGATCTCGATCACCGGCGGACGCGACCTCACCCTCTATGAAGTGGACGAAGCCGCGACCCGCATCCGCGAGGAGGTCGACCAGGACGCCAACATCATCGTCGGCGCGACCTTCGACGAGGGCCTGGAAGGCATCATCCGCGTGTCGGTGGTCGCCACCGGAATCGATCAGGCTGTCTCCGCCGCGCCTACCCGGCCGGTGTCCGCGCCGGAGGCCCGGATTGCCGAACTGACGCAGCGGCTGCGCACCGATCAGCAGCGGCTGGCCGAGCGCGTGGAGCGCAGCGAGCCGCGCGCGCCGTACCTCGCGCCGATGCATGCGGCCCCGGTGAATGCATCAACCGCGGAAGCCATCGAGTCGGCGGCCAAGGCCGCCGTTGCCGCCGCCGTGTTGCCGGGCGGAGCTGGCGATGACATCACCATCCGGCCGATCCAGCCGAAGCCTTCCCTGTTCCCGGAGCCGGCCTCAGGCGAGCAGGAGGCGCCAGCGCCTGCCGCCTTCATTCCGCCGGCGCCGGAGCGCGGGCCCAACCGGGCGGCGCGCATGCCGCGGATCGACGAACTGCCGCTCCCTGCCCAGAACGAACTCCGCGTCATGCGCGGCGAGGCGGCGCCGGCCGAGCATCCCGAGAAGCGTCGGATGGGCTTGCTGCAGCGGCTCGCATCCGTCGGCCTCAGCGGTCGCCGGGATCAACCCGAAGCCGAGGCCGCAGCGCCGGTCCCGCAGCGCCCGCAGCTTCCGCTCCGCCCTCCACTTGGACGCGGTCCGGAGCGGCGGCCGCCGCCCCGAATGCCCGAATCGCGCCCAGCGGAGCCGCCGGTTTCCGAATATGCCAAGCGGCCGACCCACCAGGGGTTGGACACACTTGGCCGGCAGGCGCCTGTGAACAACTCGGCGGATGAGGACCACCTCGATATCCCGGCCTTCCTGCGCCGGCAGGCAAATTGAGCAACGCGGTGTTCGCGTGCCGTCGCCGGCCGCCGGTCACAATGTGACGCGGCGGGCAGCGCGGGGGTGCCGATAACCTCATGATCGAGAACAGTAATTCCTGGTCCGGTGGGGCCGGAGGTGAGCCGTTAGAGGGTGGCGCGGATCTCTTGGCGATGGTCGGACAGGACGCGGAGGCCGCTGTTTTGGACGCAGGAGTGGCGTCAATGCGGCGCCTTCGAGGTAACAGTTGGTAAAAAAGCGTGAGTTGGTGTCATTCCCGGACGGGGCTAAGCTTTCTCCGACAAAAGGGGTTTCGTCGGGGGACGGTTCTGCTCCAAAAAGCTGCAAAAAACCTGCAATAAAAAGCGACAGCAACCTATCACGTCCCAACTGGCGGTAGCAAAACGGCGGCCTCGTGTCGCCAGTGTGGTCGGTCGCGTGCGTCTGTGGCATGCGAGCAGATGGGACGGGTATGAAGATCGGCAGGCAAACGACGCTTCGCGATCAAGCCGTATTGTCAGGCGTCGGGGTACACTCCGGGCTGCCCGTCACCCTTACGCTCCATCCGGCCGACAGCCATACCGGTATCCGCTTCATTCGCACCGACCTGGAGGGGTTGCGGAACCGCGAGATCCGCGCCGACATTCGTGCCGTCACCGCTACCGAATTTGCGACAGTCTTGGGAGATGCGTCTGGGCCGTTAGTATCCACGGCCGAGCATATATTGGCATCTCTGCGCGGCATGGGCGTCGACAACGCGGTCATCGAGATCGACGGTCCTGAGTCCCCGATCATGGACGGCAGCGCGGCGGCCTTTGTCGACGCGATCGACCAGGTCGGAATCGAGATGCTCGATGCACCGCGTCACTTCATCCGTGTGCTCAAGCCGGTGAAAATCGCGATCGGCGATGCCGTTGGCGAATTGCGTCCCTATGCGCACGGTTTCAAGGTCGATGCGGAGATTTTCTTCGACCATCCGTTGATCGGCAGCCAAGCTTATTATTTCGACGGCCGGCCCGACACCTTCCGTCGCGAGATTGCGCGGGCGCGTACCTTCGGCTTCATGCGCGATGTGGCCAAGCTCTGGAGCGCCGGCTACGCGCTCGGCGCTTCGCTTGAAAATACGCTGGTGGTGAGCGACAACCGCATCCTCAACCCGGAAGGCACGCGCTATCCGGATGAGTTCGTCCGTCACAAGGTTCTGGACGCCCTCGGGGACCTCGCACTCGCTGGCGCGCCGCTGCTCGGCGCCTATCGCACGGTCCGCGGCGGTCACAAGCTCAACTACGCGGTGCTCAAGGCGCTCATGAGTGACGCAAGCGCTTGGGCGCTGGTCGAGGCGGAGCCGGTCCGCCACCTGCGCGGTCATGCCGATGTCACGGCTGGGCTGACGGCGCCGGCCTATGCCCCGGACGTGTCCTAATACAGGTTTAACCCGCACACGCTTATCGTCCGCCACATTCCGGGCGGATTGTCCGCATATTCGCTTGGCCGGGCCGGGAGTTATGGGGTAGGCGTCGAGTCAGGCTCCGGGCCGCGTAAGACTCGTTCGGGGGACGGGGGTTTCAGCCCTCCAATGGTGTGGATGTCAGTCACGTCGACCAAACCAGCGCGCCGCCTCGGCGCCGTCGCACGCGTACTTGTGCTGACGCTGCTGCTGCCGGCCATCGGTGGCTGCGAGGTCTATCAGAAGTATTTTGGGCCGAAGGACGATCCGTTCCTCGATGAGCCCGCCGACAAGCTCTACAACGAGGGACTTTACTACCTCAACGCCAAGAAGGACGTAAAGAACGCGGCCAAGCGGTTCGAGGAAGTCGACCGCCAGCACCCATATTCCGATTGGGCGCGCAAGTCGCTGATCATGTCGGCCTATGCCTATTACCAGGCCGGCTCATATGAGGAATCGATCAGCGCCTCGCGCCGCTACATCCAGCTTCATCCCGGCAGCCCGGACGCCGCCTACGCGCAGTTCCTGATCGGCTCGTGCTATTTCGACCAGATTCGCGACATCACACGCGACCAGGATCGCACCGACAAGGCGATCTCCGCCTTCGACGAAGTCGTCCGCAAATATCCAACGTCGGAATACGCGGTGTCCGCCAAACGGCGGATCGAGATGGCGCACGATCAGCTTGCCGGGCAGGAGATGATGATCGGCCGCTACTACATGGAGCGGCGCGACTACACCGGTGCGATCAACCGGTTCAAGATCGTGGTGACCCGCTATCAGCGTACCCGCCACGTCGAGGAGGCGTTGCTGCGGCTGACCGAGGCCTACATGTCGCTCGGCATCGTGAACGAAGCCCAGACGTCGGCTGCGGTGCTCGGGCACAATTTCCCGCAAAGCCGTTGGTACAAGGATGCTTACGCCCTGGTACGGGCGCGCGGTTTGGAGCCAGCTGAGAACCGGGGCTCCTGGATCAGCCAGGCATTCCGCAAGCTCCGCACCGGCTAAAGCAACGACAAGGCGGACGACAGCGGGCAGAATCGCAACTATCCTTCTGTCCGGTTCCATTCCTTCGCCGATTGTCGTCCGACCCATGCTCACCCGGCTTTCGATCCGCGACATCGTCCTGATCGACCGTCTCGACGTCGACTTCGCAGGCGGTCTTGCTGCGCTTACCGGCGAGACAGGCGCCGGCAAGTCGATCCTGCTGGATGCCTTCGCGCTGGCGCTCGGCGGGCGGGGCGACGTCGCGCTGGTGCGGCAGGGCAGCGAGCAGGGCCAGGTGACGGCGGCCTTCGAGCTTCCACGCAGCCATCCGGTTCGCTCGGTCATGGCCGCAAGCGATATCCCCGACGACGACCAGTTAATCTTGCGCCGGGTCCAGTTCGCGGACGGGCGCACCCGCGCCACTGTCAACGATCAGCCCGTGAGCGTGCAGACGCTCAGGACGCTTGGCGCTGCCCTGGTGGAGATCCACGGCCAGCACGATGACCGCGCGCTGGTGGATGCCGCAACCCATCGCATGCTGCTCGATGCCTTCGCAGGCCACGAGGCGGTGGCCGGCGAGGTCGCGCGGCGATGGGACGAGCGACGCGTGCGCGAAGCCGAGCTTGCCGAGCACCGCGCCGCGGTCGAGCGAGCGCAGCGGGAAGCCGATTGGCTGCGCCATGCGGTCGAGGAGTTGCGTACGCTCAGCCCCGAGCCGTCGGAGGAGACCACGCTTGCGGAGCGCCGCGCCGCCATGATGCAGACGGAGAAGGTCGCGGGCGACCTGCGCGACGCGCACGAAGCGGTTGTCGGCGGCCAATCGCCGGTGCCGGCCTTGGCCGCGGCGGTGCGCCGCCTCGAACGCCGCACCGCGCAGGCGCCTGCGCTGATTGAGCCGGCGGTCAGGGCTTTCGACACAGCCTTGGGCGCGCTTGAGGAGGCGCGCGCGCTCCTCGACGAAGCGCTGCGCACCGCCGATCACGATCCGCACGAGCAGGAACGGATCGAGGAACGGTTGTTCGCATTGCGCGCGGCCGCGCGCAAATACGACGTGCCGGTCGACCAGCTTAACGCGCTAGCCGCGCGGCATGGTCGCGAGCTTGCGTTGCTCGATGCCGGTGCGGAGAGGCTTGCTGGCCTCGAAACTGCTGCGCGCGAGGCGGCGGAAAATTACCGCGCGGCGGCCGCGGCCCTGTCGGACAGGCGGCGCAAGGCTGCTGAGAAGCTCGACAAGGCGGTCAATGCCGAGCTCAAGCCACTCAAGCTCGAGCGCGCAAAATTCTCCACCTCGATCGCGGGCGAGGAAGCCTCTGCGGGCCCGCACGGCTTCGACCGCGTCGAGTTCTGGGTGCAGACCAATCCCGGCACCCGGCCGGGGCCGCTGATGAAGGTCGCCTCCGGCGGAGAACTCGCGCGTTTCCTGCTCGCGCTCAAGGTCGTGCTTGCCGACCGCGGCTCGGCGCCGACGCTGGTGTTCGACGAGATCGACACCGGCGTGGGCGGCGCCGTCGCCGACGCCATAGGCGTGCGGCTAGCCCGTCTGGCCAAGCGCGCGCAGGTGCTCGCGGTCACCCATGCCCCGCAGGTCGCCGCCCGCGCCGACCGCCACTACCTCATCAGCAAGGACGTGCTCGACCGCGGCCGGCGGATGGCGACGCGCGTTGCCGAGGTCGCCGCCGAGCGCCGCCGCGAGGAGATTGCGCGCATGCTCGCCGGCGCCGAGATCACCGCGGAAGCGCGCGCCGCCGCCGAACGGCTGATCAAGGCGGCGGGGTGATGTTCCGCCCTCGCGTTGGTACTGTGCTCTCCGTCGTATCGGAGAACACCAAATGAACCGCCGCAACTACGATGTCCTGCTGCTGCGTCCGCAGGACATCACCAACGTCATCGACATCGCCCAGGCCATCGATCTGGTCGAGCAGGGCTACCGGGAGGCGCAGGGCTTTCCGATCATCAACGCGCCGCGCCGGCGTGTGCATTCGCGCAACAATGTGCGGATATCGAGCTTTCCAGGCGGCGTGGACGGACTCGGCGTGATCGGCTCGCTCACCCGCGGTGAGCAGGTCGCCCACGATCCAACCAGCCAGGACTATCCGTATCGCGAGCATCCGGTCTATCTCTTGTGGAACGCGGAAACCGCCGCGCTCCAGTGCATCATGATCGGCGAGATCACCGAGAAGCGGATCGGTTTCTCGAGTCTGATGGCGCTGCGTACAGCGGCAACGAGCGGGGTCGGCTTCCGTCATCTCGCGCGCAGGGACGCCAGGGTCGCGGGCGTGTTCGGGGCAGGGGGCCAAGCCCTGCACAAGGTGCTCGCCCTGCAGAACGAGCGCAAGATCGAGACCTACAAGGTGTTCAGCCGCAACCCCGACAACCGCGAGAATTTCTGCCGGCGCATGGCGGCGCTGGTCGACGCCGCATTCGTGCCGGTCGATGCGCCGGAGCAAGTCGTGCGCGGTGCCGACGTGGTGATCTGCGCGACCAGCTCGAACGTGCCGGTGTTCGATGGCGCCTGGCTCGAGCCCGGGCAGCATCTGGTGACGGTCGTCGGCTCCAACAGCGCGCTGGTTGCGGGCGGCTGGCTCAAGGAGGGCCGCCGCGAGAACGATGATGAGACCGTGCGGCGGGCGGATTTCATCGTCACCAACTGGCGGGAATCGATCGAGCAGGAGCGTCAGGCCGGAATCTACGACCCGCTTCAGAAGGGGATCATCGGCTGGGAGAAGATCCACGAACTCGGCGAGGTCCTCGATGGCTCGTTCCCGGGCCGCACCAGCGACAAGCAGATCACCCTGCACGCCAACAACAACGGCACCGCTGCCGCCGACCTCGCGATCGCGCAATGGGTCTACGAGCAGTGCCGTGAGATGGGCCGCGGCACTCCGCTTGAGCTGCCGCGGCCGGGGGAGCAGTAGATTACTTCACGATCCTGAACTTCTGGATGCGCCGGCCCCAGTCGGTCTCGGCGACGTAGATCTGCCTTCGGAGTCCACCGCAATGGTGTGGCCGTGCGTGAAGTTGCCAATCTGGTGGCCCGGCCGCCCGAAGCGCGATAGGGGCTTCCCGCTGGCGTGGTCGAGGATGTGCACCTGCTCGGCGCCGCCGTCCATTACGTAGATGAACCGTTGCGCCTTGTCGGGCGAGAAGGCGACCCACCACGCCGCGCCGCGCCGGTCCGGCACCTTGCCGGCGTCATGGCGCACCAGGATGTTGCGCACGAATGTGCCGTCCTTGCGATACACCTGCACGCGGTTGCCCTGCCGGTCGCACACATAGATCAGCCCCGCGTTGCTCATGGCGATGCAGTGCACGACCTGCGCGAACACGCCTGGCACGGCCTTCTGGGTTTCCTCGGGCGTCGCCTGCCGGCCCCATTGACGCAGGAACTTGCCGTCCTTGTCGAACACCACGATACGCCGGTTGCCATAGCCGTCGGCGACGAAGATGTCGCCATTGTCCGGATCGACGACCATTCCGGCGGGCATGTGGAGCTGGTCGCGGGCGGTGTTGTTGCCCCGCCCTTTGCGCGTCCCGTCGATGGAATCGAACTTGCCACGCTGGCCGATCTGAAGGAGGAGCTTGGCGTCCGGGCCATATTTCTGGATCATGGCGTCGGCATTGCCGGCGACGAAGATATTGCCGGCGAGATCGACGAAGCAGCCGTGGATCGAGCCGGGGACGGTCTTCGGATTGCCCCAGGAGGCGACCACGTCGCCGGCCGGATTGAACTTGATGATCGCCGGGGCGGGAGTGGAGGTTTCCTTCTCCTCGCGGGTGATGTCCTGGCGGTTGACGACGTAGACGTTGTCGCCCTTGGCGTCCATGCAGACGCCGCCGAGACGGCCGGTGATCCAGGTGCCCGGCAAATCCTTCGGCCATTTCGCGTCGACCTCGAATTTCGGGACATCATTCGCGGTTGCCATCGATGGGCTCAGCCCGAATGCGGCAACCAACGTCGCCGCCGCAGTGGCGGCGTGACGGAACGTGGTCATGGCTGTTACCTCCCTTATTCGAACTTCTTCCCGCCGATATAGACCGCCTCCAGCGTGCGCATGTTGAGGATGTCCTCCAGCGGATTCTTCGTGAGCACCAGCAGGTCGGCGGCCTTGCCGAGCGCGAGCGTGCCGTAGTCCTTGTCGATGCCGTAGGCCTCGGCATTGTTCTTGGAGAATGCCTGGATCACCTGCATGGGCGTCAGCCCGGCCTGGATCATCAGCTCCATCTGCCGGTGCTCGAAGAAGCCCGCGATCAGGAACCGGCGCAGGTCGCCGGAGTCGGTGCCGAAGCCGAAGCGCACGCCGGCGTCCGCCATCTTCTTGAGGTTCTTCTTGTCGGTATCGAGAGCGCGGATGGCGCGGTCGCGCGTGGGCATCTTCGCCTGCTGCGGACGGACCTTCTCCTTGAGTCTTGTGATGTGCTCCGGCGGCACTGCCTTGGTGAAGAACGGATTATCGGTGAAGCCCGGCCCGTCGTTGCCGTAGGCGAACATCGCTTCCTCGCGGGCGAGCGTGGAGATCACCGTGATGTGGCGGCCTTTCAGCTTCGCGATGAAGTCGGGGCCGACCTCTTGGTCGCGCACGTTGTGCAGCAGGATTTGCACGCCTTCGTCGATGACCATGTCGGCGTCGGCAAGCTCCACGATGTGCGCGCCGGTGATGAGATTGTGCTTGCGGCCCTGATCGACGATCACCCGCACCATCTCGCGCGATAGCCGCGGAACCTTGCCGCCCTGCGCGTCGACCCAGACCTTGAGCATGTCGGCGCCTTTCTTGGCGATCTCGTCGACCTTGCCACGAGCAGCTTCGGGTGTGCGGTAGTCGTAGCCGGCGCCGGGCGTGAGCATGGTGGTGAAGCGGTACATCACCGTCAGCACCCGCGAGCCGCGGATGTCGCCGGCGCGAGTGCGCGCCTTGTATTCGCTGATGGCGTCGGGATCGGACCCCATGCTGGTGGTCGTGGTCACGCCATATGACGCGTACTGGCGCACCTTCGGGCCGTGCGGCGCGGGGCCAACATGGCCGTGACCGTTGATGATGCCCGGCACGACGTACTTGCCGCTGAGGTCGATGACTGTCGCGCCGGCCGGCGCCTTCACGTCGCGGCCGATCGCCGAGATGCGGCCGTTCTGCATCACGATGGTGACGCCGCTCTGCGGAGCCGCCCCGGTTCCATCGATCAAGGTGATATTGGTCAGCGCGGTGACTTGCGCCGCGGCCGTGCCGCCGGAGAGGACAATGGCGGCGGATATCGTGATTGCGGCGACTGCTCGCATGAGGACCTCCCTGATGGACGTTGCGCCATGCCTCGTTGGGAACGGGCCTGGTCGGGGACGGCGGCAATCCTACCGCGTCGGACCGGTCAAAAATACGGCCTTGCGGACCGCGTTGGCGGCCGCCTCGGCATGACGTAGATAGTGTCCATGCCGCCCCGCGACCCCGCCAAGATCGCCGTCGATGCGCTGACCGAAAGGCAGGCCAGCGCCGAGCACGCGCGGCTGTCCGAAGAGCTAAAGGTACATGGAGAGGCGTATTATCTGCGGGATGCGCCCGCAATATCAGACGCCGAATACGATGTCCTCAAGCGGCGTTACCAGCAGATCGAAGCGCGCTTTCCGGAACTGGCAGCCTCATTATTTAGCGAAACTTACCAGGTTGGCGCGGCGCCGGCGCGTGGGTTCGCCAAGGTGCGGCACACGGTACCGATGCTGTCGTTGGAAAATGCGTTCAGCGCCGAGGAAGTCGGCGATTTCGTCGGCCGCATCCGCCGCTTCTTGAAACTGGAAAGGGACGAGCCGATCACCTTCACCGCCGAACCGAAGATAGACGGCCTTTCGATGTCGTTGCGCTACCAGGACGGCGAACTCACAACCGCCGCCACGCGCGGCGATGGCAGCGTGGGTGAGGATGTCACCGCCAATGTGCGGACCATCAAGGAAATCCCGCACAAGCTCAAGGGCAAAAAAATCCCGGCAGTTTGCGAAATCCGCGGCGAAATCTACATGACCAAAGCGGCCTTCCTTACGCTCAACAAGCGCCAAGCGGATGTTGGAGACCAGATCTTCGCTAACCCGCGCAACTCGGCAGCCGGATCGCTCCGCCAGAAGGACCCTGGCGTCACCGCGTCGCGGTCGCTGCACTTCTTCGCCTATTCGTGGGGGGAGATCGCGGACAAGGCGGCGCCGACACAGGCCGGCATGATCGAATGGCTGGACAGGATCGGATTCATCGTCAATCCGGAATGGAAGATCGTTCGCTCCGTCGACGAGATGCTCGCATTCCACCGCGCGATCGAGGCCAAACGCGCCAAGCTCGACTACGACATCGATGGGGTCGTCTACAAGGTCGATCGCCTCGATTGGCAGGAACGGCTCGGCTTCGTGTCGCGTCGCCCACGCTGGGCGATCGCGCACAAATTCGCGGCCGAGAAGGCGACCACCATCGTCAATGACATCGACATCCAGGTCGGCCGCACCGGCGCGCTCACCCCAGTCGCCAAGCTCGACCCTGTCACCGTGGGTGGCGTCGTGGTGCAGAACGCGACACTGCACAACGCCGACGAAATCGCCCGGCTGGACGTGCGCATCGGCGACACCGTGACAATCCAGCGCGCGGGCGACGTGATTCCGCAGGTGCTGGGCGTGGTGATGGAGAAGCGCCCGAAGACAGCGACGCCTTACAGCTTCCCAACGAAATGCCCGTGTCCGCTCAAGACGCCGGTGGTGCGCGAGTTGAACACGGCGGGCGAGGAGGGGGTGCGCTTCCGCTGCTCGGGCGAATTCGCCTGCCCGTTCCAGAAGACCGAGCACCTTAAGCACTTCGTGTCGCGGCGAGCCTTCGATATCGAGGGGCTCGGCGAGAAGCAGATCAATCATTTCTTCGAGGAGGGATGGATCAAGGAGCCGGGCGAGATCTTCACGCTGGAGGCGCGCAATCGGAAGCTCAAGCTGGAGGAGATCGAAGGCTATGGCGAAACCTCGGTGCGCAATTTGTTTGCCGCCATCGCGGCGCGGCGCGAGATTTCGCTCGATCGCTTCATCTATTCGCTCGGCATGCGCCATGTCGGCGAAACCACGGCGCGGATGCTGGCGCGCGCCTATGGCTCATGGACGGCATTTCACGACGCCTGTTTGAACGTGGCGAAAGGCGACATCGAGACCCGCGAGGAAATGGACAATCTTGATCAGATCGGCGGGACCGTGATTGACAGCATCGCCGCCTATTTTGGCGAGGAGCACAACCGTGGGATCGTCGAGCGGCTTACGAAGGAGGTGCGCATCCTCGACGCGGAGAAAACGCGCCGGGATTCCCCCGTCGCCGGCAAGACCGTGGTTTTCACCGGCTCGCTCGAGAAGATGACTCGCGACGAGGCCAAAGCCATGGCCGAACGGCTCGGGGCCAAGTCCGCCGGCTCAGTGTCGAAGAAAACCGACTATGTCGTCGCAGGTCCCGGCGCCGGCTCAAAGCTTGGCAAGGCCAAGGAGCTCGGCGTGACAGTCCTGAGCGAGGATGAATGGCTCGCGCTTGTCGAGCCCGCGCAAGGCCGCCCGGCCTAGTGCGTGCCGCTGGCGTGTCGCGCGCGCCGTTATACGTGTCCCGTCAGTACCAGAACGAGCACGATGATCAGGATCAGGCCGAGCCCGCCACCGGGAGCGTAGCCCCAGTTGCGGCTGTAACCCCAGGTCGGCAGCGCGCCGATCAGCGCCAGGATCAGAACGACAATGAGGATGGTCGTCAGCATGGGTGGTTGCCTCGCTATGAACGCGATAACCACCAACGCTGCGAAGGCTGCAAAGTTCCAATACCAAAACCTTGCTGGCATTCCGGGACATAGCTCGGCGTGCTCCGGTATGATGGAAGGGACCGCTACAGCGTAATCACTTGGTCCGGCATGTTGCCGGAGAGCGCCTTGTAGAGATCGGGAAAGCAGCCGATGGGCACCCCGGGAAACAGCTTGTCGGCGATCTCACGCTCGTAGCAGCACTGGTCGCATCCCATCAGCAGCATGTCCTTTGCCTTCGCGACCTTGTGCAGCCGCGCGCCAATGGGGTTGCCGTCGACCAGCACGTAGTTGTTGTCCTCGAAGAAGAACATGCCGACGACGTCGACACCGTGCCGGTTCTCTTCGAGCTGCGGCAGGATCATCTTGGCGAGAACATAGGAAACCGAATGGCGCGAGGTGGCGAAGATATACGCGACTTTCATTGCTGGCTCTCCCCGATTGATGATCGCTTCTGTGGTCGTCGCGGCCGGATAGCCCGACGAAGACGGTCGTGGACGCCCTTGTGTCCCCGCTATCCGCTTAGGACGGACTGTGCGCCCCCAAGCGTGATGTCCGGGCCAAGTCCGGCCCCGATTGGTTGGAATAATTCGTCGCCTCCGCCAGCGCGGCGCGGAAGGCGGTGATCGCGAGCACAGCGCGGTCGCGCTTGAGCGCAGGAACGCCCGGCAGGCCTTCGACCAGGTTTGCCGCCGTCAATCCGCGCGCGATCTCCAGGCGGAAGCCCGGCGCGATCTCGGCAATGAATTCGCAATAGGCGATCAGCGTCGCGCAACAGGAGGCACGAAAGCCAATGGCGGCGAGCTTGCCGTCTGCCACCTCGATGGAAAATTGTGCGTCGTTGTCGTCCGCGCCGTTGCAGCGTGCGCCTTCGATCGGCAACGGCGCCAGCCGGTTGCGACGGAAGCCGCGCTCGAACAGCTCAGCGACGGTGAGGCGAGGGGGCGCGCTGCAACAGGCTTCACGGCAAGTGGCAGTCATCGCAGCGCGCCTCTATTGCCAGCGCAGCAGATACTTTTCGAGCTTGCCGGCGACCGCGAAGATCACCAGCACCACCACCATCATGAGCAGCACCAGCGCCAGCATCAGCGCCGAATTATACGTGCTCTGCGCGAACGACAGCAGATAGCCCAGCCCGCGGCTCGCCGCCACGAACTCGCCGACCACCGCGCCGGTGAACGCGAAGCCGACCGCGACCTTGAGATTGCCCATCACCCAGGCGGCGACCGAGGGCAGATAGACGTGGCGCACCAAGGCCCAGCGCCCGCCGCCGAGCGTGATGATGCGCTCGACCAGCTTGCGATCGACCTGCCGGATGCCGGTGAACACGGTGAAGAAGATCAGAACCGCCACCAGGATGATGGCGAGCGCGACCTTGGAACCAAGATCGATTCCGAACCAGATCACGAACAGCGGCGCCAGAATCACGCGCGGAATGGCGTTGAGCAGCGTCATCACCGGTTCGAGCAGTTCCGCGACGACCGGGACCAAGGCGGCGAGCACACCGAGAACGACGCCGATAGCAATCCCGATGACCAGCCCGAGCAGGGCGGCCGCGAAGGTCGCTTCCAGGTGCGGCCAGATGCGCCCGTCCGCGAACAGCTCGTAAAGCGCCGATCCGATCTGGCCCGGCGTCGGCATGAACAGGGGATTGAGCATGCCGGCGTTGCCCGCCGCCTGCCAGATCGCGAGCAGCACGCCCAGGGCGATGAAGCGGCGCACCGGCGCCCAGCGGGGATCGAGGTTGTTCATTCGGCCGCCTCGGCGGGCTGGTCGAGACCGACTTCGTGGGAGAGATCCGTCCAGAGCTTCTCATAGAGCGGCGCGAAGGCCGGATGCGTGCGCGCCTTGACCGGATCGCGCGGACGCGGGATCGACACCGCGTACTGTTGCGTGACGCGTGCGCGCGGACCTTGCGACAGGAGGTAGATGCAGTCGGACAGGCTCAGCGCCTCTTCCAGGTCGTGGGTGACCAGCAGTACGCTGATGCCCTCGCGCTCGACCAGCGCGGCGACGTCCTGGATGATGCGGGCGCGCACGATGGCGTCGAGCGACGCGAACGGCTCGTCCATGAGCATAAGCTTCGGCTTCATCGCCAGCACCTGTGCGAGCGCGACGCGCTTGCGCTGGCCGCCCGAGAGGTGGCGCGGAAAGCGGTCGCCGAAGCCTGCAAGGCCGAGCTTATCCAGCCAGAAATCCACCTGCTGGAGCGCCTTGCTGCGACCGATGCCGTGGAAACCAAGCCCAAGCGCGACATTGTCGCGAGCCGACTTCCACGGCAGCAGCGCATCGTCCTGGAACAGCATGCCGATTTCGGATGGCGCGACGCCCGGCTCGACCGTGCCGGCGAGCGGCTTCTGGAGGCCGATCACCGCGCGCAACAGGCTCGACTTGCCGGAGCCCGACGGACCGACCAGGCTAACGAACTGGCCTTTTCCGACTTCGATGCTTGCGCCTTCGAGAACGGGTTCGCTGCCGTAGGAGATCGTAAGGTTACGGACGCGCAGCGCACTAACTCCCCACGATCGAGGTGTCGTGCAGCCCGACGATCGTCGCGTCCGGCTTGATCAGGCCGCCGATCTTCAGCGTGTCGGCGACGCGGCTGGCGGCCTTGAGGTCGATCGTCACCGCGAGCGGATAGAGCGAGTTGCGGTAACGAACGAGGATATCTCCGAATTCCTTGATGTTGAGGCCCGTCGTCATCGCCTTGGGCAGCGACGCGATCAACTGCTCGCCGCTCATCTTGGAAAGCGCCTTCAGCGCGTCGGTAAGCGCTTTGGTGAGCGCCACCATCTCCTGATGCCGCTGCTTGATCTCCTTGCCGCGCACCGCGACGCCCATGAATTCGTAGGTGCCGCCGATGTATCGGTAGGCGTCGGCGAGATCCATGGCATTGACGAGCACGCGCGCCTTCGCGCGCTGCAGCACGGTCAGCGCAGGCTCCTGCACCATGCCGGCGTCGATCTGGCCCTGGCGTAGCGCCTCGAGCAGGTTGACGCCCATCGTGGCGAACTTGACCTTCTTGGAGTCGGCCCCCGCTTGCTTGAGCAGGTAGAGCGTGAGCGCATGGTCGGCGTTGCCGAGCGCGGAGACCGCGACGGTCTTGCCTTCGAGGTCCTTTACGGTTCGGATCGTGCCGGCGCTTTTGGGCGACGTGACCAGCGCGAACAACGGCAACTGTCCGGTCACCGCGAAACGCCGGACGTCGGCGCCCTTGGTGAAAGCGGTGATGGCGACGTCCAGTGACGTTGCGGCGTAATCTACGGCGCCGCCGATCAACGCCTGCATCGCGGCGCCGCCGCCGCGGGTATAGACCAGCTCCACGTTGAGGCCGTGGTTCTTGAAATGACCGCCCGCGCGCGCAACCTCGTAGGGCACGCCGCAGAGCAACTGACTGCAATAGGCGAGCTTGATGAGCTTGCCCTGCGCGGCGGTCGGCGTGGCGGTTGGGAGCACGCTTGCGACGATCGTCGCCCCCTTCAGCACGGATCGGCGCGACACGTCGGTGCTTGGCACGATGGCCGTAGTTTCGTCGCAGCAGCTCATAGGAGATCTCCGAGCCCAAAATAGTCGGGCAGCGCAGCCGGTTCAACGCGACAATTTTATCAATTTGCCCGTTAAAGGTAAAAGAATTTGCCTCCATCTGGTTTGATTCGGCACGATCAGTCTACCAGGGCGGTGAAGTGCATCGCTTATGCATCGTTGCCGTTGCCGTCCCGCGCGCGGAGCGTTCACCGTGTGCCGAGAGCGCGCGGCCGGCGTTATCCGATCGAGCGGGTCGCGGCGGTCAGCCAGGTCGCACTCGCTGCATCGACCAGTGGCCCCAGCGTCGCGGCCACGCGCGCGTGATACTCGTCGAGCCATCGCGCTTCGCCCGCGCTGAGCAAGTCGCGGCGGACGAGCCGCCGGTCGATCGGCGCCAGCGTCAGGGTCTCGAACCGGTTGAGCGGCTTCTCGCCGTCGGCGACCGACGGTGCTTCTGTCACCAGGACGAGATTCTCGATTCTGATGCCGTAGTGACCGGCTTTGTAATAGCCGGGCTCGTTGGAGAGGATCATGCCGCGCTTGAGCGGCGCGGTTCCGAGCTTGGAGATGCGCGCCGGCCCTTCGTGCACCGAAAGATAGCTGCCGACACCGTGGCCGGTGCCGTGGTCGAAATCGAGGCCTACCAGCCAGAGATATTGCCGCGCGAAGGAATCGAGCTGCGCGCCGCTCGTCCCCTCGGGAAACACCGCGCTGGCGATCGCGATATGGCCTTTGAGCACGCGGGTAAAGCGCGCGCGCATCTCCGCGGTGGGTTCGCCAACGATGACGGTGCGGGTGATGTCGGTGGTGCCGTCCTCATATTGGCCGCCGGAATCGATCAGCATGAGGTCGCCGGACGAGATGGTGCGGTTGGTCTTGCGGGTGACGCGGTAGTGCACGATCGCGCCATCGGGGCCGGCGCCGGCGATGGTCGCGAACGAGATGTCCTTGAGCAGGCCGCTCTCGCGGCGGAAACTCTCCAGCGCCTCGACCGCGTCGATTTCGGTGAGGTTGCCGGAAGGCGCCTCGCGATCGAACCAGGCGAGGAAACGCACGACGGCCGCACCATCGCGCCGGTGCGCCGCGCGCGCGCCTTCGATCTCGACCGCGTTCTTCACCGCCTTGAGCATGGCGATCGGATCGGGGCCGCGCGTGACCTTGCCGCCGCGCCCGATGACCAGGCGAGCGAGCGCGTCGGCGCCGGTGGCTTGATCGAGCCGCACGGTCTTGTGCTCGGCGCCGAGCATCGCGAGGTCGCGGGAGAAAACGTCGGGCTCCTTCACGTCGGCGAGCGACTCCAGCCGATGTCGCACGTCGTTCGAAAGCTTGCGGCTGTCGATGTAGAGCGACGGGCGGCCTTCGCGCGGGATCGTCGCGAACGATAACGGCAGCGGCGTATGGGCGACGTCGGAGCCACGAATGTTGAAGGTCCAGGCGACCGCGTGCGGATCGGACACCACCAACGCGTTAGCATTAAGCTTCCCGATCTCGGGGCGGATCTGTGCGAGCTTGATCTCCGCCAGCTCGCCCGCGAAGCGGATGTCGTGGAGCTTCACCGGCCCGAGCGGGGCCGCGGGGCGGTTCTCCCAGAGCGCGTCGATTGGATTGGGTTCGATCGCCACCAGGGTCGCGCCGGCATTTGTGCAGGCCTTGGCAAGCTTCTCGGCGCCCTCGACCGTGTGCAGCCACGGGTCATAGCCGAGCGCAGCGCCCTTGCCGAGATTGCGCTCGATCCACTGGTCGGGCGGCGTCTCGACCAGGTGCTCGATGTCGAACAGTACGGTGTCGACCTGCTCGCGCGCCTGCAGGGTGTATCGCCCGTCGACAAACAGCACCGCCTGATCCATCAGCACGATTGCAACACCGGCCGAGCCGGTAAACCCGGTGAGCCAGGAGAGCCGCTCCTCCGACCGCGGCAGGTATTCGCTCTGATGGCAGTCGGCGTGCGGCACCACGAAGCCGGTGAGCTTGCGCCGCGTCAGCTCGGTGCGCAGCGCCCGCACGCGCGGCGGTCCGGCCGCCGGGTCGGCGGCATCACCGAAGGTCTGGAACTTCGCTTCGAACATGGCGGCAATCTATCACATTCTTCTCTTTCGGCTGCGTGTGCGGGGAGGGGCCCGCAGCACCAGCGTGGCCCAATCCTCCAGTACGATGCGCCGGTCGAGCGCGAAGCCCTGCGTGCGATAGGCGGCGAGCGCTGCATTGGCATGCGTCGTGAGCAGGCCCGACAGCACGATGCGCCCGCCGGGCGCAACCAGCCGCGCCAGCGGCGTCGCCAGCCGCTGCAGCGGCCCGAGCAGGATATTGGCCAGCACGAGATCGTAGGGAACGCGCGCGCGCAAGCGCCGCGCGGTGACGCCGCGAGCTTGGATGAATTCGGCGTCGGCGCGGTTGCGCCTCGCATTGTGTCGCGCGATGCGCACCGCACCCGGATCGATGTCGCTTGCCAATACGGACGTACGCAGACGGCGTGCCGCCGCAATGGCGAGAACACCCGAGCCGGTCCCCAGGTCCAGAACCTTCCCCGGCCGCCGCGCCTTTGCGATGCGATCGAGCGCCAGCAGGCATCCGCGGGTGGTGCCGTGATGGCCGGTGCCGAAGGCGAGCGCCGCCTCGATCTCGATTCCGATGCGGTTGGGACGAATGCGCATGCGGTCATGCGCGCCGTGGACAACGAAGCGGCCGGCCTCAACCGGGGGCAACCCATCAAGGCTCGCCTTTACCCAGTCCTTGGCCTCGACCGGCTCGAACACCAGCGCATTGGCGGCATCGGCGTCGCCGACCATGGCGACCAGCGCGCGCACCGCGCTCTGGTTCGGCGGGGCCCGGAAGTGGATCGCGACCGTCCATTGGCCGGGCCCGGTTTCGAAGGCGCTGACGACCGCCTCGGTGGAATCGAAGACTTCTGCGAGGCCATCCAGGATGCGCAGGGCTGAGGTTCCTTCGGCCGCGAGCCGAGCGACGGTCGTGGCGGTATCCGGGCCAGGGGCTGGCGTCATGGATCTGTCACAATTCCCGCAATTCACAAGGAGTTACCCACAGATATCAGCGACCTTATCAACACGCGGCGCCGGCTTATCCACAAGGTTTTCCACAAGCTTTCGGGTGAGCTATCGACCGTTTGTCACTGAACAGGCACGCGCCTTATGTGCCCGAAAGCCTTGCCTGTTTCGCCCCGCGCCGTATCGTCAAACACGCTGCCAAGCAACGATCCAGGCCCAGGGGGGAGACGAACATGACACAAGCGAACGGATCAGTGCGTTTGACTGCATGGCGCGTCGGCCTGCGCCGATGGGCGTGCTCGGTTGCCTGTGCGGCCCTCATCTTCGGCCTCATGTCCGGGCATGCCCAGGCGGCCTACCCCGAGCGGCCGGTCACGCTGATCGTACCGTTCGCGCCAGGCGGACCGACCGACATCATCGCACGCATCCTCGGCGCCGTGTTGTCGAAGAAACTCGGGCAGCAGTTCGTCGTGGACAATCGCGCCGGCGCATCCGGCAATATCGGCATGGGGCAGGTCGCCCGCGCCAAGCCCGACGGCTACACACTGCTGGTCACCTCGACCGCGATCGCAGTCAATCCGGCGCTGTTTCCCAAGCTGCCCTACGACCCCTTCAAGGACTTTGCGCCGGTGTCCGAGCTGGTCAACGCGCCCAACATCCTGATCGTGCGCGCGGGCAGCGACATCAAGACCATCGCCGACCTGGTGCGGCAGGCGAAGGCCGATCCGAGCAAGTTCAACTATGCGAGTCCGGGAGCTGGCACCAAATCGCACCTCACCGGCGAGTTGCTCAAGCTGCGCGCCGGCATCCAGATGGTGCACGTGCCATACCGCGGCGCCGGTCCCGCGGTGGCGGCGGTGATGGAAGGAACTACGCAGATTGGATCGGTCGCGCTCGCGGCAGCCGAAGCGCTGATCCAAGGCGGCAAGCTGCATCCGCTGGCAGTCACCAGTGAGAAGCGGTGGTTCTCATTGCCGAACGTGCCGACCATGATCGAGGCGGGCTACAAGGGATTCGTTTCGGACACCTTCAACGCGCTGTTGGCCCCGGCGGGGGTGCCGCCCGATATCCTGGCCTTGCTGGCCAAGGAAAGCCGCGCCGCGTTCCAGACGGCGGAGGTGCGCGCGCTCGCGCGCAAGGCCGGCTTCGAAGTGGTCGCCGGCACGCCGCAACAACTGACTGCACGCATCAAGTCTGAGATTCCAGCGGTGCGGGACCTGGTCACGCGCTCCGGTATCAAGACCAAGTAGGCGCTGCAGCAGAACATGACACTCGCAGACGAGGCTGCCTGCGCGGATCTGATCCAGCGATGGGGTCACTACCGCGACCAGCGGCGGTGGCCCGAACTCTTATCGACCTTCCATCCCGACGGCGAGATCGCCGTGTCCTGGTTTCGCGGTCCGTTCGCGCAATTCGTGGATGCGTGCAAGCGCGGCGGGATGTCGAAGCATCTGCTGTTTCCGTCGGTCGTGCGCGTTGCGGGCGAGCGTGCGGTTGCCGAAACCAACGTGGTCATCCTGGTGCGGCAGGAGATCGACAATCTTGCCGTCGATATGACCTCGCGCAGCCGCTTCCTCGATCGGCTCGAGTGCCGGGGCGGTGAGTGGCGGATCCTGGAACGTGCCGCGATCTACGAGCAGGACCGGCTCGATCCGGTGGTCCCGTCGGAGGCATTCACGCGCATGATGCAGACGGCGGACGTTGCGAAATACCCCGAGCCCTATCGCTCCATGGCGTTCCGCCTCGCCGCCGCCGGGCGCGGTCTTGCCGAACCCGTGCACCATGACGGCGCGCCGGCAACGGACGAACTCAGAGCTCGTTACAGCGCCTGGCTGGAACGGCGATGATGCGGAAAACCATTGCGGCATGACGCGCCGCACGATCTCGGTTAGTGTCACCCGCATGAATGCACCGTGGAAGCCCGAGCAACTGGAGCGGAATCGTTTCGTCCGGTTTCGCACCGCCTATACGTTTGACCGTTTTATCGACCTGCCGCGCGACGGCCGTTTGAAGATTCTGGATTTCGGCTGCGGAGACGGGCACTCCATCGACGCCCTGCTGGATCGGTTTCCGAATGCCCATTTCACCGGCGTCGATGTTTCACCGACCCCGCAATTTGCCGATCACCCGCGGGTGACGACGATCCGGATGTCGGGTCCGCTGGCGACCGATTCGATCGGCTCCGGCTTTGACGTGATCCAGCTCAACGCCGTCTTCGAGCACCTGCTTCCGAGCGAACGCAAACAGCTCATGCCCGATCTTTGGAACCGGCTTGCTCCCGGAGGCTACTTTGTCGTCACCGAGACGCCGTGGCGCTGGTTTCCGATCGAGACGCACACGACCAGCCTGCCGTTCGTGAATTACATGCCGGATCGATTGGCCTTTGCGGCATTCCGCTACTGTGGCCGCTTCCCGCACGCCGTGACCTGGGAGGCCGCGCTCAGGGAGGGCCTGCGCGGAGGGACGGTTGCCGAGATCGTGTCATGCCTTGATGCGCCGGAACGGTCTGTGAATTTCGCGACAACAAACGAAGCCGACGCGCGCGACATGCTGGAAGTTTGGTGGCGTGGCGAATGCCGACACACACGCCAGAAGGCATTGGCCTATAACATGCTGCGATGGTTTCACCGCTTGAGCGGCATCGTCGTGTCGCCGTGGGTCAACTTTGTCCTGCGCAAATCGGCGTGACGATTTGACACGTCGGATGGCCTTAACAGACGCGTGCCGTCATGCGCTCCTTTTGCAATCGAATCCTTGTCCACGCGACTGGATATTTGCAGACGATTTGAACGATCAAGACCTCAAATCGTAATGGCGAGGTGCAAGTGACTGCGTGTCCTCCCAAGAGGCAACAAAGTGCGGGAGCAGAAAACATGAAACGTCCATTCGCCGCGGTGCTGGCCGCGCTTTCGCTAACGCTATTGTCCGTCCCGGCTGCCGCGCAGGAGTGGCCGACCAAGCCCGTCCGCATCATCGTACCGTTCTCGCCCGGCGGCGCCGCCGACACCCCTGCGCGTCTCTATGCGGAGGCCTTGAGCCAAGCGTTCGGCAAGCAATTCATCGTCGAGAACCGGCCCGGCGGCGGCGGCATCCCGGTGGCCGAGCAGATGGCTCGCACCGAGCCGGACGGATACACGCTGATGGTGTCGGGCATTCCCGTCATCGTGGTCGGGCCGGCCATGCGCGCGAAGGTCAACTACGATCCGATGCGCGACCTCGCGCATATCGGATATTTCGGCGGCACGGCCAATCTGCTGACGGTGCACGAGACACTGGGCATCAACACCTACAAGGACTTCATCGCTTACGCACGCAAGCAGAGCGGCGGCGTGGACTACGCCTCGGCCGGCCTCGGCACCATGGGCAACTGGAATGCCGAATACGTCGCGGCGCTCGAGAAGATCAAGTTCAATCACATTGCCTATAAAGGCGGAGCGCGGGCGATCATCGACGTGCTCGCGGCCCGCGTGAAAGTCGCTGTGCTCACCTGGACGGCGGTTGGTCCCCATATCCAGTCGGGCAAGCTCAAGGGATTGGCGGTGACGTCCGCGAAGCGCTTGTCTTCCGTGCCTCAGGTGCCGACCTTCCGCGAACTCGGACACAAGGATTTCGTATCGGTGACGTGGTTCTCGCTGTCCGGCCCGGCGAAGATGCCAAAGAACATCGTGAACCGGCTCAACGCCGAGATCATCAAGGCGTCGAACCGCCCCGAGATCAAGAGCCGCAACGAACGAGAATCGATCGATCCGACGCCTATGAGCCCGGCGGAACTGGCCAAGTTCGCGCAGAGCGAGATCGACCGGTGGGCCCCGCTGATCAGGCGAATCATGGCGCAGCAGAAGAAGACGAAGTGACGCGTCGGGGCGGACACCGCCCCTAATGCTTCCGCGGCTGGACCAGGTATCCGACGATGGTGGTCTCGCCGAGCGCCTTGCAGGCCTCCAGCCGGTGCAGGCCCTCGACCAGCACCAGCCGCGCGCCGTCCTGACGGACCAGGATCGGGGTCTGCTGGCCGACATCGAGGATGCTGGCGGCGATGTCTTCAACAGTTTTGGGATCGAGGGTCGCCCGCCGCTTCACCGGCACATAGATATCCGCGATCGGAAATGTTTCACGTTTCATCATGATGGCGCGCTAACCTCGCGCACAAGTCTAACATGTTTACGCCTCGGTGATGCGCGCGGACCGCGAGGGTTCCCCGATACCAAGGGCTGAAAACGCCGCGAGACCCGTAGGGCCGAATCGCGGGTCATGGTAATTTGGGAGCGAATCACTGAGGGGTTGCTCTCATGAACGTCATCGTCTTCGCCTCGCGCAAAGGCGGCTCGGGCAAAAGCACGCTGGCGGCGCACTTGGCCGCGCATGCCTACAAGCCCTCCCGTCGGACCCTGCTGGTCGACGCCGACCCGCAGGGCTCGCTCGCACTCTGGCACAGGCTTCGCGGCACCGGCGAGCCGCCGCTGGTCACCGGCCCCGACGGGGTACGGGAGCTTGTCGCGTCGGCCAAACGCCAAGGCTACGAATGGGTCTTCATCGACACCCCGCCGAACATGTCGGCAGTGGTCACCGACGCCATCCACGCCGCGACCCTGATCGTGATCCCGGCGCGGCTTACGCTGTTCGATCTTGCCGCTATCAAGGAAACGATGGATCTCGCCCGCCAGTTGCGGCGGCCTTATGCGGTGGTCATCAACGGCGTGCCGCCGCGGCGCGATAACACCGAGTCGCCCTATGTGCGGGAGGCGCGCGCGGTATTGACCAGCCTCAACGTGCCGGTCTGGAGCGGGCAGATCACCCAGCGGAACAATTATTCGCTCGCGCTCGCCGAAGGCGAAGGCGCCAAGGAATACGATTCCGCATCCGAAGCCGCCGCCGAGATTGCCGCGCTGTGGGGCGCAATCGACAAATCGGTAAAGGCGATCCACGGCCACTACGAAGGCACGGCGATGCACAAGGTGGCGGCGAAGGCGGCGTGATCAGGGCGTCGGCGTTCGCTTTTATGTCGCCGCGCGCCATGGCGCGGTATAGTGCCAGCCGAGATGCACCAGTTCGAGAATGATGACGGCGACGAGGAGCCGGAACGCCCAGATCTTGGCTGCCGGATGATTTGAGAAATGCGCGCCGGCGTGGCCGCCGGCGATGCTGCCAAGCGCCAGCATTCCGCCTTCCGCCCAGACGACCTCGCCCGCTCCCGAGAACAGCACGATCGGGATCAGCGTGGTCACCGCGATCAATAGCACCTTCAGCGCGTTGGCATGCGGGAGGGCATAGCCGCAGACGAGAATAAGCACGAGGAGGAGGTAGGTGGCGCCGTCGAGCACGATGAACCCCAGCCATGCTCCGACGAAGAACATGAGCCCGACCGACTTGAGCGTGATCTCCGGCGGCGACGTGCTTTCCTGGGCGAGCGCCTGCTTGATCTTGGTGAACAAAAGCACCAGCGCGATCAGCACCGCGCCGGTGATGACGATTCCTATCTGACGGTTGGGCAGCATTTCCGCCCAGAGCGCTCCGACCAGGCTGCCAAGGGCGGCTGCCGGCACAAGCTTGGCGGCCGCGCGCCAATCCATCTGGCCGCGCCGCGCGAACGAGAATGACGCCATGACCGAGCCGACCATGACCGGAAGGCGGTTGGTCGCGTTGGCCGAACCTTCGGGGAGCCCGAGCATCAACAGGATCGGCAAGCTGACTGCCGAGCCTGAGGAGGCGAGCGTATTGAGCAGCCCGCAGGCGGCGCCCACGATGGCGAGAAGGACCCAGTAGCCTCCGGAAGCGAGCAACTCCAAATCGCAATACTCCGGAAATCGCTGAAAGGTACCTTGCCCTGGTTAGCCAAAGCTTATGCCGGCGTGCTAAGAGTTGCCGAAACATAGGGAGGTATCGAATGCCAATCTCGCGCCAATCCTGCGCCGCACTCGCCGTCGTGGCAGCTCTTTGCGGCTTCGCATCCGGGGCGGCCGCCCAGGGCGCGCCCGACTATGCGACCATCGTCGGTGCATCCGACCGCAGCGATGCCGACCGCGTCATCGACAAGCGCCGCGACCCGGTGAAGCTCCTTGCCTTCATCGGCGTGCGCTCCGGCATGAGGGTACTCGATATGGGCGCCGGCGGCGGCTATTCGACCGAATTGCTCGCGCGCACGGTAGCACCCAAGGGTGTCGTCTATGCGCAGAATGCGCCGACGTTCGGCGGCCGCGGTAAGGAGCGCTGGGACGCGCGCGCAAACAACGCGGCGATGAAGTCGGTCGTCCTGGTGCTGCGCCCGTTCGACGATCCCGCGCCGCCGGAGCTGCGCGACCTCGATCTCATCACCTTTCTGTTCTACTACCACGACGTCAGCTATATGCAGGTCGACCGCGCGGCGATGAACCGCAAGCTGTTCGCGCTGCTGAAGCCGGGCGCCATGCTGATCGTCGCCGACCATTCCGCCCGTCCCGGCGACGGAATCAGCGTCGGCAAGAGTCTGCACCGCATCGAGGAAGCGCTCGTGCGCCGCGAGGTGGAAGCGGCCGGTTTCAAGCTTGCGACTTCGGCCGATTTCCTGCGCCAACCCACCGACAAGCGCGACTTCAATGTGAACAAGCGGACCGGGCCGGTCGATGAGTTCGTGCTGAAATTTCAGAAGCCGTAGATGAAATTTCAGAAGCCTTAAGCACGCGCAGGATTGGACGTGGCGGAACTCAAAGGCCGCCAATATCATTACTTTGCACACACGATTGTGAGCAAAGCCGCGTTCCGGAGCATGGAAACTCCGGAACGTGGGGGCGGCGATATTTGTTCTCCTATTGTAGACGAATCGAATGAAACCAGAGGAGATCACACATGACGTTCCCGTCGAAAATTCTGGCCGCGGCATTGATGGCCGGTTCCCTGCCGATCATGGCAGCAGGCGCCGCCGCGGCGGCTCCGCTGTCGCAGTCGATGGCGTTGAGCAATACGCAGTCTTCGTCAACGATTGAGCAGGTGCAGTGGCGCCGCGGCGGCCACTGGCGGGGCGGTCACTGGCGTGGCGGCCGTTGGATCGGTCCGGCCGCGGGCTTTGCCGCCGGCGTAGCCGTCGGCAGCGCGCTGACCGCGCCGAACTACTATGGCGATGGCTATTACGCCTATGGCGCCGCGCCGGGCTACGGTTCGGGACCCGTGTATCGTCGCGGCGGCGCGGATTGCGGCGGCACCAATGGATACAACAGCGCAAACCCGAGCTGGGTCTGTCAGGGTAGTAGCGGCGAAGCGGCGGATTTCTATCAGTAATCTGCCACATCAGCGCATAGCTGATGGCAGGGCGCCCCCTCGGGGCGCCCTCGCCGTTTGTGGGGAACACGCTGCGCTGCCGCCCGTTAACGAAGGCAGGCTCGCAGGGGCCGGCGCGAAGGAAAAGGAGCATGCCCATGTGCGATTACAGTCTTGAACAAATCGCGTCGCGGGACGCCGTCGTCGGTGACAGGCTCGTGTCAACCCGTTTCGGGGATTCGATCACCCGCGGCTTTTCCGGCGTGGGAGACCCTACGACAGCGGTCTGCCTGCGGCCCGGGACCGAGATCGCCTTCGATCGCGACGTCGAATACGAGAACATTCTAGGCGCTGGGCGGGCGATCGTGGCCGCTAAGGTCGCGCGCTTCCGCCAGGTCGACACGGAGGCCCAGCACCTCCATCACGACGCGCTGGAATTTCCGGACGACCAGGTCGTGCTGCTGACGCGGCTCGTGCCGGGGCAGCGCGCGAGCGTACTGCAACTGCCGGCGATGATGCCGCTGGACGAAAAGGCCGCCGAGCGGACGTCGCCGCAAACCGTTGCATAGGACGCGAGCGCGCGGGGAGCGGTGGACTTCGCTGCGGCGATAGGAAAAGAATTGGCTTGCGGGCGCCGGGATGGCGAGCCCGCAAGTGGCTGTGCGAAGCGGTCGCTATGTGAGGGGATCGCTTATGTGAGGGGGATATAGCGATGGATCATTCCTGCCTGCATTGCGGCACAGGCGCATCACGCCGCGACGTGCTCGCCGGTTTCGCGGCGCTCGGGACGGCCACGCTCGCGCCCATGCGGAGCGTTCTTGCGCAACCCGCCGCCAAGCCTCACCGCATCGACGTGCATTATCACGTCTTCCCGCCGGAGACGCTGGCCGTCGCCAAGAACCCGGCACAGAAGGGATGGACGGTGCAGCGCGCGATCGACCAGCTTGACCGCAACGGCATCGCCACAGGCATCGCCTCGTCGGGATCCACGCTGCCGGCGGACAAGGCGCGTGCTTTCAACGAATTCGGCGCCCGCATCGGCCGCGACCATCCAGGCCGCTTCGGACTGTTCGCGGCCTTGCCGCTGCCCGATATCGACGCGTGCCTCAAGGAAATCGAATACGCCCTCGACACCCTCAAGGCCGACGGCATCGGCCTCGTAACCAGCTACGGCGATCTCTGGCTGGGCGATCCGAAATTCCGCCCGGTCCTGGCCGAGCTCGACCGCCGCAAGGCCGTGGTCTACGTGCATCCGACCAATGCGCCGTGCTGCGTTGGCATGAGCTATATGACGCCGCCGGTCGCCGGCTCCTGGATCGAGTGGCCGATGAACTCGGCGCGCACGATCCTGAGCCTGCTGTTGAACAAGGTCACGCGCGAGCTGCCTGGCATCCGCTTCATCTTTGCCCACGATGGTGGGACGATGCCGATGCTGGTCGGCCGCATCGCGGGCTTCGCGAACAGCAACCGGGCCGACTTCCGAAAGAAATTCGCCGATCTGTTTCCCGACGGCGTCGAGGCGGAATATCGCAAGCTTTATTTCGACACCGCACAGGGCTACTACCCGGTGAACATGGCGGCGATGCGCAGCCTCGTTCCTGACGGCCACATCCTGTTCGGCAGCGACTATCCCTACTTTGCGATCGGGGAGTCGGTCGGCGGCTTGCGGAAGCTCAACCTGCCGCCGGCGCTGCTGCGCGCCATCGAGCGCGAGAACGCGCAGGCGCTGCTGCCGCGCTGGCGGGGTTAGCGCACGCGGCTACGGCAGCGGCTTGCCGCGCACGTCGGCGGCGCGGGCGAGCTTGATCAGCACGCCGATGCCCTTGTCGGCGCCCTCGTGCTCCTGCTCGCGCTTGGTGAGGCGCTGGAAGATCGCTTCGCGCGTCGGCCCGGATTCGTGCAGCTCGGCCGTGCCGTAGAAGCGCAGGAAGCCCGACTCCAGCACCTTGTCGCGCTGCGCCGGCATGTTGGCGTAGATCACCACCACGCGCTTGTCGTGACCGAGATTGGCCAGCGCCTGCTTCTTGGAGCGTTCCCAATAGGCGAGATGGTCGTCGTCATAGACCAGCATCGAGCCTTTCGGCGAGATGTTGGGCCCGTCCGGCCCGGCGGTCGACAGCAGGCACGGGTAGCCGTCCACCCAGGCGTTGTCGATGAGTTTTCGGATCTTGTCGCTGATCGGCATGAAGCATTGCTCCCCGCTGGCCGTGATGACGAGGCAAGACTACAGCGTGAATTCGGGATTTCCTACCGGTCGAGGGCTGACCGCCGCAGCCTCAACTGCGAAGTGTGCTACCGCGAACCCAATCCGTCCGATCCCACGATGTGATCGAGTTGAAGATAAGACGGGTCGAATTCTGCGGCCTTCTGAAGCCGCCGCCAGTTCCGGATCGTCAGTACGCCGTCCTGCCACGTGAACAAACCCTGCTTGCGCAATCGGCCAAGCACGCGGCTGACATGGACGTTCGACAAACCGAGCGCATCCGCCATGTCGGCCTGCGTGAACGGCATGGCGCATGCGTTGGCCTTCATGAGACCCACCGCATCCATTCGCATGGCGAACTCGCAGATGAGATGCGCGAACCGCGCATAGGCGGTTCGCCGGCCGATGCCCACGATCCATTTCCGGAAGATCGCCGCGTCCACCAGCGAATCGCGCCAGAGCAGATGGGCGATGCGGTGATTGTTGTCGATGAGCTTGCGCATGGCGTTATGCGGGATCAGCGCCACCCGCGCTGGCGCGAGCGTGGCAAGGTTGTAGTCCATCACCTTGATGAAAAGCCCCTGCATGTCGGGGATATCGCCGGGGATGTGAATTGAGAGAATTTGCCGCCGACCCGAAGGAACCACGGCATAGCGGCAGGCGAACCCTTCGAGAATGAGACAGACGATGCTTGGCCGGTCGCCTTCGCACACGATGTCTTCATGCGCGTCGAGCACCTTTATCGTCGGGCGCAGCTCGGCCAGCGCCCGATGTTCGGCTCTTGTCGGATCGGCGATCGACTGGAGCTTGCGTAGGAACGGGAGCAGATCATCGCCTTCCATCGGACGACCTTTGCACAATGCTAGAGGGACAAGGGAGGTTCGCTCAGCCTGGCTTCCGGTGCAGCCCGGCAAGGGCGCGTGCCGGAATCGTTTGCTACGAGATCAATCGATGCGTGTCGCCCCGTCATCCGAGCCCGCGAAGCGCAATTGCAGTCAGTTTCTCGGGATCGCGCTCGCCGCGACGCGTGGCCTCGATGATCCGCTTCGCGACCGTTTCCAATACGGTGGCGGGCTGGGCAGGTCCCAATTGGAGACGTGCCGCTTCATAGGCGCGACCCATGAGTTCGGTCGTCTCCGGCTCGAACGCCGCGCCCTGGATCAGCTCATGTACCGGCATGCCCACTTCACCCCAGGAACTTCATAGTTCCAGGGACGGAACTGATCACTCACATAGGTTATGTACTTTCAACCCTTGATTGTATTCGTCGCGGGCGTGGCCGACGCCGGCCTTAGGCAAGGCTGTCGATTGAAGCGCACGGGCGGCGGAGGACAGGTGTCGCGCGCCGATCGTGCCGGGGCGCTCAGCGATAGTAGTAGTAATATCCCTGCGGCGGTTGCTGCTGGTACATGTAGCCGGGCGGGGGCGGCGGAAGCGCGTAATAGCCCGGCGCCGGCTGCTGGTAGGCGCCCCGGCGATAGCCGCGCGGCGCCGGCGGCGTCACGTACTCGTATTCATACTCGTATTGGTATTGCGGCGCCGGTCGGGCTACGCGCGCGGGAGGCGCCTGCCGCTGCTGTTGCTGCGTGCTGGGGGCCATGCGCGGCGTCTGCCGCGCGACCGCAGGCGCAGGCCGCGGCTCCTGGCCTGCAATCACCACGGTGGTGTTGAGCACGCCCTGTTCCTTGACCAGCGCGAACAGTTGCTTGGCGTTGTCGGGATGCAACCGCACGCAGCCGGCTGAAGCCGGCGAGCCGAGACGCTTGATGTCGAATGAACCGTGGATGGCGTGACCGCGCTTGGTGAAGAAGATCGAATGCGGCATCGGCGCATCGTCCCATTCCTTGGAGTAGTGATCCTCCTCCATGCGGAAGGCCTGGAAGCTGCCGGCAGGCGTCACGCGTCCGCGCCGGCCGGTCGAGACGGGCCAGGTCCAGCGCATCGCGCCGTCGACGCTCACGGTCATGCGCTGGGTCGACTTATCGACGGAGATCAGAACTTTTGCATCGGCGGCGGTCGCAAACAGCGCGACAGCGAGCGCAACGGCGAATTGGCACAAACGCATGCGGATACCTGCGGGTGGGGGCCTAGTGGAGTGGATTTGACATTCGCTATTGACCTTGCCGCGGGCACGCGATGCGAATGTCGAATCCAAAACTCCACTAGCACCTATGTTCGCTAGTGGTCCTTTGATTCTAACATTCGCAACGTCGCCTGCC
>JBOHIG010000408.1:0-13454 GCA_050725815.1 Xanthobacteraceae bacterium
AGGAATGCGAGCGCGCTAACGCGGGCGCGCCGATCACCGTGTTCGAGATCACGACCGCCGCCGGCCTGCTGCTGTTTGCGCGCAATCCCGCCGACATCCTGCTGCTGGAAGTCGGGCTAGGCGGCAGGCTCGACGCCACCAATGTGATCGAGCGGCCGCTGGCGAGCGTCATCACGCCGGTGTCGCTCGACCATTTCGAACATCTCGGCGACAGCATCGCCAAGATCGCCACCGAGAAGGCCGGTATTTTCAAACGCGAGGTGCCGGCGATCGTGGCGGCGCAGCCGCGCGAGGCGCTGGCGGTGATCGAGCGCGCGGCCGCGCGCATGCGTGCGCCGATCCGCATCGCCGGCGAAGACTGGACCGCCACGGAGGAACGCGGCCGGCTGGTCTATCAGGACGATTCCGGCCTGCTCGACCTGCCCGCCCCGCGGATGCTGGGCCGGCACCAGTTCGAGAATGCGGGGGTCGCGATTGCAGCGCTGCGCGCGGTCGGCGACTTGAAGCTGCCCCCGGATGCCTTCGAGGTGGGCATCGGCAAGGCCGACTGGCCGGCGCGCATGCAGCGATTGTCGCACGGGTCGCTGATCGGCCTGCTGCCGGCGGGCAGCGAGCTGTGGCTCGACGGCGGCCACAACGCCGACGGCGGGCGCACCATCGCCAATGCGCTTGCCGATCTGGAAGAGCGCGTGTCACGCCCGCTGGTGCTGGTGGTGGGGATGCTCGAAAACAAGGACTGCGCGGCGTTCCTCAAGAGCTTCACCGGGCTCGCGCGTCGCGTGGTGGCGGTGACGATTCCCGATCAGCCCAAGGCGCAACCGGCTGAGGCGATCGCGAACACCGCGCGCGGGGCCGGCATGCCGGCGCAGGCGAGCAGCGATATCGAGTCGGCGCTTGCAGCGGTCGGGCAGCTCGGCCTCGATCCTCCGCCGCGCGTGCTCATCACCGGCTCGCTCTACCTCGCGGGCGCGGTCTTGGCCGCGAACGGGACGCTGCCGGATTGATCGAGCCTTGCTGCCAGGAGAGCTGCGCGGTCACACCGCCGCCGTGATCCACTGCTCGAGCTTTTGCTTGGGCGCGGCGCCGACCTGGCGCGAGGCCATCGCGCCGTTCTTGAAGATCATCAGCGTCGGAATCGACATGATCCCGTATTTCGACGCCGTGTTCGGGTTCTCGTCGACGTTGAGCTTGACGATCTTGACCTTCTCGCCCAGCGAGCCGGCGATTTCTTCCAAGGCGGGCGCGATCATGCGGCAGGGGCCGCACCATTCGGCCCAGAAATCCACCACGACCGGCTGCGAGGACTTGAGGACTTCCGATTCGAAGTCCGCATCCGAAACCTTGCCGACGGCCATGGGCTACCTCGTTGTCTTGCTGGGGGCGTTGGAGTGGGATGGCGAACGTAGGAATGGCGCCTGAGTCCGTCAAGGTTGCCTGGCGGCCATATAAGAGGCCAGCGCGCCGTCCAGGTCTGCGGCGGAAAGCTCCATCAGATCCGGTACTTCGGTCCAGACCAGGGCGGCGCGGACGGCCTTGCCCGGGTAGAGCTGTGCGAGCACCGCACGGTACAGCGCAAGCTGCGCCAGGTAGGGCTGCGGCACCTCGTCGAGGCGGCGGGGCGGCGGGCGGTTGGTCTTGTAGTCGGCGATCAGGACTGCGTTTTCCGTCACCGCCAGGCGGTCGACAACACCCGATACCGCATGTTTGCGCCCGCCATGTTCGACGCGGCCGACGATCGAAACCTCGGCGCGGCTGCCGGGACGGAACAGCTCCAGAAAACGCGGATCCTCGGTGACGGCGAGCGCCTGAGCAGCCATGTTCTGGCATTCCTCGGCGGTGAATTCGGCACTCTTCCGGGCGAGATACTGCCGCGCCGCCTCCGCGCGGCGTTCCGGCGGAATCTCGGGGAGCGACTGCAGCAACCGGTGCATGACGACGCCGCGGGCAAGGGCGGTCTTGCGCGCCGCACCGCCGGCTCGCGTTATCGGCGCCGTCTCGTCATGGGCCTGCGACGGCGCCAGCGGCGCCAGCGGTGCAACCTCTTCCGGCGCGTCGCGCGTCAGCCAATCGGGACGCTCATGAGTCTCGCCGGCCGCCGTCGGCGGCTCAAGCGACAACTGCTCGGGCCTGGCTTCGCTCTTGCGATAGCGCTTCACCGTGCCGGCGCCGTCGTCGGCCGGCTCCTCGACGCAATGATCCTTCAGCGCGCCGGCGATCAGGTCGTACCAGCATCCCTCCGGCCGTTTGTTTTGACCCACGGAGCCGCAGACCACCAGCCGGTCGGCGGCGCGCGTCATCGCCACGTAAAGCAGGCGGCGATATTCGTCGACCGCATCGGCCACGACTCCCAGGCGCGCATTGGCAGTCGGCGCGATGTCCTCCTTCTTGGTCGGCATCCAGACCAGCCGGTCCGGTGTATCCGGCGCCGCCGGCTGCGCCGGCAATGGCAGCAGCCGGGGCTGGAGATGGGCCGGGCCTTCCGGCTGCGTCGTCGTGTCGGCGAGGATGACGATCGGCGCCTCCAGTCCCTTGGCGCCGTGCACCGTCATCACCCGCACCTCGTTGCGCGCCACCTCCATGTCGCGCTTGATCTCCGCCGATGCGGTGCGCAGCCACGCGACGAAGCCTTGCAGCGACGGCGTCTCGCGGCCCTCATAGGCGAGCGCGAGATTGAGGAATTCGTCGATGACGTCGTTCGCCTCGTGCCCAAGCCGAGCAAGGATGTGTTTGCGCCCCCGGTTCGCGCCGAGGAGGTTGGCGTAAAACGCAAACGGCGTAAGCCGCCGTGCATCACGCGCGATGTCGTCAAGCCGCGCCGCCAGCTCCGGCTGCCGTTCGCGCAACGCCGCGCGCAGCGTACCCTTGCGGTCCCACGCCAGCGCGAAAAGCTCGTCTTCCGTCACGCCGAACAGCGGGCTCTTGAGCACAGCGGCGAGCGCGAGGTCGTCCCGCGGCAGCAGCATCGCATCGGCGAGTGCCAACAGGTCCATCACCGCGATGTGGTCGGTCAACACCAGCCGGTCGGCGCCGGCGACCGCGATGTCCTCGTTCTTGAGCGCGCGGATCACCGCCTCGAACAGCGGGCCGCGCTGGCGCACCAGTACGAGGATATCGCCCGGCCGCACCGCGTGCCGTTCGGCGCCGGTGCCGACGCGCTCCTTGCGGTCGATCCACAGGCGCACGCATTTGGCGATTCGCCGCGCCAGCTTAACGCGCGGGCTTGTCTCCGAGGTTCTGTCGAATGGGGAGTCCCAAGCCGGTACGGGCTCGCGCTTCTCCGGCTCGACCAGCGGCCAAATCTCGACGAAGCCGGGCGCCGCGTCGTCCAATGCCACATGCCTGGAAATCCCGTCCGCGTCGCTCGTCACGCTGCGATAGACCGCGTGCTCGCGGAATACGTGCTCGACTGCCGTCAGTACGCTGTCGTTCGATCGGAATGAATGCTCCAGACGTACGGGAAGCCAATTCGCGCCGGCGCTTTCGAACGTCTTCTTGAAGCTCCGATGCATCTCGTCGAACTCCCGCGGCACCGCGCCCTGGAACGAGAAGATCGACTGCTTGTCGTCGCCTACCGCGAAGATCGTACGCCGCAACGTTCCGCGCGCGCCGGCGCCCGCGGCGAATTCGGTGACCAGACGCCGGACGATGTCCCACTGCTCGGGACTGGTGTCCTGCGCCTCGTCGATCAAAAGATGATCGATGCCGAGATCGAGCTTGTAGTGCACCCACGCCGCGCCCACGCGGGTGAGCAGGTCGCGCGTCTTGGCGATCAGGTCGTCGTAGTCGAGCAGGCCGCGGGCTTCCTTCTCGGTGCGATAGCGCGCGATCACCGCATTGGCGAGCGTCATCAGCGCGCCGGTGCGGGTGCGGGCGATAACGGCCAATCGCCGCGCCCGAAGCGCGACGACACGCGTTTGCTCGTCGAGCAGTGTTTGCGCCAGCATCGGGCTTTTCTTCGCGAGCGCCTTGGTGATGACGTTCGTCCGCGGCTTGGGGTCTGTGTCGATGAAAACCTCAAAGTATTTCTTTATGCGTTCGGAGCCGCTCGCCTGTGCGGCATCTGTCAGGCGTTCGCATTGCTCCTGATCGCGGCTTGAGCTTGCCTTGCAGATAGCGGCCGCCTCGGCCCACGCTCCAATCGGAAAGATCGGACCGTTGACGATTTCCTCGTCAACTCGCTCGACCGTTTCCTCCACGCCAATCCCAAGCGACCGTGATAGCTCTGCCGTGGCGTTGCCGATGCTACCGGCACGATCGAGCCACGCGGTCACCCGGTCGCGCTCGACGATCGTTTCGGCCAGCGCAGTCTGGAACGCGAAATCGGTCGTCAGCTCGATTATCGTTTTAAGCGCACGGCCTTCGACGCTGTCAGGATTGGCCGACGCTGTCAGCAACACGCCGGCGCGGATGTCTTCCAGCATCTGCTTCTGTTGCGTCTCTTCCAATACCTGGAAGCGTGCGGCGACGTCGGCCTCGAACGGGAACTGTTGCAGCAGCCGCGTGCAGAACGCGTGGATGGTTTGCACCTTCAGCCCACCCGGCGTCTCCAGCGCCTGCGCGAACAGCCTGCGCGCTTGCGCCAGGCGCTTGGCGTCGACTCGCTTGACGTCGGTCCTGCGGATTTCGTTGCCCAGCGTGTCGTCATCGAGCGTAGCCCAGCGCGCCAACCGCTCGAACACGCGGTTCGCCATGTTGGCGGCGGCGGCCTTCGTATAGGTGAGGCAGAGGATCTTGGCCGGATCGGTGCCGTCGAGCAGCAGGCGGATCACGCGCTGCGCCAGCACGTAGGTTTTTCCGGAGCCGGCATTGGCCGACACCCACGCCGACGCCGCCGGATCGGACGCGGCGTGCTGCCGTTCGGTGACGGTGTCGGGGATGACGCGGGCGGATGAATTCACTGGGTTGGCACCTCATCGCAATTAGCGATAATAGGCTCGACAAGATTATTGCATTGTGCGATATTGACGAGGTGGAGATCGTCTGGACAGCGGCGGCGACGCGCCAATGGCTGAATCTCTCCGCCGATGTGCGACGACGGCTTGAAACAAAGCTCGTAACGTTCGCGCGAACGGGGCAAGGGGACGTGAAGCGGCTGAAAGGCCGAAATGGCGCGCGGCTGCGCGTCGGCGACTGGCGCATTATCTTCTATACTGAAGGTGGCAGGCTCGTGGTTGCTGCCGTTGGACATCGCCGCGATATCTATGAATGAGAGAGCGATATGAGCAAAGTTCAGTTCATCAAGACCACTGGCGGCGAGGAACTCGCGGTCTTGCCTAAGAGCGAGTACGAACGCCTTGCAGCGCTGGCGACCGATGAGGACGCCGGTACGGTTCGCCTGGTACGTAAGGCACGTGCTGCGGTGGAAGCTGGGCACGAGGTACTGTTGCCGAAAGCTGTCGTCGATCGCCTTGCTGCTGGCGAAAATCCGATCCGAGTGTTGCGGGAATGGCGCGACGAGACGCAAGCAATTCTGGCGCACCGGCTTAGCATCACTCAGGGATATTTGTCGGACCTCGAAGCGGGAAAGCGCAAGGGTACTGTGGAATTGCACCAGAGGATCGCTCGCGCACTTGGCGTCCCGATTGATCTTCTGCTGCCGATCGCGGTGTCGAGGAAGGAAGCCAACTCGGAAAAATTTGCCAGGGACAAAAGGTATGTCCACGAATTGCGGAAGCGACGCGGCTTCAAGTAGGCGGCTCATTCCACGTCCCCTTCGTCCTCGGCCTCGCCGCCGGTGAGCGACCATTCCCGCACGCGCGCGAGGTGATCGTAGTCGCCGCCGCCGCGGCGCATGAACATCGGACGTTCCTTTGAGATGTAGGGGGTGTCCTCGTCCTCGAACCTGGTCACGAGGGCGATGAGCTTCGCAAGCATCTCGTCCGATTTGGCATCGGGCGTGCTTCCCTTGAAGTCGATTGCCTTTATTTGGCCGGCGGGATCGCCGCCGCGCAGCGACACATAGGAGACTTCTGAGATCGACGCGCCCCTTGGAATCTCCGCGAATTCCCCGGCGCGCACGATCGCGCCTTCGAGCGTGAGCTGCGGTGAAAGCCCCGACAGCACCTGCGGCGGCGTCGGCACTCCTCCGGTCTTGTAGTCGAGGATCGCGAAGCTGCCGTCGCGCAATTGCTCGATGCGGTCGGCGCGCGTCCGCAGCGTGAAGCTGCGGTTGCCGAGCGGGATCTCCAGGCGCGCACCCACCTCGGCGACGATGGCGGTGACGTTGGCGCGCCGCGCCTGCTCGAAGTCGGCAAACCAGCGCGCGATGCGCAGGAAGCGCGGCCACCAGAACGCCCGCGCCTCCGGGAAATCCTCCAGCGCGGCGAATTCTTCCTCGCCAAGCTTGATCAGCTCGCCAACCGGATCGTCGGGCAGGGCGTCCTTGTACCTTTCGGTGAACCGGCCGATCGCACCGTGGATGACGGTGCCGCGGTCGCGCGCGCCGGGCGGCGTGTCGACCGGATCGAGCGGTTGCAGCCGCAACACGTGCCGGGCGTAGATCGAATAGGGATCGCGCAGCCAGGTTTCGATCTCGGTGACCGACAACGACTTCGGCCGAGCGTCGCGCGCGGGCTTCGGCTCCGGCCGCTTCACCGGTTGTGGCGCGGCCTCCGGCCGGTCGAGTTCGCGCGCCCAGGCGAGGTACCGCTCGCCTCGCCGCGTTGCCTGTTCCCAACGCGTTTCGCCCGCGACCGCCGCCAGCCGCTGGATGAAGCGCGACGGCACCGTCGGCGCGCCGGCAAGCTTGGCCGGCCAGGCCAGCACCACCTCGGTTGCGCCCAGCATCTGTGCGAAGTCGTGCGCATTGAGCGAGATGCGCCGCTCCGGCAGGTCGAGGCCGAGCTTGCGGCGCATGGGACGGCTGAGCCACGGATCGCTGCGCGTTTCCGGCGGCCATACGCCTTCGACTAGCCCGCCCAGCACGACGCGATCGATGGTCTGCAAGCGCGCTTCGAGCAGGCCGTAGATGCGGATGCGTACGCCGGGCCGGTCGGGCCGCCGCACGGGGCGTTCGGCGATGATGGAGCGGAACAGGTCGGGGTAATCCGATGCCGAGACCTCGGTTCCGGCATCGGCCGCATGGATTGCGATGTCGTCGAATTCCTCGGTCAGTGCTTTGCCGTCCGGACCCGCGAACGCAGTGCCGTCGCCGCGCCGTTCCCTGGACAGCGCGTCGACCACCTGCCGGTGCGCTTCGGCGAACGCCGCCAGTGGCCGCTTCTGCTGCGAAAGCGCTTCCAACGGCGCGAGCGCTCGTTCAAGCGCCTCGACGAGATCGGCCGCGCCCTGCAACTGGCCGGGCGTGAGTCGCGCGCGCGCATCGGCACGATGCAGCTTCGCGAAATCCTTGCGGAACCTGGCCAGCGCATCTTTGAGGCCGGCGGTTCGCGGCTTCGGGCGCGGGCCGCGCAGGAGTGCCGACTCCAGAACCGAAACCGCGTGCGCATGCGCGTCTACACCGGCGCCAAGCCGCAGCAGCGGATGCTTGAGCAGCGCGAGCAGCGTGACGGGCTCGAGTCCGCCCAGCGCCGCCTCGGCTGCGAGCCGCGCGAACACGCCTGCCGGCGTATCGGCAAGCGGGTCGCCGCCGGAGTCGTCGACCGTGACTTTCCAACGTTGGAGCGCAGCGAGCACGCGCCGCGCCAGCGCGCGGTCGGGCGTCACCAGCGCGGCGGTCCTGCCGGGATCGTCGATCGCCTCGCGCAACGCGGCCGCGATGGCGAGCGCTTCCTCCTCGGCATTCGCCGCCGTGATCGCCGAAACGTCCTTCATCGCGTCGTCGAGAGGCAACTCGCGATCCGCGAGGTCGCGCCACTTGTCGGTCTTGTCGGCGGGGCGCATCGCTTCCGAGACGACCGCCTCGCGCCCGTGCGCCGCCGCTTCGCCCAGGGGGCGGACCTCGGTGCGCGCGATGCCGATCCGTCGCAGCAGCGCCTGCATCGCGTACTGCGGATGGCCGATGGCGGGTGCGAGCGTCTCACTGCCTTTGGCGTCCTTGACGCCCGCGATCTCGTCCCATGACGGATCGTCGAGGTCGGTGTCGAGGCCGGGCAGCACGACGGCGCCGTGCGGCAGCTTCGCAATGGTTTCGATCAGCGCGGCGGTTGCCGGCATCGAGCCGGTGGAGCCGGCGGCGATCACGGGGCCGCCCGCAACCTTGAGGCGCTCCGCTTCGGCAGAGATCAAGGCGTCGCGGCGCGCGGCCGGTTCGATCCTGTTCTGCTCTTGCAGATGTCCTTGCCAGCCTGCGTGCGCGATGGTCAGGAATTCCCGCGTGAGCTCCCAATATTTGTCATGTTCGTCGGGCACGAGTGTCTTGAACTCCTCCCATGTCACCTGCCGCGTGGTCATGTCGTCCATCAGCCGCGCCAGCGCGTCCGCCAGCGCCAGCGCCGATGCGGGCGTGTTGGCGACCAGCGGCGCGTTGCCGTCGCGGCGGACTGCTTCCGATGCAGTCCATCTGGAGACAAGGCGCGTGAGCAGGAGGCGCCGCTCGAGGCCGCCGATCTCGTCGGCGAGGTCGAGCATTGCAGGTGTCGCCGCGTGCGCGAACACCAGCTCGTCCTCATCGATGTCGCCGAGCGGGACGATGCGCGGCAGGATCGCGGCGGTGCCCTTGGTGACATCGAGGAAGACGTCGCGCGCCAGCCGGCAAGCGCGCCGGGTCGGCAGATAGAGCGTCGCACCGGCGAGCGCGAGCGGTTCGCGCGAGGTAGGGAAACCTTCGATCAGTGCGCCATCCAGCAACGCGGTTATCAGCGTCGGCACGAACGGCGCGGACGCCGGGATGGTGAAGACGTGGGGGGGAGCGGCGGGCATGCCTGAAGCTTATACCGTTCGGCAATGTATGGGAGAAATGAGCATGCGCATGGAGTGCCGCAGCCTCCACCTCTCCCCGATTGCGGCAGGCTATCGCATATGCGCGGAGCTCGTTGCTGTGCCCTCTCCCGGCGAAAGGGCGTTTACGCCCGTCTGCGACAGGCTATGGGGAGAGGGCACATTCACGAGCTCCGTGGATGCTGTAACGTTATCGCTACGCCGCGCTGGCGACCAAGGCGGCCTCGGCGGCGGCCACCGCCTCGGGCGTTCCGACATGCATCCACACGCCCTCGAGCCGCAGCCCGTAGAGCCGCTCGGCCTCGATCGCGCGGTCGAACAGCGGCGACATCGACGACGGGCCCGCCGGCGCGCCGTCGAAGAATGCCCGCGTCAGGATCGCCGCGCCGGCATAGACGAACGGCACCACGTCGCGCTCGCCGCGGCGCGTGAGCTTGCCGCCGGCGGCCATGGCGAAGTCGCCGCGGCCGGCATAGCCGATCGAGGTCGCGGTCGGCGCCAGCAGGAGGAGCGCGTCCATGCGCGCGGGATCGAACGCTTCGGCGAGCCGCGCGAGATTTGGCATCACGCCGTCGATCCAGATGGTGTCGGAATTGACGTGGAAGAACGGCGCATCGCCGAGCAGCGGCATCGCCTTCACCGGCCCGCCGCCGGTGCCGAGCAACTCGGCGCGCTCGTCGGAGATCGCGATCTGCGGGCGTGTGCGGGCGCAGACGTGGCGCTCGATCTGGTCGGCGAGGTGATGCACGTTCACCACCGCGCGCTCGACCCCGACATCGGCGAGGCGATCGAGCACGTAGTCGATCAGCGCCTTGCCGCCGACCGTCACCAGCGGCTTGGGGACCTGCCCGTTGAACGGACGCATCCGGGTGCCGAGGCCGGCCGCCAGCACCATGGCCCGGCGCGGTGTTGCGATGGTGTCCCCCATGAGTCCCTTTTCTCCGGCGAATCAGAGCGATTGGAGCGCCGGGACGTGACGCTTGTACCACTCGTTGAGCACGCCAAGCGACGGGTGCGCGAGCGATCGTTGCAGGTAGGTCGATACCCGCGGGATATGACGCAAGTATGATGGCTTGCCGTCGCGCATATCGAGGCGGGCGAAGATGCCGAGGATCTTGCTGGCGCGCTGCGCCGCCAGCGTGACGTAGAGCTTGATGAAGGCGGCGCCGTCGAAATCGTCGTCGGTCATGCGGCGGCGGCGCACGTAGCGGCCGAGCAGCGCCACCTCCAGTTCCTCCGGCACGTCGACGCGAGCATCCTGCAGCAGCGAGGCGAGATCGTAGGCGGGCGGCCCCATCATGGCGTCCTGGAAGTCGAGGACGCCGACGCGGGCGATGCCTTCTCGCTTCGGCAGCCAGAGCAGGTTGGGAGAATGGTAGTCGCGCAGCACCAGCGTCGGCGGCGCTTCGACGGCGCCCTGCAGCGCCTCGCGCCAGAGCGTCTGATAGTCGGCGCGCATGTCCTCGGTCACCTCGACGCCGAGCCGCGGCAGGTACCAGTCGATGAGCAACTCCACCTCGATCAGGAACGCGTCCATGTCGTAGGACGGCACGCGGTAGTCGACCCGCGGCGCGACCGGCAGTAGGTCGGGCTGCAGCCGCTCGTGCAGATGCAGCAGCACGTCCACCGCCGCCTCGTAGCGCTCCGCGACCGGCGCCGGCGGCTCGCCCGCGACCACGCCCTCCTCGCCCAGGTCCTCGATCACGAGCAGGCCCAGGTCGAGGTCGGCGTGGCGAATCTCCGGCGCGCTCAGCCCCTGCTGGCGCAGCGCCGTCGCCACCGCCACGAACGGCGTCACCGTCTCGGCGAGATGCGCGATTGCGCTGTAGGGTTTGCCGCCGCGTACCGGCGGTCCGTCCGGCCGCTTCGGCGAATTCATCAGGATCGAGCGGCGCTCGCCCAATGCGAGCCGTGTATAGCTGCGGGTCGAGGCGTCGCCGACCATGCGCGTGCGCGCGGCCTCGCTCATGCCGGCTTCCGAGAGGAATTGCCGCACCGCCGCGATCCGCTCCACGCGCGCCGCGCAGGCGCCAAAGCCGGTCATGCGCGCGTGGCGGAATTCGCTCTTGAGCCGCGGCGCGAGCGTGAGCGCGAGATCGAGGCGGTCGGGCGGCAGCACGTCGGCGGCGCGGTCCGGCCATTCCATCGCCATCACCGCGCCCGCGGGCAGGTCGTCGAAGCCCAGCTCGGCAAGCTCGCCCGCCCCGGAGAGCCGGTAGAGGTCGACATGCACCAGCGGGAAGCGCGGCAGGTCGTAGACCTGCATCAGCGTGAAGGTCGGACTCGGCACCTCGATGGTCTCGTCGCCTGCGAGATAGCGGATCAGCGCGCGCGCGAAGAAGGTCTTGCCGGCGCCGAGGTCGCCCGACAGCGTGAGCAGGTCGCCCGGCTCGAGCGCATTGGCGATGTCGACCATCAGCCGCACGGTCGCCTGCTCTTCGGGCAGCGCCACCGAGAAGCTCGCGTTGTCGGTGGCCGTCATCAGCATGGGAAATCACGTGGAGAGTAACGGGTCGCCGACGGACGAGGTCGAATCGTCAGGCAATTGAGCCGATAGCGTAACGGCCCCGTTCGGCGGGGGAAAGCTTCTTGTCCGGCGCTCCTCCGGCATTTGGAACTTGCGCGGGTGCGGGGCCCGCCGCTTGTGGTACGATCGTGCAACAGGGATGCCGTCTGCAGCCTGGGTAGGCCGTACATCCTGGGAAAGCGATGCCGCTGAGTAAGAGTCGAGAATCCGCAACGCACGGAAACCTGAACCTGCAACACGCATCGTGACCACATGGGGGCTGGCGCGAGCGGCCTTAAAGGCAGGCCGCGCTGGCCCACTGCGGGCCGCGGTCGAGTTGAGCGCGGCGGTTTAAGGAGGGGGTAATCGGTGGCTTCCAATCGACTGCTGATTCAGGGCGCGCAAGTCTACGACCACGACGGCGACGTTCACAAACCAAGGTCAGCCGACATCCTGATCGAGGACGGCGAAATCGTTGCCGTCGGCGCAGGGCTACCCTCGGCTGGGTCAGAGATTATCGACGGGCGCAATCGACTGGTTATCCCCGGCCTGATCAACGCTCACTATCATTCCCACGACACGCTCTGCCGCGGTCTATTCGAAGAGTTGCCGCTAGAAATGTGGCTGCTGTACACGCTTCCTCTCGGTGCAAACCGCAGCAAGGAAGAGGTGCGGGCTCGGACCCTCGTTGGTGCGCTGGAATCGATCCGCTGCGGCATCACTTGCGTCCAGGACATGCTCGGGCTCATTCCACTCGACGACGCCAACACCGACGTGGTGATCGAGGCCTATAAGGAGATCGGACTGCGCGTCGTGTTCTCACCTATGGTGTGGGATATCCCGGCGATCGCGATGCTGCGTCATAAGGACGATCTGCCGTCGGACGTACAGGAGATGCTCGGTTCGACGGGCCGCCCGGTGCAGGAGCAAAAGGATTATCTCGAACACCAGCTGCGCCGCCACCCGCCTGGCGGAACGCTGCATTGGGCGCTCGCGCCGTTCGCGCCGCAGCGCTGCACGCCGGCGATGTTGCAAAGCTGTGCGGAATTGGCGGTCAAGTACGACCTGCCGGTCTACACCCATGTCTATGAAACGCGGGGCCAGGTACTCATCGCGCGCGAGGAGTTCGCCGCTTATGGCGGCTCGCTAATCTCCTATCTGGAAGCCAATGGGCTGCTGAACTCACGGCTCAATATCGTGCACAGCGTCTGGATCGCGCGTGCCGAAATGGACCGCATGGCCGACGCCGATGCCGGCATCATTCTCAATCACCTCTCGAATATGAAGCTCAAGAGCGGCGTCGCGCCGGTGTGCGATCTGCGCGACGCCGGCGTCCGGCTTGGCCTCGGATGCGATAATTGCAGCGGCTCGGATGTGCAGAGCATGTTCCAGGCGATGAAGATGTTTTGTTTGCTGTCCGCTGTCAGCGAGCCCGAGCCGGGCCCGCCGCTGGCTCATGAGGTGCTCCGCCACGCAACCCTTGGCAACGCTCGCAGCGCGGGTATTGCCGGCAGCTTGGGCGCGATCAGACCCGGCTACAAGGCCGATCTTGTGCTGATCGATCTCAATGATACGGCCTATCTGCCGTACAACAGCGCGGCGCGTCAGCTTGTCTATACCGAGGCGGGCCGCGGCGTCGAGACCGTGGTCGTGGACGGCCGAGTGGTCATGCGGGAGCGAAAGATCACGACCATCGACGAAGAGGCGCTCCGCCGCGAGGTGGAAAGCCTGATGCGCCACTTTATCGCTGACTACGATGAGATCGTTGTCTCACGCAAGCGCGCGCTGCCCTATATGCTCGATGCTCACCGCAAGGTCTGGGCATCGGAGGTCGGCATGCAGCGGTTTATCGCCCGTACGCGTGGATGAGTTTCAATCAATTGCAGCGCACAGGCAAGCAACCCGATAGATGGATTGCTTCGCTCCAGGCTCGCAATGACGCCGTGGGGCGAACGCAGGTGCGCAGCTTCGCTCCGCTTATTGCACCCTACGGATGGTCCCAAACGCAAAGTGGCGCAGTCGGCATCCTTGCGGCTCGCGGCATGCGGAGCTAGTGTCCCGAATCCGAAGTTCGCAAGAGCCAGTCCGCGAGTCCATTTGCGAACTTCGG
>JBOHIG010000409.1:0-2463 GCA_050725815.1 Xanthobacteraceae bacterium
GGTCTCCTCGACCTTGTCGTCGAGCGCGCCGCGCATGACCAGCCACATCACCATCTCGATGCCCTCCGCGCCCGCCTCGCGCATCAACTCGAGATGCGAAATGCGCGTGAGCTTCTTCGGGTCCTTGGTGAGGTTGTCGAGGAAGGCTTTGTCGAATTTCGAGTTGATCAGGCCGGCGCGCGGGCCGGAGATCTGATGCGACATGCCGCCGGTGCCGAAGATCACCACGCGCAGGTCTTGCGGGTAGGACTCCACCGCCTTGCGGATCGCCTTGCCGAGCATGTAGCAGCGATGCGCGGTCGGCGGCGGATAGAGCACGACGTTGACCGCCAGCGGGATCACCGGGCACGGCCACTCCTTCGGCGAGCCGAACAACAGATTCATCGGCACCGTGAGGCCGTGGTCGACCTCCATCTTGTTGCAGATGGTCAGATCGAACTCGTCGAGGATGACCGATTGCGCGATGTGCGAGGCAAGCTCCGGATGACCCTGCACCACCGGCACCGGACGCGGGCCCCAACCCTCGTCGGCGGGCGGGAATTCGGCGGCGCAGCCGAGCGCGAAGGTCGGAACGATCTCGACCGAGAACGCCGAGGCGTGATCGTTGTAGACCACGATCGCCACGTCGGGCTTGGTCTTCGCCATCCACTCCTTGGATTTCTCGAAGCCCGAGAACACCCGCTTCCAATACGGCTCCTCGGTCTGCTTGTTGTCGATTGCCGCGCCGATCGCCGGCACATGCGACGACGCCACTCCTGCGATGATCCTAGCCACGTTTCGACCTCGCCTTGCTGCGTGTCTTCGCTTTGGATTTCGGTTTGGTGGGCTTGTCTTTGCCTGACCTGCTCCGGTTGCCTTCGACCGAGCGGCCGCCCTTGAGCATCATGTCGGCATAGTCTTCCTGCGTCGATCCGGTCATGACCGCAGCGAGATGACGGAACGAATGGCCATCGGTCGCGCCGAGCTTGGCGGTGAAATAGATGTTACCGCCCAGTTCCAGCATGCGGTTGTAGTCGCGCTTGAGGATGGCCTGTGTCTGGTCCGGCGTGAGGTTGAACTTCTTGAGATACTCCGCCTCGTTCGCCTTGAAGGCCTTGCGGTTCGCGTCCTTCATCAGCGACATGCAGAACATATTGATGCCGAAGCCCTGGCGCGAGCGCTCGGCGTCGAACACGAAGGTGCCGGGAATGTCGTCGTAGTCCTGCGCCTTGCGGGCGGTTTCCTTGCGAGCCATCGGCTGCACTCCGTTGACGCCAGTTTGGCCGGTTGTCCTGACATATATAGCCCAGCGGGCGAACGCAACGTAAGCGCCGCCGCAGCTTCGAACGGTTCTCAGCTCCAATACAGCCGCATCGGATTGTCGATCAGCAGCGCCTTTTGCAGGGCCGGCGTAGGCGCGATCTTGGGGATCATGTCGACGATGACGCCGTCGTCCGGAGCCTCCTTGGGCATGTTCGGGTGCGGCCAGTCGGTGCCCCACAGCACGCGATCGGGGAAACGCTCGACGATGGCGCGCGCGAACGGAACCACGTCGTCGTAGGGCGGCCCGGCGACGGTAAACCGCTCCGGGCAGGTCACCTTGGTGATCCAGTTCTTGTTGGCGTCGAGCGCCTTGAGCCAGTTCTGGAAGGCCTTGCCGTCCACGCCCTCGCGAACGTTCGGGCAGCCCATGTGGTCGAACACCAGCGTGGTCGGCAGCGACTTCAGGAAGCCTCCCATCTCATCCAGATCGGCATGCTCGAAATAGATGACGACGTGCCAGCCCAGATCGGCGATGCGCCTGGCGATCCGCTGCATGACGTCCTGTGGCGTCGAATCGACCAGCCGCTTGATGAAGTTGAAACGCACGCCGCGGGTGCCGGCCTTGTCCATCCATTTCAGCTCGTCGTCGGTCACCTCCTCGCCGACGAAGGCGACGCCCTTGGCCTTGCCATTGGAGGCGTCGAGCGCATCGACCATGGCGCGATTGTCTTTGGAGTGGCAGGAGGCTTGCACGATCACATTCTTGTCGAGCCCAAGAAAATCGCGCAGCGCGAACAGCTTCTCCTTCGGCGCGTCGCAGGGCGTGTATTTACGCTCCGGCGCGTAGGGGAATTCGGCCTCCGGGCCGAAGACGTGGCAATGCGCGCAGACCGCGCCCGGCGGGGCCGTGTATGTCGGCTTCGATGGATTGGGATGAAACGGGATGTAGCCGGGACTCATAGGCACGGGCGGGCCTCCTTCGCGATCGGCTGTGTTCTAGTGTGGCGGTTCAGAAGTTCGCCGAACCTTGCGGCTTGGTTGGGAGCGAACTTCTGAACCCAAGCCACACTAGCAACATATTGATTCTAGGGCCTATCCTCAATTGAGCCAAATGATAGCGGCGGCAAGGTGGATTGCGGCGAGAAAATTTCTCGCGGTTTTGTCGTAGCGTGTGGCGATGGCGCGATATTGTTTGAGCTTGCAGAAGAAATTCTCGATGAG
>JBOHIG010000410.1:0-12273 GCA_050725815.1 Xanthobacteraceae bacterium
GATTCGGCGTGCCGGCCGGCAGGGCCCGGTCCGCCACCGCCTTCGAGGTCAGCAGCGTCGAAGCCGCAACGACACAGACACCGGCAACGCCGATGCCGGCCAGGACTTGGCGGCGGGACAGGACCGCCGCATCGTCATCGGGAGCTTGTTCGCTCCCCACGACCCGCTTCAAGTTGATCCACTTCATAATCGAACCTCATCGTCGGGGCATGAGTACCCCATAGGTAACTGTTGCGAGGCAATCTTGTTCGTTTTTCGCCGCACGCTTCTGCTTTCCGAATCTTCATGTTTAATTCTTTGCGCGCACATGATTCTTGCGTGCACATGGCGTTTTTGGCACATGAACCGCCACTTGCCGCATCGCAACGACAAACGCTGCGCCGAAAAGCCACACCAACGCCGCGTGAACGCGCAACGCGCTCTATGAACGAACGTTCAAATGCAACGATGCTTGATGAACATGCGTTCAAGCACACCAACGTTCGCATGAACGCACACGCGAGAGACTTCCGAATGCTGATCATGCCTTTCCGCGGCTTACGTCCTGCGCCCGGCCGCGCCGCCGAAATCCTGGCGCCGCCCTACGACGTGCTCTCGAGCGCGGAGGCGCGCGCACGCGCCCAAGGCAAGCCATGGAGCTTCCTGCACATCTCCAAGCCCGAGATCGATCTCGATCCGGCCACCGATCCCTACGATTCCGCGGTCTATGCCAAGGCCGCTGAAAACCTGAAGCGGATGGTCGCGGCCGGCATGCTCGTGCGCGACGGCACGCCCCGTTACTACGTCTACCGGCTCAACTGGCGCGACCGCGAGCAGACCGGGCTCGCCGCCGTCGCCTCCGTCGCCGACTATGAGGCCAACACCCGCATCCGCCGGCATGAGCTGACCACGCCGGTGAAGGAGAACGATCGCGTGCGCCAGATCGAGGCGGTCAACGCCCAGACCGGCCCGGTGATGATGGGCTATCCGGCGGCACCGGAAATCGATGCGCTGCTGGAGAGGGCCGCCGCGCACGATCCCGACGTGGACGTCACCGCCGACGACGGCGTGCGCCACCGCATGTGGGTCGTCGACGATGCCACGACGATCAGCTCGCTGACGCACGCCTTCGACGCACTGTCGGCGATCTACATCGCCGACGGGCATCACCGCTCCGCCGCCGCCGCACGCGTTGCGCGATCGCGCGGCGGGGACGGTTCGCACAGCCATCTCCTGTCGGTGATCTTCCCGCATCACCAGATGACCATCCTCGACTACAACCGGCTGCTGCGCGATCTCAACGGCCGCAGCCCAAACGAGGTGCTGGCGCAGCTTCGCGAGCGCTTCACGGTCGCGCCGGCCGGCAGCGAGGTCCGCCCTGCCGGGCCAAGCGAGTTCGGCCTCTGTCTCGCCAACGGCTGGTACAAGCTGACGCTGAAGCCGGAGTTCATCCCTGCAGGCGATCCGATCGGCCGTCTGCCGATCACGCTGCTGTCGGTCAATGCGCTGGAGCCGGTATTCGGCATCGCCGACCAGCGCACCGACAAGCGCATCGACTTCGTCGGCGGTGGCCGCGGGCTTGCCGAACTCGAGCGCCGTGTGTCCGCCGGCGAGATGGCGGCCGCATTCGCGCTCTATCCGACCCAGATGTCGGACCTGATGGCGGTGGCTGATGCGGGCAAGATCATGCCGCCGAAGTCGACCTGGTTCGAGCCCAAGCTCGCCGACGGCATGATCAATCACGTATTGGATTGAAATTCGCGGTGTATCATCCGCCAAAGCGGATGATACAGTGAGAAGAATTACTGCAAGCTCAGCGCCACGAACCGCAGATCGTCGCCGCCGGCGCCCGCGACCAGCAGCAGGGCGGTGCGGCGACCTTCCTTCTTCAGCTTGTCGATCTTGGCCTGGAAGTCGTCGGCATTGGCGACCGCTTCTTGCGCGACCTCGACGATCACGTCGCCGGGCGAGAGGCGCTTGTCGGCGGCCGGCGAATTGGCGTCGACGCCCACGATCAGGATGCCCTTCACCGTGTCCTTGATCTTGAACTTCTTGCGCAGCGCGTCATTGAGCGTCGCGAGCTGGATGCCGAGCGCGGTCTTGACCGCAGGCGGCGGCGACTTCGGCTCCGCGCCCGGCTTGGTCAGGGCAGCCTGCCGCTCGCCGTCCTCGAGACGGCCGAGCTTCACGGTCTTGGTGTCTTCCTTGCCCTTGCGGATGACGACGACGGCAACCTCCTTGCCGACCGGCGTGTCGGCGACCACGCGCGGCAGATCGCGCATTTCCCTGATGTCCTTACCGTCGAAGCGGATGATGACGTCGCCCGGCTCGATGCCGGCGGGCTTCGCCGGGCCCTTTTCGTCGACGCCCGCGACCAGCGCGCCGCGCGGCGGCTTGACGCCGAGGCTCTCGGCGATCTCGTCGGTGACCGCCTGGATGCGCACGCCGAGCCAGCCGCGGCGAGTCTCGCCGTATTGTTTGAGCTGGTCGATCACGGTGAGCGCAGTCTTCGAGGGCACCGCGAAACCGATGCCGATCGAGCCCCCGGAGGGAGAGATGATCGCGGTGTTGACGCCGACGACCTCACCCGAGAGGTTGAACAACGGCCCGCCGGAATTGCCGCGATTGATGGCGGCGTCGGTCTGGATGTAGTTGTCGTAAGGCCCGGACTGGATGTCGCGGTTGCGCGCCGAGACGATGCCGGCGCTGACCGACCCGCCGAGGCTGAACGGATTTCCGATCGCGATCACCCATTCGCCCAGGCGCAGCTTATCGGAATCTCCGAACTTGACCGCCTTGAGCGGCTTGTCGGTCTTGATCCGCAGCAAGGCGATATCGGTCTTCTGGTCTTTGCCTATCAGCTCGGCTTTGATGCGGCTGCCGTCGTTGAGGATGACGGTAATCTCGTCGGCCTCTGAGATGACGTGGTTGTTGGTGACCACGATGCCGGTCGAGTCGATGATGAAGCCCGAACCCAACGAATTGACCCGGCGCGGAGCGCGCTGGCGGTTGTTGTCCCCGCCCTGCGGGCCGCGGCGATTGAAGAAATCGCGGAACAGCTCGTCGAGCTGCGGATCCTTGGGTAGTTGCGGCCGCGTGTCGTTGCGCGCCGCCACGTTCTGCGAGGTCGAGATATTCACCACCGCATCGATCACCTGTTCGGCAACGTCCGCAATGACTTCGGGCCCGCGCGCGGCCGAGGGGGTCGTAAGACCCGGCAGGACAAGCGCAGCGACCGCGGCAGCGGCCATGGCGGGCAGACGGACCGGCTGGATCAACCGGGCGAGAGTGCCGAACATTGGATGTCTCAAGCTCCTCGGGATGATGCGGGGACAGTGCGCCTGTCCCGGCAGGGGCGCAAGGGCGGCCCCAAGGGCGAACTAGGCGTGGGATTGGGGCAGAATCGGGACGGCCGCGGTCCAACACGTTAACGTGTCAAGCTGATCCTGTTCGGACCGAACGCAACGCGGCATGTTCAGCCACGCACCAGCCAGACCGTCAGCACGCCAAGCACGGCGGAGACGACGCCGGCGATTCGCAATGTCATCTCCGGTGTCGCCAGCGCGTTTTCCGCAAGCCGCTTCGCCGCCCCTGGAAAGGCGGCGAAGATCAGACCCTCAATGACGAGCACCAAGCCGATGGCGACGACGAAATCGGACATGGCGTCTCGACTGCATCCCCGTCCGGCGGCGTCCTACTTAGGCGCCGGCTGCTGAGCACCCTGCGCTCCGCCCGTCGCCGCGCCCTGCGTCACGCCAGGCGCCGCGCCTTGCGTCCCACCGGAAACCCCCGGCGCAACGCCCGGCCGGGTTCGCCCGCTCGGATCGATGAAGTAGCGGAAGAAATCCGAATCCGGCCGCAGCAGCATGCGCGTCGAGGCATCGCCGCTGCGCAGCCCCGTGTCGTACGCCTGCATGGTGCGATAGAAGGAAAAGAAATCGAGGTCGCGGCCGAACGCCTCGGCGAAGATGCGGTTGCGTGTGCCGTCGCCTTCGCCGCGGATCGCGTCGCCCTTGGCCTGCGCTTCCGCCAGCAGCACCGTCACGTCGCGGTCGGCGCGCGCGCGGATCTCCTGCGCGCGCTGGCTGCCTTGAGCGCGGAATTCGGCGGCTTCGCGCTGCCGCTCGGTTTGCATGCGCTGGTAGACCGCTTGGCTGTTCTGCTCCGGAAGGTCGGCGCGGCGGATACGCACGTCTATGATCTCGATGCCGAACGCCTTGGCCTCGCCTTCGAGCTGCTCGTTCACCTTCGCCATCAACGCCGAGCGGTCGTCGCGCACGACGTGGGTGAGCGTAGCTTCACCGAGTACGCGACGCAGCGCCGAGTTGAGCAGCGTGGCGAGCCGCGAATTGGCGCCCTCGACCGTGCTCACGGTCTGATAGAACAACAGCGGCTGTGTGATCTTGTAGCGGGCGAAGGCGTCGACCACGAGGCGCTTCTGGTCGGAAGCGATCACTTCCAGCGACGCGCTCTCGAGATCGAGGATCCGCTTGTCGATGTGGATGACGCTGTCGATCAACGGCACCTTGAAGTGCAGCCCGGCGTCGGTGACGACGCGCACCGGCTGACCCAGCCGGACGACCAGCGCCTGACGCGTCTGATAGACCGTGAATATCGAGCCGTAGGCGATGATCAGCGCCACGATGACGACGGCGCCGATGACGCCGCCAATGAGGTTGAGTCTCATCGCGCGCCTCCCGCCTTCTGCTTGGTAGCGGGCGGACGCACCGGCGGCGCCGCCGGTCGCTGGAGCTGGTCGAGCGGCAGATAGGGCACCACACTTCCGGCAACGCCGGAATCGATGATGATCTTGTCGGTGGAGCCGAACAGGCGCTCCATGGTTTCGAGGTACAAGCGCTGGCGCGTGACGTCGGGCGCCTTCTTGTATTCCTCATAAACCTGGAGGAAGCGCGCGGTCTGGCCCTTGGCCTCGGCCACGGTCTGCTCGCGATAGGCTTCCGCCGATTGCGTGATTTGGGCGGCGCGTCCGCGCGCTTCCGGCACCACGCGGTTGGCGTAGGTTTGCGCCTCGTTGACCGCGCGCTCGAGATCGGCGCGGGCGGCCTGCACATCACGGAACGAATCGATGACCTGATTGGGCGGATCGACCTTCTGCAACTGCACCTGAGTGACCTGGATGCCGGCGCCGTACTCGTTGAGGATATTCTGCATCAGCTTCTGGACGCGGGACTCGGTCTCCTGCCGCGCGCCGGTGAGGATCGGCTGAATCTCGGAACGGCCGACGATCTCGCGCATGGCGCTTTCGGCCACCGCCTTCACCGTGCCTTCGGGCATCTGGATGTTGAACAGGTACTCGGCCGCGCCGTCGGGCTTGATGACCCAGAACACGGAGAAATCGACGTCGACGATATTCTCGTCGCCGGTGAGCATCAGGCTTTCTTCGGGTATGTCGCGCACCGTGGTGCCGCGGCGCAGGTCCTCGACCATGCGCATGCCGATGTCGATGCGGTTGACGCGGGTCACCTTCGGAGTGAGCACCGACTCGATCGGATAAGGCAGGTGATAGTTTAGCCCGGGCCGGGCGTCGCGCACGTGTTTGCCGAAGCGCAGCACCACGCCGAGTTCGTCGGGCTGGACGCGGTAGAAGCCCGAGAATCCCCAGATGGCGATGGCCGCAACCGCGATCAGGGCGACGCCCTTGCCGCCGAGGCCGCCCGGCAGCACCGTGCGCAGCTTGTCCTGGCTGCGCCGCAGAAGCTCTTCCAGGTCGGGGGGCGACGATCCCGGCGGCTGCGAGCCGGAACCCCATGGCCCCTTGCCGCCACCTCCACCGCCTCCTCCGGACCCCCAGGGCCCACCGCCCTGATTGCTCCAAGGCATGAATACCTCCTCCATCGCCCGCCCAACCGGGCCGGCAGTTGGTGGGGGTTATAGGGGAGCGGCGGGGTTTCCACAACGAGCGAACCGAAGTGCGGCTCCTCGGCGCATGCTGTGGTTTCTCTCTATTACAGCAGGAAATTACAGCAGGAAGTCGGACGCGGTCAGCGTGGTGACGTTGCGCGCGAGGATCTCGAAGTCGCGGGTGGTGTCGCCGTTGACCTCCACCTGCACCAGCACTTGCGAGCCGAGATCGCGGATCCGGACCTCGCCGCCGTCGCCGGAGAACTCGTCCTCGCCGATGAAACTGAAGATGTTGTTGCCGGCGAGGCCGGTGTTGGCGTCGACCGAGCGCAGATCGATGTCGTCGGCATTGCGCTGGAAATCGGTGATGATGTCGCGGAATTCCAAGGTGCGCCCGCTCTCGCTGGCGAGGTTGAAGTCGAACAGGTCGCGGCCGCCACTGCCGGTCATGGTATCGGCGCCCTTGCCGCCGGTGAGGAAATCGTTATGCGAGCCGCCGATCAGGCGGTCGTTGCCGGCGTCGCCGGCCAAGAGGTCCTCGCCCCGGCCGCCGTTGAGCGTGTCGTTGCCGGAGCCCGCCCGCAGGCGGTTGTCGCCGGAGTTGCCGGTGATGATATTGGCGGTCTGGCGGCCGACGCCGTTGATGTCGTCCGTGCCCGTGAGGATCAGGTTCTCCATGTTGCCGGCAAGGCTGCGCGAGAAGGCGATGCGCATGGTGTCGGTGCCTTCGCCGGCGTTCTCGAACACAAAGTCGAAGCGGTTATCGAGGTAGTAGTTGTCGTCGCCGGCGCCGCCTTGCATGCGGTCGTTGCCGAGCCCGCCGTCGATGACATCGTTGCCGTCGAAGCCCTGCATGATGCCGTTGCCGCCAAGGCCGTTGATGCGGCCGCCCTCGAGCCTCGCCGCGATCTTATCGTCGCCGGCGGTGCCGTTGATGACCGAGCCGCGCGGATCGAAGATCGTCCCCACGATGTCGTCGTCCGGCGCGCCCGGCTCGCCCTCGAACGCGACCAGGATGCGGCCGTCGCTCAGCTCGGTCGCGGCCGGATCCTGGTCATTGTCCGGGCTGTCGCCGGCGAGGAACTCGACGCCGACCGGCGTACCGGTGGCGTCGAACCGCTGCGCCCGGATGAAGTCCTCAGCGCCGCTTTCCCAGGCGACGAGGAAGCCGCCGTCGGACAGCGCGGCGATGGCGGCATCGTCCTGTTGGCCGGCCGTGGTGGTGTTGACGGTGAAGGCGGCGCCGAGCGCGGCGCCGGCATTGTTGTAGACGCGCGCGCGGATCTCTTCGCTGCCGGCGATATCCTCCGTCCAGACGCCGACGAAACCGCCACCCGTCAGCGCCGTCACCCGGACCTCGGTCTGCATATTGGCGCCGGAGTCGAAGTCGGCGCCGGTCACGAAGACGCCGCCCGCCGTGACGATCGCGAACTGCGGGTCGTAGTCCGTAGCCGTGATGTCGTCGGCATCTTGATACGTTACGACGAAGTTGCCGTCGCTGAGCGCCGCCACCTTGCCGACAACGACATCGTCGCTCGTCTGGAAGATTTGAAACTCGGCGCCGACGACGCCGACGGCATCGACAAAGCGCGCGACAATGCGCTGATCGTCGGGGGCGACCGCGTCGCTCTCGATGTCGCGCTGATAGACGACCAGATAGCTGCCGTCGGGCCGCGTCGCCACCGCCGGGTCTCGCAGAACGTCGGTGTTGGTGTCGGCCTGGATCGTGTTGGACGTTCCCGGCACAAGCGCGCCGTTCGCATCGTAGACCTCGGCTCGGATCGAGGTGCCGCTTGCATTGGCGTCTTCGTGGACCACGACGAAGCCGCCGCCGGGCATCGCGGCGACCTGCGCGCCCCGCTCGTCGTCGACAAAAAAATTCTGGTTGACCTGGAACTCCGCACCGACCGGGTTGCCGAGGAAATCGAAGATCTGGCCGACCAGATCGGCCCCTGCGCTGGTGCCAATCGGGCCGCCGGTCGGCTCGTCCCAGATGACCACGTAGTTGCCGTTGGTCAGCCCGGCCACGGTGGGATCAAGCTGATCGCCTGCGTCGCTGGCGTTGAGTTGTTCCTGCGCCTGCCAGATGCTGGGGGTAATGGCCATGACGAGGATCTCCCGTGAAATCCGAAACATTGGCTCGCCAGATGGCGGGCCGGCTCATGACAGTTACCTCCCTTTCCTCGGCGTAGAACGACTCCTGATCCCGGCGAAAGAAAGACCGCCAAGCTTGGCTGACGGCCAACGGAGAAATTGTCGCAGATGTGTGGGCGTCGCCGCTGCGCGTTTTTTTACGCACGGTGGCCGTAGAACTTTTCCGCGCGCGCCAGCTCACGTTCACAAAGCGCGCGCAAGCCGCTCATAGACGCGCACCGAATAGCCTGCCTCGTCGTCCGGGCCGGCGGCGTGATCGGTGCATGCGACCTCGCGCCACACCTTTGGATCGATCGGCGGGAAACGCGCGTCGCCGTCCGGCGCGAGCTTGACGCGCGTGACGACCAATCGATCGGCGCGCGCCATGGTCTGCGCATAGATGTCGGCGCCGCCCACCACCATGATCGCATCGACCCCGCGGCGCAGCGCGTCGCCGCGCGCTGTTTCGAGCGCCGTCGTGAGGTCGGGCGCCACCAACGCACCAGGCGCAGAAAAATTTCGGTCGCGGCTCGCCACGATATTGGTGCGGCCGGGAAGCGGCTTGCGCGCAAACGAGAGATAGGTCCTGCGGCCTGCGACGATCGGCTTGCCCATGGTGAGAGCGCGGAAGTGCTGCATCTCGGACTTGAGCCGCCACGGCAGCGCGCCATTGCTTCCGATCACGCCGTTCTCGGCAACGGCCGCGACAAGGACGAGGGCGATCTGCCGGCGACCCGGCGCGCCATTGCTCACACCGCCACCGCGGCTTTGATGTGCGGATGCGGATCGTATCCTTCCAACGTGAAGTCCTCGTAGCGCAATGCAAACAGGTCGGTCGCCGCCGGATTGATCAGCATGCGCGGAAGCTTGCGCGGAGCGCGCGAAAGCTGGAGTCGCGCCTGCTCGAGATGATTGAGATACAGATGCGCGTCGCCGAGCGTATGGATGAATTCGCCCGGCTTGTAGCCGGTCACCTGCGCCACCGCCAATGTCAGCAACGCATAAGAGGCGATGTTGAACGGCACGCCGATGAAGACGTCGGCCGAGCGCTGGTAGAGCTGGCAGGAGAGCGCACCGTTGGCGACATAGAACTGGAACAGACAGTGGCAGGGCGGCAGCGCCATTTCCGGCACGTCGGCGGGGTTCCAGGCGGTGACGATCAGGCGCCGCGAATCCGGATTGCGGCGGATGGCAGTGACCACTTCCGCGATCTGGTCGATTGCGCCGCCGCCAGGCGCCGGCCAGGAGCGCCACTGATGGCCATAGACCGGGCCGAGGTCGCCGCGCTCGTCCGCCCATTCGTCCCAGATCGTGACGCCGTGGTCGTTGAGATATTTGACGTTGGTGTCGCCGGCCAGGTACCAGAGCAGCTCATGGTTGATCGATCTAAGATGCAGCTTCTTGGTGGTGGTGAGCGGGAAGCCCTCGCCAAGGTCGAACCGCATCTGGTGGCCGAAGACCGACAGCGTCCCGGTGCCGGTACGGTCGCGTTTCTCGACCCCGTCGGCAAGGATTCGCTCCATGAGGTCGTGATACTGGCGCATGCTCCCCTTCGACGATTCGGCAGACCGCAAACCTAGCCCTGCATCGCTGCGCGCAGAAGTCCCATTGCGGGGCCTGTGCCAAAAGGTATCCTCGCCCTCCAGCAAGCCGTTTTATGGGGAGGAAATATCATGCGTTTTGTCCTTGGCCTCGCCTTCGCCGCGCTGACGGCATTGAGCGCGCAGGCGCAGACCTATCCCAACAAGCCGGTCCGGATCGTGGTTCCCTATGCGCCCGGCGGCATCGTCGACACCTCCGCCCGCGTGGTCGGGCAGAAGCTGTCGGAGATGTGGAAGCAGCAGGTCGTGGTGGAGAACCGCCCCGGCGGCAACGGCTTCATCGGCACGGTGGCGGCGGCCAAGTCGCCGGCCGACGGCTACACCTTCCTGGTGGCCCATACCGGCGAGTTCGCGGTCAATCCGGCGGTCTTCCCGAAGGTGCCCTACGATCTCGACCGCGACTTCATCCCGATCACCATGATCACCGAGGCGCCCATGGTGATCGTGGTCAACAGCAAGACGCCCTACAAGACGCTGCAGGACCTGATCGCCGCGGCGAAGGCGAAACCGGGAACGGTCGGCGTCTCGACGCCCGGCAACGGCACGATCAACCACCTGGTGCTGGAGTGGATGAATCTCGTCACCGGCTCGAAATTCCTGCACGTGCCCTACAAGGGCGGCGCCCCGGCCATCACCGCGACCGCAGGCGGCGAAGTCCCGGCCGGCAAGGCCGCGATGGGGTCGGCGATGCCGCATATCAAATCCGGACGCGTCCGCGTGGTCGCCGTCACCACCGCCAAGCGCAGCTTCGTCGACAAGTCCTGGCCGACGATGATGGAAAGCGGTGTCCCCGGCGTCAGCTCGTCGATCTGGACCGGCATCTTCGCGCCCAAGGGCACGCCAAAGCCGATCGTCGACAAGGTCTATGCCGATATTGCCAAGGCCCTGAAGATGCCGGACGTGAAGGCGCGCTTCGCAGCCGGCGGCGGCGTGACCGTCGGCATGCCGCCTGCGGAGTTCGCGGCGGCCATTCAAAAGGAAGCGGCGGCGCTGAAAGTGGTCGTCGTCAAGGCCGGCGTGAAGGCGCGATAACGCGCACGGCCATTTTTATTGTGTGTCTTTCCCACCCGGGCGCGTGCAGGCACGCCCGGGTGCACCTATCCCGACAGGGCAATAACAGACGCAACAGCGCGAGCGGGGAACGGGGGCAGGCGTTGAGAATTCGAGCGCAGAGCGACTTCTGGTGCGGGATCTTCTTTCTCGCCGTGGGCGTCGCATTCGCGGTTTTCGCGCAGGATTATCGGGTCGGCAGCGCCGCCCGCATGGGCCCGGGCTATTTCCCGACCCTGCTCGGCGGCCTGCTCGCTCTGCTTGGCCTTTCGCTCGCCCTACCCGCCTTCGTACACGAGGGCGAAAAATTCCCTCGCCTGCACCTGCGGCCGCTGCTCGCGATCCTGGTCGGCATCGCGGTCTTTGCGCTGTTGCTCGACCCGTTCGGATTCCTGGTCGCGGCCGCGGCGCTGGTCATCATCGGCGGCTTTGCCGATCCCGACCTCGGCCTGGTCGAGATGCTGGGCCTTGCCGCGTTCCTGATCGCGTTCTCGAGTGCGCTCTTCGTCGTCCTGCTGGGCGTGCCGCTGCATCTGTGGCCGAACCTCTGAAGGCCACATGGACATCCTCTCCAATCTGGCGTTCGGCTTCGGGGTCGCGGTCAGCCTGCACAATCTCCTCTACTGCTTCATCGGCGTCTTCCTCGGCACGCTGATTGGAGTTCTGCCGGGCATCGCGCCGGTCGCCACCGTTGCGATGCTGTTGCCGCTGACCTTCGGGCTCGACTCGGCAACCGCGATGATCATGCTCGCCGGCATCTATTACGGCGCCCAGTATGGCGGCTCCACCACCGCCATCCTGGTCAACATCCCGGGCGAATCCTCCGCCGTCGTCACCACGCTCGACGGCCATCAGATGGCGCGGCAGGGCCGCGCCGGGCCGGCGCTCGGGATCGCGGCCATCAGCTCGTTCATCGCCGGCTGTTTCGCGACGCTGGTGGTGGCGCTGTTCTCGCCGCCGCTGGCCGAGGTGGCGCTGAACTTCAAGCCCGCCGACTACTTCTCGCTGATGGTGTTCGGGCTCGTCGGCGCGGTCGTGCTGGCGCGCGGCTCGCTGCGCAAGGCGGTGGCGATGGTGATTCTCGGCCTGCTGCTCGGCCTCATCGGCACCGACGTCAACTCCGGTGTGATCCGCTTCAGCTTCGGCATCACCGCGCTCGCCGAGGGCATCAGCTTCGTGGCGCTCGCCATGGGCATGTTCGGCATCGCCGACATCATCATCAATCTCGAACAACGCGCCAAAGAGCGCAAAATCTTCGAAGGCGGCGTCGGCAGGGTGATGCCGACGGCCGCCGATCTGCGGCAATGCGGCTGGTCGATCGCGCGCGGCACCGGCGTCGGCTCGCTGCTCGGCATCCTGCCCGGCGGCGGCGCGCTGCTGTCGTCGTTCGCCGCCTACACGCTCGAGAAGAAGGTCGCAAAGCGGCCGAGCAATTTCGGCGGAGGCGACATCCGCGGCGTCGCCGCGCCGGAATCCGCCAACAATGCCGGCGCCCAGACCTCGTTCATCCCGATGCTCACCCTCGGCGTGCCGTCCAACCCGACGATGGCGCTGATGATCGGCGCCCTGATGATCCAGGGCATCCAGCCCGGCCCGCAGGTGATGTCGCAACGGCCCGATCTGTTCTGGGGCATCGTCGCCTCGATGT
>JBOHIG010000411.1:0-1857 GCA_050725815.1 Xanthobacteraceae bacterium
GTTCGACGCCGAGATCGGCGCGCAGGGCTGCGCGCCACGCCTCCGGCAAGTCTTTCACGCGCAGCGTTCCTTCCAGAAGCTGCACCTCGAGCTCGAAGCGCAACATGACGTGAAGGTTGTACGTCACCTCGTCGGCATCGGTACGGATCAGCGATCGCTGCACCTTGTTGATGGCGCGGTAAAACGTATCGAGCGGCACGCCTTTCAGCCGCTCGGGGAAGGTACCTTGTAGCAGCGGGTAGTAGTGCATCCAGAAGGCGCGGCTGCGGCCGACCACGTTCTCCCATAGCCGCGACTGGCTTTCATGCACGCCGGCCGAGGCGCCGCTGCCGAGCGGCGTGCCGTCGAGCGCCGGATCGACGCCCTGTTCGTACATGGCGTGACCGGATTCGTGCAGTGTCGAGAACAGCGCTTCGCCGATGTCGTCGTCGCGCACGCGCGTGGTGATGCGCACATCGCCGGTCGAAAAACGGGTGCAGAACGGATGATGGGTCTTGTCCTGCCGGCCGCGGCCGAGGTCGTAGCCGAACTGCCTGGCGACGGAGAGGCCGAATTCAAGCTGCGCCGTCTCGCCGAACGCGCCATGCAGGCACGCATCGTCCGCGGCGGGCTGCGCGGCGATTGCCGTGACTATGGGCACCAGTTCCGCCCGCAGCTCGGAGAACAGCGCCCGGATCGACGCCGTCGTCATGCCCTCGTCCGCGTCGTCGATTAGCGGATCGGCGATGTGATCGCAGGGCGCGAAATATTCCGCATACTCGCGGCACAAATCGATCGTCGTCTCCAGGAACGGCGCCATCGCGGCGAAATCGTTCGCCGGCCGCGCCCGCGTCCAGGCGTCGTAGGAGGCCGCGCCATGGACGTTGACGCGCGCCATGAAGTCCGCCGGCACCTTGATCGCCTTCTCGAAGTCGCGCCGTGCGACGTGGATCAGGCCGGCATCGTCGGAGTCGTTGGGTAGGCCCTCGGCATGACGCGACAGCTTGTCGAGCAACCGGCCAAGCTCGGGATCGATAAGGCGCTCGTGCGCCAGCCGCCGCAGCATCGCGCCCTGGCGGCCGCGGGCGGCCGCGCCGCCGGGCGGCATATAGGTGGCCTGGTCCCAAGACAGCACCGAACCGGCGGCATTGAGATCGCTGATTTCAAGCAGCCGGCGTCTGAGCTCGGCCAGCAGCATTTCGGCGGAGGCGCGGCCGTGCTTCGATGGCGCGGCGCGACTGCCGGCCTCGCCGTTGCGGCTTTTACCTGATCGATGCCTGGTCTCTTGCATGCCTGTCATGTCACTGCGGACACGCGGGCTGGAACGCCCGCGCCTTCATACCCAAATAGGCAATCCGAGACATCAATAAGGCGCGGGGCCGTCATGTCCATCCGACCGGTGAAGCGTATCGCCAGATCAACGCCCCATATCGAAGGTGCGGGCGTCAAGCTTCATCGCGCATTCGGCTTCGGGGCCACGTCCGAATTCGACCCATTCCTGCTGTTCGACGATTTCCGCAACGACCGGCCGGACGACTATCGGGCCGGCTTCCCGTGGCATCCGCATCGCGGAATCGAGACCATCACCTATGTGCTGGCCGGGACGGTCGAGCACGGCGACAGCTTGGGCAACCAGGGCAAGATGGGCGCGGGCGACGTGCAGTGGATGACGGCCGGCAGCGGCATCCTCCACCAGGAAATGCCGGAGGGAGACCCGCGCGGCCGCATGCATGGCTTCCAGCTGTGGGCCAACCTGCCTTCATCGCTCAAGATGACCGCGCCGCGCTACCAGGATGTCAAAGCCGCAGAGATCCCCGAGGTCATTGATGACGACGGCACACGCGTGCGTGTCGTCTGCGGGGAGTTCTGGGGGAAGCG
>JBOHIG010000412.1:0-17007 GCA_050725815.1 Xanthobacteraceae bacterium
GATTTGACATTCGCTACCCACCTGGTCGCGAGTTCCGGAAGCGAATGTCAAATCCAAAACTCCACTAGTGTGGCGGTTCAGAAGTTCGTCATACTTGGCTGCTTGGTCAGGAGCGAACTTCTGAACCAAAGCCACACTAGCAACATATTGATTCTAGTGTCCCTTTGAGTCCGAAGTTCGCAAATGGACTCGCGGATTGGCTCTTGCGAACTTCGGATTCGGGACACTAGCACGCAATACTTGCTAGTGGTCCTTTGATTCTAACATTCGCAAAAATCACTCGCTGAAACGGGATGCGAATGTTAGAATCGGACCACTAGCTTCGGACGACAGGCATTTGCCCCGTCCGCTTGCCGAGAACCCATGCGCGTCCTTGCCATCGATACTGCGCTCGCCGCTTGCGCGGCGGCTGTCATCGACACCAATCGCGCCGCAATCATCGCCAGCGAAACGCTCGCGATGGCGCGCGGCCATGCGGAAGCGGTGATGCCGTTGATCGCACGGGTGATGGATTCGGCGCAGATCGAGTTTTCACATCTCGACCGCGTTGCCGTCACCACAGGTCCCGGCAGCTTCACCGGACTACGGGTCGGCATCTCGGCGGCGCGCGGCATCGCGCTCGCGGCCGGCAAACCCGCCATCGGCCTCTCGACGCTCGCCGGATTTGCGGCGCCCCACATCGCGGAAGACGACAAGTCATCCGTGGTCGCGGTGGTCGATGCGCGCCACGGTCACGTCTATCTGCAAGTCTTCGGACCAGGCGGACGCACGGTCGTGACCCCGCGGGTAGCGCCGTTGCGCGAAGCGCTGCGCGCCGCGATGACCGGTCCGGCCCGCATTGTCGGCTCGGCGGCCGAGTTGCTTGCCGCCGCGTGGCCGAAGAAGGAACCGCCGCCGGTGCTGGTCGAGCAGCTCGACTCGCCCGACATCGGCTGGGTTGCGCGACTCGGCGCCGCCGCCGCCGACGGTCATGGCCCGCCGAAGCCGCTCTATCTGCGCGCGCCGGATGCGCAGCCGCAGGACGCCGCGCGTTTGCCGCGCCGATGATCGAGCTGCTGGCCCGCCTCTTCGCTCGCGGCGAACCCGTGCTGTCGGAAGCGCAACCGCGCGACGCAGTCGCGATCGCGGCATTGCATGCGGTCTCTTTCAACCGCGGTTGGAGCGAGGAGGAGATCGACCGGCTCCTCATCGACCGGCAGGTTGTCACCCATCGCGCCGCGATCGGCACCCGCTTCGCCGGTTTCATCATGTCACGCATGGCTGCGGACGAAGCCGAAATTCTCTCTGTCGCCGTCACGCCGGCCCGGCGCGGGCGTGGCGTGGCGCGCAGGTTGCTCGATATGCACCTGCGGCGGCTCGCCGGCCTGGGCGTCCGCGTCGTGTTTCTCGAAGTCGGGGAGCAAAATGACGCGGCTCGCAAGCTTTATCGCCGCGCAAGCTTCCGCGAAGCCGGCCGCCGCGAGGGTTATTATGTCGATTTCGCGGGCAAACGCTCGGCCGCGCTGGTGCTACGACGCAACCTCCAATGAGCAGGGACCCGGTCCCGGGGACCACGGTTTTGGTCGATGGATTTTCAGCCCCTGTCCGTGATATGCGGGGCGCACGGAGAACGGTCGTGACCCAGCCGAAATCCAGGGACATCGAGGCTCTTTGCACGGCAAAGGGAATGCGCATGACCGAGCAGCGCCGCGTGATCGCGCGCGTGCTGGCGACGTCCGACGACCATCCGGATGTCGAGGAGCTTTACCGCCGTTGTTCCGCCATCGACGAGCACATCTCGATCTCGACCGTGTATCGGACGGTGAAGCTGTTCGAGGACTCCGGGATCATCGAGCGGCACGATTTCCGCGACGGACGTGCACGCTATGAGCAGATGCCGGAGTCACATCACGATCATCTTATCAACCTGCGCACCGGCGAGGTCATCGAGTTCACGTCGGAGGAGATCGAGCGGCTCCAGGCGGAAGTCGCGCGGCGGCTGGGTTATCGGCTGGTCGATCACCGCCTCGAACTCTACGCGCTGCCACTTGACGACAAGCCGCGCCGCTGACGCCGCCTCGCCTCCGCCCGCGAGCCGGCCAATGGCTTGCCGGAACCGGAGAATTCGACCGAATCTGGCGATCATCCGCTAAGCGCAAGCCGCGTTGCCTGTCGCAATGCTGCTGCAAATGCGACATAGCGTCCCGACCTCTGCATTGATTTCATACCTTCCGGATGAGGATCGAGCATGGCGACCCTGACCACGAATGTGAGCATGAACCATCGCACGCTACCGGGACTGTTCCTGGCGATGCGGAACGGCGAGGCCGAGAACGGAACCGCGACCGGATTCGATATCGACCTGCGCGGGAACCGCCACATCGAGGTCGGCGGCTCCGGTTTCACCTACGATGCCAGCGGAACACCGACGGGCGGGACGGTGACCTCTTTTGCGCTGTTCCGGGATGGCAGGCCGACGCCGTTCTTCAGCGTGACCGACATCTCGATTCCGGTCGCGACCTTTCTGGCCTTCGAAAACAATCCGGTGGCCAGCACACAAACGCTCCTGTCGGGCGACGACACCATCACCGGCTCGAAGTGGAGCGATATCCTCAAGGGCTTCGACGGCAACGACACGATCGACGGCGGCGGCCGCAACGACTTGATCTTCGGCGGCGACGGCGGCGACAGCCTGATTGGCGGCTCGGGCAACGACCGGCTCTATGGCGGTGACGGTACCGACAATCTGAGCGGGGGGCACGGCCACGACCGGCTCGACGGCGGAGAAGGCGACGACACGCTCGACGGCGGCAACGGCAATGACCGGCTGATCGGACGCGACGGCAACGACGTCATCACCGGCGGCAATGGTCACGATCACCTTGTCGGCGGCGACGAGAACGACAATCTCGATGGCGGCACCGGCCATGACAAGCTGCAGGGTGGCGATGGCGACGACACCTTGCTTGGAGGCAACGGGCGAGACCATCTGTTCGGCGGCGACGGCAGCGATGTGCTCAATGGCGGCGCGAACCGGGATACATTGCGCGGCGGTTCCGACGCCGACGCGTTTGTGTTCGACACTGCGCTGGCAGCGGGTTCCTATGACATCATCGGAGACTTTGTTGCCGGTACCGACAAGATCCATCTGGACGACGACGTATTCCTGGAACTGACCGCGGGCGCCCTGCCCGCATCCGCGTTCCATGTCGGCACGGCAGCCCAGAACGCCGACCAGCATGTCATCTTCGACGATACGACCGGGAGGCTCTACTATGACGCCGACGGTTCGGGCGCAGGTGCGGCCATCCTGTTCGCCAGGCTCAAGCCCAGCGTGGCGCTGACCGAGGGCGATTTCCTGGTCATCGCCTGACGACGCTGGCCGGATCCCGGCGAACGCCTAATCCCGTGGCCGGGCCGCCCGCCCGGCCATTTCCTTTTGCGCCAAAAGCCGCTAAGACGGGCTCGCCGCAGGGCGTTCCCGCTCGCGGATATTATGTAATAAACACAGTGGCTTAATACCAACCGGCATGAGCGGAGCGCGCAAGGTCCACATCAAGTCCTACGGCTGCCAGATGAACGTCTACGATTCCCATCGTATGGCGGACATGCTCGCGCCCGAGGGCTTTGCCGAGACCGCGACGCCCGAGGACGCCGATCTCGTCATCCTCAACACCTGCCACATCCGCGAGAAGGCGGCAGAGAAGGTCTATTCCGAGCTTGGGCGCATCCGTCAGCTCAAGCAGGCGGCCGCCCGCACAGGCCGCCGCATGACCGTGGCGGTCGCGGGCTGCGTCGCGCAGGCTGAGGGAGAGGAGATCGTACGGCGCGCGCCGGCCGTCGATCTGGTATTCGGCCCGCAAAGCTATCACCGCCTGCCCGACCTGCTCGCGCGCAATGCGCGCGGCGAAACGGTTGTCGACACCGAATTCCCGGTCGAGGACAAATTCGGCGTACTGGCGCCGCCGCGGCGGGATGCGACGCGCGCGCGCGGCGTGTCCGCCTTTGTCACCGTGCAGGAAGGCTGTGACAAATTCTGCACCTTCTGCGTCGTGCCTTATACCCGCGGCGCCGAGATGTCGCGCACGGCGGACAAGATCGTTGCCGAGGTGGAGCGCCTTGCCGATGCCGGCGTGCGCGAAGTCACGCTGATCGGGCAGAACGTCAACGGCTACCATGGCGCGGGCCCGGACGGACGACCGTGGACGCTAGGCCGTCTGTTGCACCGAATAGCCGACGTGCCGGGGATCGCACGGCTGCGCTACACCACGAGCCATCCGTGCGACATGGATGACAGCCTGATCGAAGCGCATCGCGATTTGCCGGCGCTGATGCCCTATCTGCACGTGCCCGTTCAATCCGGCTCCGACCGCATCCTCGCCGCCATGAATCGCCGGCACACGCGCATGGATTATCTCGACGCGGTCGCGCGCGTGCGGGCAGCGCAGCCCGCCATCGCCTTGTCGTCCGACTTCATCGTCGGTTTTCCGGGCGAAGCCGACGAGGACTTCGAGGCGACGCTGTCGCTGGTGGACGAGGTTGGCTTCGCGGGCGCGTTCTCGTTCAAATATTCGCCGCGCCCCGGAACGCCGGCTGCCGACATGGCCGACCAGGTGCCCGAGGACGTGAAATCCGAGCGGCTGCGGCGCCTGCAAGCCGCGATCGACCGTCACCAGGCCGCGTTCAACGCGCGCTGCCTTGGCCGCAGCTTCGACGTGCTGTTCGAAAAGCCGGGGCGCTACCCCGGGCAGATTGTCGGCCGCACCCCATATCTCCAGCCGGTACAGGTTACCGCTTCGTCTGGTCTTATCGGAGCGATCCGAGCCGTTACGATCACCGAAGTCAGCGCGAACAGCCTGTTCGGCGAGCTTGTACAAGCCGCAGAGCCGGCCATGGCGGACGCAGGAGGCTAGCGCAGTTGCGCACGACACGGACCGACGCGGGAAGCTTGATCCAATCCGCAACGATTGCGGGCGGCGGCGGCACCACGCAGGTCGTCCTCTCCTTCGACGACAATCGCCTCGCCTCACAGCTATTCGGGCAATACGGGCAGAACCTCGCTCTGATCGAGCGGCGGCTGGGCGTGGTCGCCGACCAGCGCGGCAATCAGGTCACGCTCGAAGGCTCGCGCGATGCGTCCGAGCAGGCGCGGCGCGTGCTCGAAGGTCTCTATGAGCGCCTCAAGCGGGGCGATGAGCTGATGTCGGGCGACGTCGACGGCGCGATCCGGCTCGCCATCGCGCAGGGCTCGCTGTTCGATTACGACCCGGCGGCGGCGCGGCCGAGTTTCGAGGAGATCAATCTGCGCAAGCGGCCGGTGCGGGCGCGCACCGCGGCGCAGGACGCCTATATTCGAGCGATGCGCCGCCATGCGCTGGTGTTCGGCGCCGGCCCGGCGGGCACCGGCAAGACCTGGCTCGCGGTCGCGCATGCGGTGCAATTGTTCGAGCGCAAGGAGGTCGATCGCATCGTGCTGTCGCGGCCGGCGGTCGAATCCGGCGAGCGGCTCGGGTTCCTGCCCGGCGACAAGCGCGAGAAGGTCGATCCCTATCTGCGGCCGGTCTACGACGCGCTCTACGACCTGATGGACGCCCGCATCGTCGAGCGCGCGCTGGAAACCGGCGAGATCGAGATCGCGCCGCTCGCCTTCATGCGTGGGCGCACGCTCTCGAACGCGGCGGTCATTCTCGACGAAGCGCAGAACACGACCTCGATGCAGATGAAGATGTTTCTCACCCGCCTGGGCGAGAACAGCCGCATGATCGTCACCGGCGATCCGAGCCAGGTCGACCTGCCGCATGGACAGGTTTCGGGATTGGCGGAGGCGACGCGGCTGCTGGCAAAGGTCGAGGGAATCGAGCAGGTCACGTTCACGGCCCAGGACGTCATCCGCCACGAGCTGGTTGCACGTATTGTCGAAGCCTACGATCAGGCGACGTTGGCGGCGGCAAACCGAGACGCAAAGCCGTGAGCGGGACCGAAGAGTGCAAGACTATCTCGGTCGAGGCGAACGGACTGGTCCTTGAACTTGTGATGCAGCCGGAAGCATTGCGGCTCGACGCCGACATCCAGGACGCGATCTCGTCGAGCATCCTGAAGGCGAACGAGATCGCCGGCCCCGTCCGCGGCGTCGTCACGGTGCTGGTGGACGATGATGCCCGTGTGCGCGAGTTGAACAAGCTCTGGCGCGACATCGACAAGCCGACGAACGTGCTGTCCTTCCCTTATCCCGAAGGTCCGCCCGGTCCGGACCGGTGCATCGGCGATATTGCGATTTCCTACGAAACCGCCGCCAGGGAGGCGGCCGCGGACGGCTTGCCGCTGGCGCATCACCTTGCGCACCTCTCGGTGCATGGTTTCCTCCACCTTCTGGGTTACGATCACGAATCGGACCGCGAGGCCGACGCCATGGAGCGGCTGGAACGCGACATCCTTGCGCACGTTGACGTTCCCGATCCTTACACCGCACGCGAGGCGAAGGGCTGACATCGAACTCCCATGCCCGATACACCTTCCCCAAATCCTGCCCCAGGTCCTGCCCCAAGTCCGAGCGATGCAACCGATCCGGCCGCGCCTGGTGGTGCAACGCGCAACCTGCCCGTTCCGATGCCCGCGAAGAAGGCCGGCGCCGCGGAAAGCGATAGCTGGCTGACGCGCGCGCTGCGGGTGCTGTTCGGCTGGAAATCGGAATCGCTGCGCTCCGATCTGCGCAGCGTGCTCGAACTGCGCGGCGGAGAAGCCGGGTTCTCGCCGCGCGAAAGCACGATGCTCCGGAATATCCTGGCGCTACGCGAACGGCGGGCCGAGGACGTGATGGTGCCGCGCGCCGACATCATCGCCGTGCAGCAGGCGATCCCGCTCGGCGAGCTGATGAAGATATTCGAGAGCGCCGGCCATTCGCGGCTGGTGGTCTATGATGAGACCCTCGACGACGCCTTCGGCATGGTCCACATCCGCGACCTCATCGCGTTCATGACGGCGCGGGCGTCGCAACCCGCAAAATCCGGCGCGCGGCGAAAAAAGCCGCTGCCGGCCGGGCTCGATCTCAAGGCGGTCGATCTTTCGATGTCGCTGGCGGCAGCCAAGATCGTGCGCGCAATGTTATTCGTGCCGCCGTCGATGCCGGCCATGGACCTGCTCGCGCGCATGCAGACGAGCCATATCCACCTGGCGCTGGTCGTAGACGAGTATGGCGGCGCCGATGGCGTCGTCTCGATCGAAGACATCGTGGAGCAGATCGTCGGCGAGATCGCCGACGAGCATGACGAGGACGATCCGCCGGGCGTGATCCGCCAGGCGGACGGCTCGTTCATCGCCGACGCACGCACGCAACTCGAGGACGTGACCGCCATCGTCGGTTCGGACTTCGACGCGGGCGACGTTGCCAATGACGTCGACACGCTGGCGGGCTATGTCGCCATGCGCATCGGCCGGGTGCCGGTGCGCGGCGAGCTGATCCCCGGCCCCGGCCAGTTCGAGATCGAGGTGCTCGACGCCGACCCCCGTCGCGTGAAGAAGCTGAAGATCTATGTGAGCATCGACCGCAAGGACGGCCGCGCCCGCGTGTTGCCGCAGCCGTCCGCCGGGGTCCCGGCGGCGAGCCCTGCTCCCACTCCGCCCAACCTCCCTGGCCGCGATGCGTCTGTTAAGCTTGCGCCCGACGATTCGCCACCGAAGGCTCCGCGCCGACTGTGAATCCCAAACGCTTGGTCAATTCGATCATGCTGGCCTGGGGCTGGCGCCGATGGCTGATCGCCTTCAGCGCCGGCGCGATCACGACGCTCGCACTGCCGCCGTTCGAGATCTGGCCCCTGCCATTCCTGACCTTCCCGGTACTGGTCTGGCTGATCGACGGTTCGGCCGCCGGCCGGATGGGCGGCATTCCGGCCGCCGCGACCGCCGGCTGGTGGTTCGGCTTCGGCTATCTGCTGGCCGGGCTGTACTGGATCGGCCACGCGTTCCTGGTGGACGCCAAGACATTCGGGTGGCTGCTGCCGTTTGCGGTGATCGGCCTGCCGGCCGGGCTTGCGCTGTACATGGCGGTGGCCGCCGCCCTGGCGCGTGCGATCTGGCCCCGCGGAGCCATGCGCGTGGTGGCGCTGGCGGTGGCGCTGACGGCAACCGAATGGTTGCGCGGGCATCTCCTCACCGGCTTTCCGTGGAATGCGTTCGGATATGCGTTCGTCACACCGCTGATGCTGGCGCAGACGGCGGCGATCGTCGGCATCTGGGGCCTCACCTTCATCGCGATTGCGGTTTATGCGTCGCCGGCAATCCTTGCCGACGACCGCACCGACACCAAACGGCCATGGCTTGCGCCGGCGCTGAGCGTGGTCCTGATCGCTTGCATCGCCGGTTACGGCGCATGGCGGCTCAGCCGGAATCCGACTGCGTTCGTCAAAGGCGTGCAGTTGAGGATCATGCAGCCGAACCTGCAACAGAACGAGAAGTTCAATTATTCGCAAAAGCAGGAGGTGATGCGCCGGTACGTTGCGCTGTCCAACCGCCCGCGCGGTCCAAAGGCATCGGGCGTGGCCGACGCCACGCATCTGATCTGGCCGGAATCGGCCTTCCCGTTCTTCCTGGCGCGCGAGCCCGAGGCGCTGGCGCAGATCGCGGCGTTGTTGCCGGAAGGCACAGTGCTGATCACGGGCGGCGTGCGCGCACCCGAGACGGTTCCCACCGACGCCATCACGCGCGCCTACAATGCCATCTATGTCATCGATCACGACGGCTCGATCCTGTCGGTCTACGACAAGGTGCACCTGGTGCCGTTCGGCGAATATCTGCCGTTCCAGGAATTCCTCGAGCGACTCGGACTGATGCAACTCACCAAGGTGCGTGGCGGATTCATCCCCGGCGATCGCCGGCGGTCGCTTGACGTGCCGCGCGCGCCACGGCTCCTTCCGCTGGTCTGTTACGAGATCATCTTCCCCGGCGAAGCGGTGCCGCGCGGCGAACGTGCGGGCTGGATGCTCAACCTCACCAATGACGGCTGGTTCGGCAAGAGCTCCGGTCCCTATCAGCATCTCCAGCAGGCCCGCGTGCGCGTCATCGAGGAAGGGCTGCCGCTGGTTCGCGCCGCCAACACCGGCATCTCGGCGATCGTCGATCCGCTCGGCCGCATCGTGCGTTCGTTGCCGCTCGGCGTCGAGGACGTGCTCGACGCACCGCTGCCGCGACCGCTACCGCCCACGCCCTATTCCCGGTGGGGGGACGGCCCGGCGGGACTGATCGTCGCCGTGGCGCTCATCCTGGTGTTGCGCCAGCGGCGGCGGACGCGCGCAGAGTAATTCGGGGACCACCGGAATTCGACTTACATGCACCACAAATGGGCCGCACTGTCGGCAGGCTGGAACTGCGTGCCTAGACCGCAGGTTGAACAATGGAACAACGGGAGGGAAGAGGTTGTGATGCCGCCAGAAACATTCCTGCGGTTGCGGGGAGTTAGCACAAAGATTTAGGTTGATGGCACTAGGCGCTAATTTCGTGTTGCACGCCTGTCTGTTAGCGTGACATTACGAATAAGCGCACCGGCATAGGAGTACCTTATGACGAAGAAGGCCCCGAACCCCATCGATAAGCATGTGGGCAGTCGGGTACGGATGCGCCGGATGATGCTGAGCATGAGCCAGGAAAAGCTTGGCGATGCGCTCGGCCTGACCTTCCAGCAAGTCCAGAAATACGAAAAGGGAACCAACCGCATCGGCGCCAGCCGGTTGCAGCAGATATCCCACATCCTACAAGTCCCGGTAGCGTTCTTCTTCGAGGGCGCGCCCAATCTGCACGGACACGTTGACGGCCTGAAGGAGGCGCCCTCTCCGGCCTACGTCTCCGATTTCCTTGCAACCTCGGAAGGTCTCGCGCTGACCAAGGCGTTCATGCGCATCAAGGAAACCAAGCTGCGCCGCCGCATTGTCGATCTCGTCGAGGAGATCGCGGGCAATAAGGACTGAGTGCGGCGGCACCCGCTACTACTCGCGCATCTTGACCCCGAGGGGGGACGCTGCAAGAAACACCCCCGACCGGGCGGCCGCAGCGGCTCGCGCCCGTCCTGCCAGGGGAGTGGGTATCCAGTGTCACGCGCGAATTTCCTGTTCACCAGCGAGTCCGTGTCCGAAGGGCATCCCGACAAGGTCTGCGATCAGATTTCGGACGCCATTCTCGACGCCTTCATCGCCAACGATATCAAGCTCGGCATCGCCGACGACAGCCTGGTGAACACGCGGCTCGGCTGTGAAACGCTCGCCACCACCAACAAGATCGTGATCGCCGGCGAGGGCCGGGGCCAACTGTTCCGCAAGATCAACGGCTCGGCGGTAGTCGATCGCGAGCTAATCACCGAGATCGCCCGCGGCGTGGTGAAAGACATCGGCTACGACCAGAACGGTTTTTCCTATTACGGCGCCGACGTCGAAGTCCTGCTGCATGGTCAGTCGCCCGATATCGCCATGGGCGTCGATGCGAAGAAGAAGAAAGGCGGCGAAGAAGAAGGCGCCGGCGACCAAGGCATGATGTTCGGCTATGCCTGCACCGAAAGCGAAGTGTACGAGAAGGGCTCCTATATGCCGGCGCCCATCTACTTCGCGCACAAGATTCTGAAGGTTCTGTCCGACCAGCGGCGCTCCAAGAAGCTCTTCGATCTGCAGCCCGACGCCAAGAGTCAGGTGACCGTGCAATACGTCGACGGCAAGCCGATCGGCTGCACCAAGGTCGTGGTGTCGACGCAGCACAATGAAAAATCCCGCAACGGCAAGAAGTACACGCCGAGCATGGTCAAGGACCTGATCGGCGACGCGGTCGAATCGGCGTTGCCCAAGGGCTGGATGCCGAAGAAGGCCTCCGACTTCCTGGTCAATCCGACCGGCAACTTCGTGGTCGGCGGCCCGGACGGCGACTGCGGCCTCACCGGCCGCAAGATCATTGTCGACACCTACGGCGGCTACGCGCCGCACGGCGGCGGCGCGTTTTCCGGCAAGGATCCGACCAAGGTCGATCGCTCGGCCGCCTATGCTGCGCGCTATCTCGCCAAGAACGTGGTGGCCGCCGGCCTCGCCAGCCAGTGCACGATCCAGATCGCCTATGCGATCGGTGTTGCCGACCCGATGTCGGTGCTGGTCGACACCCACGGCACGAGCCAGATCGACGAGCGCAAGCTCGCCAAGGTGCTGCCCGAAATGTTCCGGCTCACGCCGACCAACATTCGCCGCACGCTCAAGCTCAACCGGCCGATTTACCGGCGCACCGCGGCGTATGGCCATTTCGGCCGCGCGCCGGACAAGGACGGCGGCTTCTCGTGGGAGCAGACGAGTCTCGTCAGCCAGCTCAAGAGCGCGTTCAAGTAAGTTCCGAAGCTGTCATCTGCAGTCTGCGTCATGGCCGGGCGTAGCCGTTCGAAGAACGGCGTCGCTTCGCTCGCGTATGTCCCAGCCATCTCGTTTATGAAGGCGCGGCTGTGCCATCCTCTTCGGGATGCCCAGCGGAAGAGTCTGCACTCGGGCCCGCCGAGGCGGGACCCGGGTGCAGGACATGACGGTGGAGCAAGTGGAGCGGACTCCAAAGCAACCGCGCGCCTTCTTCGGGCGGCGCAAGGGCCACGCGCTCAAGCCGCGCCAGGCGATGATGTTCGAGACGTTGCTGCCGCAGCTTGCGCTCGACCTCGCGACGACGGCGCCCGGCGATCTTGCCCGCCTCTACCCCAATCCGGTGGAAGCCGTCCGGCTCGAAATCGGATTCGGAGGCGGCGAACATCTGATCGCCGAGGCTGCGTGCGAGACACGCACCGGCTTCATCGGCGTCGAGCCGTTCGTCAATGGCATGGCCAAGGCGCTCGCAGCCATTGCCGAGAGCGGCCTCGACAATATCCGCCTGCACTTCGGCGACGCGGCGGACCTGCTGACATGGCTGCCGGCGGACGCGCTCGCGCGTATCGACCTGATCTACCCGGACCCGTGGCCCAAGCGCCGGCACTGGAAGCGCCGCTTCGTTCAGGATCAGAATCTGGCGGCATTGGCGCGCGTGCTGCGCCAGGGCGGCGAGCTCCGGTTTGCCACCGACTGGCCGGACTATGCCGCCTGGACGCTGCGCCACATCCTGCACGCGCGCGATTTCGAATGGACGGCCGAGCGCGCCGACGACTGGCGGCTTCCATGGCCGGGTTTCACGACGACACGCTATGAAGCGAAGGCCAAGCGGGAGGGCCGATCGCCCTGCTACCTGATCTTCCGGCGCCGGTGATGTTTGGAAGCGAGCGGCGCGCCCGCGCGATCAGCGCGAGCCTTCGCGGGCCGGGCGCGCCTGCCAGAACCGCATCACCCGCTGGGCGGTGGCGGGCGACAGGCGCTCGAAATTGCTGAAGGCGCTGTCGAGGCCCTGGGTCGACGTCCCTTTGGAACCGGCGCGCGCCATGATGATCGCGCGTACGGTCGGCCATTCCCAGCCCGCCGACTTGCACAGGATAAGCACTGGATCGGGCCGGTCGCCGGCCATCAAGCGGTCGACGACGTCGATCGGCACCGCGCAAATCTTGGAGAGCGCCGCGACCGTTTCCTCATATCGGCCAGACTTCGCGAAATCCACGAGAACGGTTTCGTTGAGCTTGCCCTGCTGGTGGAGCAGCCCGATCTTTTGTTGCGCGGCGGCGTAGTCGCGACTGCCCGTGGCGCCGACTTCCTTCGACACCTTCGCCAGCACGCGCTGGATCTCCGCGCGCGTCTCGGGCTCAGCGCAGGCGAGCAACCGCTGCTGCACCACCTCCGTCGCCTTGAGCAGGAGATCGCGGAACAGCCGCGGCGGAATGTCGGGCCGCGTTACGACCTTCTCGGCCAGCACGCCATCCTCTTCGGCCCGCGTCACCAAGGTGGAGAAGCCGCGCTCGGACAGGCGGGCATCGCGATTATCGGCGACGCGACACATGACTTGCCGGTCGCCGCGCTGCACTAGTTCGTCGGTCACCGCTTCCGCAATGCCGGTGCGGCCGGAAATCGCAAGCAGATGCGCCTGGCTCTTCGTCCTCGCGATCTCGATGAGATCGGATTCGGGTAGCCGCCGCGATTGCTCGATCACCGGGCCCGCCACCGCAATGTCATCGTCCTTGGCCAGCCGCCGAACGACCTCCACGGGCGCATTGCCGACCGGGGCAAGCCGGCTGGACAGCTCCGCCCGCGCCTTGGCCTCGATCTCCGCGATCAGCCGGGAGAAGACCTCGTCGAACAGGCCGACATGGTGCTCGTTGAACTGGTCGGCGCCGTTGAGGAAGAGCGTCGTAATTCTTTGCAGGGTCTGCGTGCGACGCTCTGCGGTGCCGTGTTGGATGACCTCTTCCAATTCAGGGATCAGCGAAGTGGCGGCGGTCATTCTCAGGGCCTGCGGAATCAACGGGGGAATCGGTTATATCCCCCGCGGCAGGCCGAAAAATAGGCCCCAGTTCTGAATGAAGGGTTAGCCTAGTGTGGTGGTTCGGAAGTCCGCTTCATTGCCGCCGCATGCTCTTCGAGCGGACGTCCGAACCAAACCACACTAGAATCATAGCTTTGCTAGTGTCCTTCGAATCCGAAGTCCGCACACGAACAAGCCGCAGCTTGAAGCGGACTTCGGGTTCGGGACACTAGCCGGCCCGCCGGTCCCTTGCGCCGGGCTCCCAAATCGCTATATTCGGCTCGTCCGCTAAGGACATCTCATAACGGTCGGATAGAGTCCGAACGGTTTTTGAGAGTGGGTTCCCCCGGGACCCGCTCTTTTTTGTTACCGCGAGCCGCGTTGCATTCCGGCCGCCACCCCCGGGGCAACGAAACGTTGAGCGGCAACCATACGGGTCGATGGCAAAGCAGTTATACAAGCTGGCGGATCGTGAGCCGCGCCTTGTCGTCGAACAGGGCGTCGCGGCGCGCGTCGCTGGCATTGTCGAGCCGGTGTTGGCCGACCTCGGTTACCGGTTGGTCCGGGTGCGGATGTCCGGTCTTGCCGGCTGCACCGTCCAGGTCATGGCGGAACGCCCGGACGGCACCATGACCATCGACGACTGCGAAGCGGTCTCGCGCGCACTGTCACCGGTGCTGGACGTCGCCGATCCCATCGAGCGCGCCTATCGCCTGGAAGTCTCCTCTCCCGGCATCGACCGTCCGCTGGTGCGGCGCTCGGATTTCGAGCGCAATACCGGCAGCCGCATAAAGATCGAAATGGCGGTTGCGGTCGAGGGGCGGCGGCGGTTTCGCGGATTGCTTCTGGGCGCCGAGGGCGACGCTGCACGCATTCGGCGCGAAGACGCGGCGCCGGCCGAAGCGCCCGAGCTGCTGCTGAATATCGAAGACATGGCGGATGCGAGGATCGTGCTCAGCGACGACGTCATCGCGGAGTCGCTCAAGCGCGGCAAGTCCGCCGAGCGCGCGGCACGCGGTGCCGGTCAAACCAACGGCAATGGCGCGGGCCAATCGCGCGATTCAACGAATGTCCAGCCGACGCGGGCGGATCGCCGGCGTGCGGCCCATCATGAAGGAGAGTGACCGATGGCCGTCAGCGCCAACCGGCTCGAACTTTTGCAGATCGCCGACGCGGTTGCCCGCGAAAAGGCAATTGACCGCGGCATCGTGATTGCCGCCATGGAAGACGCGATCCAGAAGGCCGCGCGTTCGCGTTATGGCAGCGAGACCGAGGTCCGCGCCGAGATCAACCCGAAGACTGGCGAGATGCGGCTGTCGCGCCTGATGCTGGTCGTCGATCTGGTCGAGAACGACTCCACCCAGATTGCGCTCGATGACGCCAAGCGGCGAAATCCCGCAGCCCAGGTCGGCGACTACATCGCCGAATCGCTGCCCCCGCTGGAATACGGCCGCATCGCCGCACAGTCGGCCAAGCAGGTCATCGTCCAGAAGGTGCGCGAAGCTGAACGCGACCGTCAGTACCAGGAATACAAGGATCGCATCGGCGACATCGTCAACGGCATCGTCAAGCGCGTCGAGTACGGCAACGTAGTGGTCGATCTCGGCCGCGGCGAGGCGATCGTGCGGCGCGACGAGATGCTGCCGCGCGAAGTGTTCCGCAATGGCGACCGCATCCGCGCCTATATCTATGACGTTCGGCGCGAACCGCGTGGCCCGCAAATCTTCCTGTCCCGCACGCACCCGCAGTTCATGGCGAAGCTGTTCGCACAGGAAGTGCCGGAAATCTACGACGGCATCGTCGAGGTGAAGGCGGTCGCCCGCGATCCCGGCTCGCGCGCCAAAATCGCGGTAATTTCCCGCGATTCTTCGGTCGATCCGGTCGGCGCCTGCGTCGGCATGCGCGGCTCGCGCGTGCAGGCCGTGGTGAACGAGCTCCAGGGCGAGAAGATCGACATCATCCCGTGGACGCACGATCCGGCGAACTTCGTCGTCAACGCGCTGGCGCCCGCAGAAGTCGCCAAGGTGGTGCTCGACGAGGACCGCCAGCGCATGGAAGTGGTGGTGCCCGACCAGCAGCTTTCGCTCGCCATCGGCCGGCGCGGGCAGAACGTGCGGCTTGCCTCGCAGCTCACCGGCTGGGACATCGACATCCTCACCGAGCAGGAGGAGTCGGAGCACCGGCAGGCAGAATTCGAGAAGCGAACCAAGCTGTTCATCGACTCGCTCAACGTGGACGAGGTGGTCGGCCAGTTGCTCGCGTCCGAGGGCTTCACGTCGGTCGAGGAGCTTGCGCTCGTCGACGAAAAGGAAGTCGCCGGCATCGAGGGCTTCGACGAGGACACCGCCAACGAATTGCAGACGCGCGCGCGCGAGTTCCTGGCCGCCCAGGAGGCCGAGCTCGATGCCAGGCGTAAGGAGCTCGGCGTCGAAGACGCGCTCAAGGATATTCCCGGCGTGACCGTCGCGATGATGGTCAAGCTGGGCGAGAACGACGTCAAGACGGTCGAGGACCTCGCCGGCTGCGCCACCGACGACCTGTTCGGCTGGAGCGAGCGCAAGGACGGCGAGACCACCAAGCACGCCGGGATTCTCGAAGACTTCGAGCTGTCGCGGGACGAAACCGAAGCGCTGATCATGCAGGCGCGGGTCAAGGCGGGCTGGATCACCGAGCAGGACCTCCAACCGCCCCCGGCGGAGGAGGAGCCGGCCGCGGCCGAGACCGAGGAAGCACAGGCCTGAGGAGCGAACCGGGATAACGATGCTGGCGACGTTGCAGGACCAGGCTCTCGACTCCGGACCGCACAAGACCGCGGCCGAGGCGGAGCGTTTCTGTGCAGCCACCGGCACGGTGCGGCCGGTCGAGGAGATGATCCGCTTTGTGCTCTCGCCGGAGGGATCGGCCGTTCCCGACCTCAAGCGCCGGCTGCCCGGTCGCGGCGTCTGGATCACGGCGACGCGGCAGGCGCTTCGCAAGGCGATCGCACGCAAGGCGTTCGCGCGGAGCTTCAAGCGCGATGTCGAGGTCGCCAAGGACCTGGTCGAGACAACCGAGCGGCTGCTGGAACGCGCTGCGCTCGAAGCGCTCGGCATCGCGCATAAGGCCGGCAGGGCCGCGCTCGGCTTCGCCAAGGTCGAAGCGGCGCTCGCACATAGTGCGGTGGCGCTGTTGCATGCATCCGATGCCGCGCCGGACGGGGTGCGCAAGCTCGGCGATGTGATGCGACGCGAGGGTTCCGATCGCGCGCGGATCGCGGTGGTCCGGCAATTTACCTCGGCCCAATTGGATTTGGCATTGGGCCGGCCAAATGTGATACATGCTGCCCTGCTTTCCGGCCCCGAAAGCAAGGCGTTTCTGGCGCGCGCGGCGCGCCTAGAACGCTTCCGAGCCGGGGATCAGCCGGCAGGTGACCGAACGGGCCGAAAAGCCCCTGGATTGGAATAGGAATGGCTGAAACGACGGAAAAGACTGGCGAAAAGACGTTGAGCGTCAGCTCGGGCAAAACGCTGACCCTGAAGGGGCGCGGCGTCGAGCTGGGCGTCGTGCGACATTGCTTCAGCCATGGCCGGAGCATGGCGGTCGTCGTCGAGAAGGTGAAGAGCCGCACGCTCGGCATGCCTAGGGCTGTAGCTCCGGCGGCCGAGTCCGCGC
>JBOHIG010000413.1:0-1697 GCA_050725815.1 Xanthobacteraceae bacterium
AGATCACCCAGGGCGAGGGTGTGCCGGTGGTCTACGACTCGGTCGGCCAGGCGACCTTCGAAGGATCGATGCGCTGCCTGCGACGGTTCGGAGTTCTCGCGTCCTACGGCGAGGCGTCGGGCGACCCGGATCCGGTGCCGCCGCGCAGCCTCGGGGCCGCCGGCTCGGTCTTCCTGACTCATCCGCGCCTCGGCGACTACACCTTCACGCGCGAGGACTTGCTCGCGACCTGCAACGATCTGTTCGCGATGGTCGGCTTCGGCCAGGTCAAGATCGCCATCGACCGCACCTATCCGCTGCGCGACGCGCCGCAAGCGCATGCCGACCTCGAAGCGCGACGAACCACCGGCGCGATCGTGCTCATTCCATGAGCGTGAGCGGCTACCAGACGCGAACCTGGGAGGAGCTCAGGGCCGAGACGCAGGCGCGGGCCGAGCGCGGCGCCTACCCGGTATTCGGCATATCGCCTGCCGACGCGCGCGAGGCGCTCTCAAAGATTCGCGACCTCGATCCCGACGCCTGGGGGGCGGCCTGGATGGCGATCGGCGATCGCCACGTCGAGCGCGCGCAGGCGGCTAACGATGCTGCCGCCGCGGCCGGCTATCTCGCTGCATGGTGGCTCTACACGCTCGGCCGCTGGCCGGTGATGAACGCGCCGAAGAAGGTCGAATGCTATGCCAAGGCGCAAGAGGCTTTCGCTGCGCATGGCGCGCGGGTGACGCCGCCAATCGAGCCGCTGTCGATTCCGTTCGAAGGCAAGGAGATCAAAGCCTGGCTGCAGAAGCCCGATGGTATCGCAAGGCCGCCCGCGACGATCAATATCGGCGGCAGCGACCTGTGGAAGGACTCGGTCGCAATCCAGGCGCGCGGATTCCTGCCCTACGGCATCGCCGCGCTCGCGATCGACAAGCCGGGCACCGCCGACTCGCCGGTTCCGGCGCGGCCGGGCGCCGAGCGCATGATCTCCGCGATCATCGACCACCTGCGCACACGCGACGATCTCGACGGCACGCGTATTGTCGTGCGCGGACAGAGCTGGGGCAGTTATTGGTCGGCGCGCGCGGCCTATGCCGAGCGCGAGCGGCTCAAGGGCGCCGTGTTCCAGAGCGGCCCGGTGCACCGCTATTTCCAGCGCGAATGGCAGGAGGAGGCGTTCAAGACCAAGGAATTCCTGTTCGATTATGTGCCGTCGCGGCTGCACATGCTGGGCGTGGCGACGGTCGAGGAGGCCTTCGCATTGATGCCGACGCTGTCGCTGCTGGATGGCGGACTGCTTGACCGTCCGACTCCGCCGATGCTGCTGATCGGCGGCGCGAAGGACACGCAGGTTCCGTTCTCCGACTTCATGCTGATGCTGCAACATGGCAGCCCGAAGCACGCCTGGGTCAACCCGCAGGGGCAGACGATGGGCCGCTCGCTGACGATGAAGGATGACGACATCTTCCGCGACGTCGTCGTGCCGTGGGTAAGGCAGCGGTTTGAATTGTGACGGCGCAACCGCACCCTCTCGCCTTCAAGTTCGCGCCGGCGACGCCGTTGCCGCTGGGGCATCCATCGGTTATCTAGAGCCCGGAACGCGCCCGTAGCTCAGCTGGATAGAGCGCTGCCCTCCGAAGGCAGAGGTCAGGGGTTCGAATCCCTTCGGGCGCGCCAGGTTTTTCAAGCATTTAGTCACTTGAACTCAATTGGGTAAAGTC
>JBOHIG010000414.1:0-5774 GCA_050725815.1 Xanthobacteraceae bacterium
GGTGACGACCTTCCTTCCTTTACGCCGGCGTTGCCCATGCTCCGTTCCGCCCTCCTCAATGTCATGGTGCAGGCCGCGAGCAAGGCCGGACGTTCGCTCAAGCGCGATTTTGGCGAGGTCGAGCATCTCCAGATTTCGCTCAAGGGCCCGGCCAATTTCGTCAGCGCCGCCGACCGCCGCGCCGAGGAGACCCTGCGCGAGGAACTGATGGCCGCGCGGCCGGGCTACGGCTTCCTCGGCGAGGAAGGCGGCCATCGCGAGGGCAGCGACAAGACCCATTGCTGGGTCGTCGATCCGCTCGACGGCACCTCGAACTTCCTGCACGGCATCCCGCACTTCGCGATCTCGATCGCGCTCGAGCGCGAGGGCACAGTGGTCGCCGGCCTGATCTACAATCCGGCCAACGACGACCTGTTCACCGCCGAACGCGGCAAGGGCGCCTTCTTCAACGACCAGCGGCTGCGGGTGGCGGCACGGCAGCGGCTGGCCGATGCCGTGATCGCCTGCGGGCTGCCGCATATCGGCCGCGGCGACCTCGCGCTCGGCGCACGGGAGATCGCCGCCGTGCAGGACAAGGTCGCGGGGCTGCGCCGGTTCGGCGCCGCCTCGCTCGACCTCGCTTGGGTCGCGGCCGGCCGGCTCGACGGTTACTGGGAGCGCAATCTCTCGCGCTGGGATTTCGCAGCCGGCCTCATCATGGTGCGCGAGGCCGGCGGCTATGTCACCGACCTCGACGGCCGCGAGCCGACGCCGTCAACCGTGGACGTGCTTGCCGGCAACGAGACCATCCACGGCGAATTGCGCAAGGTGTTGAAGACGGCAACGACGGTTTAGTCTCACCCGTCCCCGCACTCCCAAACGGCGATGGCCGGGCCTGCGTGCCCGGCCATCGTCACAAATCGCAAGCAGATCAGAGTTGCTTGACCAGCGTGTCGCCGCCGGAGATCTCGACCTTGCCCGGCGCTTCCTCGACGTTGAGCGCCTTCACCACGCCGTTGTCGACCACCATCGAGTAGCGGCGCGAGCGCGTACCGAGCCCATTGCCGGAGCCATCGAAGGAGAGGTCGATCGCCTTGGCGAACTCGCCGTTGCCATCGGCAAGGAATTCGACCTTTTCGGCCGCGCTCGCCTTCTTCCAGGCATCCATGACGAACACATCGTTGACCGCCGTCACCGCGACGGTGTCGATCCCCTTGCCCTTCATCGCATCGGCGTTCTGCACGATCGAGGGCAGGTGCATCTTGTGGCAGGTGCCCGTATAGGCGCCGGGAACCGCGAATAACGCGACTTTCTTGCCCTTGAAGACCTCATCGGTGGTCTTCCACGCCGGGCCTTCGGCGGACATGACTCTGAACTTCGCGTTGGGCAGTTGATCGCCGACCTTGATGGGCATGACGCAGTTCCTTTTGTCTGACTGGACGATTTTAAGGTTGAGTTGAATGGTTGAGCCTTACCCGGGTGTCCGCCCGGGATTGCCGGCACCCAAATTAGAGCATGATCCCGAAAAGGGGAAACCGCTTTTCGGAAAAAGGTCATGCTCAAACAAATGAAGCATGGCCCCGATGCAGCCTGAGATAATGGAGCTCCAGCCCGCCCCGGCGAATTAATCGAGGCGAGTGGTCACCTCGACCGCCGCTGACGGCGTCACCGCCGTGAGCGTGATGGTCGCGCCCCGGTAGACCTCGCCCGGGGGTGCGCCGTCGAGTTCGAACGAGAAACGTCGCAGACCGGGCGGTGCGCCCGCAACCGGCGACGGCACCGGCAGCGCCCATTTCGGGCTCGATCCCTCGACGAACAGGTTGACCGGCACATCCGCCGGCGCCGCCACATCGACGACCGCGCGCGGACGCCCCGGGCCCGGCTCACGGCGCACCGACTTGATCGCCAATGCGGCCGCGGCCGCGAGGCTCTGCTTCTTCGGCACGCGGCCTTCCGCCATTGCGAGCATCGCATCCTGGGCATTGCGCCCGCCGGGCAGCGCGATCGACGCGCGCGCTTCCACCGGAACGCACAGCCGCTCGCAGATCGCGTAATCGAGCTTGAGGCGCAGCGCCACCGGCTTGGTGCGATCGAGCGGCACGACCTTCAGCGGGAAGACCACGTTCGCAACGTAGCCGATCGAAACGTTGCCCGCCTCGTCGATGCGCTGCGGCGCCGGCCAGAGCACGTCGACCTGTTTCACATTCCGCGAGCGCCCGAAGTCGAACACCGGCGGTACGCCGGAATCTCCCGGATAACGCCAATAGGTATGCCAGCCGCGCTTGAGCCTGATCTCGACGCCGCCGTGCAGCTCGGCGGCGCCTTGCGCCGGCCGCGATCCTGCGAGCAGGCGCACGGCGCTGCGATCGTCGCCTTCCCAGCGCGACACATCGCTGGCTACGACGGTACTTGCTGCCATCACGGCCACGGCACAAGCCACCGCGGGCTGCCACAATCGACTGATGGCCTGCTTCATGCGAACCGCTTTAAGGGTGAAACTTTCGCCGCGCTACTGAATTCATTGTGAGCAGGGCCGTCGCGCCGCGCACTGGAGGCGGACACATGAAAGACACACATCACACATTCAATCGCGATTGAGGGCGTAAATCGAGGTGACGCCGCCGGATCGTTAATAATCGGACATGTTTGCTGGCTCGTTCGCGACAATCCGATCGTTTGCAAAGCACAGGCAATCAGGTAGCATTTCGGCATGAAGTTCGGACGCAAGACCGGCAAGAGCGATGGCCCCGCCACGGCACCCGGCGCCGAATCCGGCGCGCCCGGAATCGAGATCGGCAGGGGCAACGGCCGCGGCAGATCGAAGAACCGCGACAAGGAGACCGACCGCAGCTACCTCGACGGCCAGATGCTGATCGCGATGCCGACCATGGGCGACGACCGCTTCACCCGGAGCGTCATCTACGTCTGCGCGCATTCCTCCGAGGGCGCGATGGGCATCATCGTCAACCAACCTGCGTCGAACATCAGCTTCCACGATCTCCTGGTGCAGCTCGACGTCGTCGGGACCACCGACCTCATCGAGCTTCCGCCCGACGCCGGCGGCGTGAACGTGCTCAAGGGCGGACCGGTCGAAACCAGCCGCGGCTTTGTGCTGCACTCGAACGACTTCTTCATCGAGAATTCCACGCTGCCGATCGACGGCGGCGTCTGCCTCACGGCAACGCTCGACATCCTCAAGGCGATCGCACACGGCACGGGGCCGCGCAGCGCCGTGCTCGCACTCGGCTACGCCGGTTGGGCGCCGGGACAACTCGAAACCGAGATCCATCAGAACGGCTGGCTGCATTGCGCCGCCGACCCCGAATTGATCTTCGGCGTGGACAACGACGGAAAGTACGAAAAGGCGATGAAGAAGATCGGCATCAACCTCGGCATGCTGTCCAGCGAAGCAGGGCACGCGTAGAACGCTTCGTTTCCTGCCCCTATCCTCCGCGCCATTTCGAGGAGCCCGTAGCCCGGGTGGAGCGAAGCGTAACCCGGGGTTCATCACCGCGAGCGAAGACCCGGATTTCGCTTCGCTCATCCGGGCTACAAGCCGCCAAACAGTCGACGCCTTACCCGCGCGCCAATTCGAGCCGCTCGCTCGCGAGCAGGCGGCGAGCGTCGTCCGCGCTCATCGGCTCGCCGAACACGAACCCCTGCGCGTATTCGCAACCAAGGTGGAACAGCTCGATCGCGTCCGACTCGGTCTCCGCCCCCTCCGCGACGACCTCCATGCCGAGATCGTGCGCCATCTGGATGATCGAGCGCAGGATCACCGGCCGCGACCCCTTGTTGGAGGTGCGGACGAACGACTGATCGATCTTGATGGTGTCGAAGGGGAAGCGTTGCAGGTAGGCGAGCGACGAATGGCCGGTGCCGAAATCGTCGAGCGCGAGGCCGGCGCCAAGCTCGCGGATACGCTGGAGCATCTGTGCGGCGTGCTCCGGATTTTCCATCACCAGCGACTCGGTGAGCTCGAGCTTGAGCGTGCCGCGCGCGAGGCCGGAGCGCGCGATCACCGTGCGCAGATCGTGCACCAGGTCCTGCCGCAGCAACTGGCGCGAAGATACGTTGACACTGCAGAACACAGGATCGCGCTGGCGCACCGTGCGCTGCCATTGGCCGAGCTGGCGCGCGGTGCGCTCCAGCACGAACAGCCCGAGATCCACGATCAGCCCGATTTCCTCGGCGATGCTGATGAATTCGGCGGGCGACATGCGGCCCATCTTGGGATGGTCCCAGCGCGCCAGCGCCTCGAAGCCCGCCACCGAACGGTCCTCCAGCCGGATGATCGGCTGGTAGAGTATGGTGATCTCCTCACGCTCGAGCGCGCGGCGCAGCTCCGATTCCAGCGTAAGGCGGTCGGTCTTGCGCGCGCGCATCGAAGGCTTGAACACCTCGATGCGGTCGCCGCCGATGCGCTTGCAATGATACATCGCCAGCTCGGCGTCCTTGAGGATATCGTCGCTGCGGTTGGCCTCGCTTTCGGCCAGCGCCAGGCCGATCGACGCGGTCAGGAATATCTCGCGATCGTTGAACGTAATGGGCGCACGCAGGGCGCGGCGCAAGGTTTCGGCGAAGGCGATGATGCGATCCGACTCCTTCTCCGACAGGAGGATGAGCGAGAACTGGTCGCCGGAAAGCCGCGCCAGGGTATCCTGGGGCTTGAGCAGCCGCCCAAGCCGGCGCGCCAGCGTCAGCAGGATCGAGTCGCCGACCGCAATACCGACCGAATCGTTGACCTGCTTGAAGCGGTCGAGATCGATGACGATCACGGTCGGACGAATGCCCCGGTCCACCTTGGCGAGCGCCTGCACCGAATCCAGCCGGTCCACGAACAGCTCGCGGTTGGGCAGCCCGGTAAGATTGTCGTGCACGGCGTCGTGCAGGAGGCGCTCTTCCGCATTTTTGAATTCGGTGACGTCGGTCAGCGTGCCGACCAGGCGGACCACCTCGCCGTCCGAGCCGACCACCGGCCGCGCCTTGAGCGCGAACCACATGTAATGACCGTCCGGCGTGCGCAGCCGGAAATCCTGCGTGAGCCGGCCGCGCCGCTGCTCCAATACGCTGTCGAGCGCAGCACGGAAACGGTCGCGGTCGAGCGGATGGAGAACCTCAAGCCAGCGCGCGGCCGGACCTTCGAGCGAGCCGCGCTTGAGGCCGAGCAGAACTTCGGTTTCCGGGCTGGTGAAGACCTTGTCGGCGGAGACGTCCCAGTCCCAGATCATGTCGCCGGCGCCCGTCAGTGCGAGAGCACGTCTTTCGACGTCGGAGACGATGCCGTGGGTGACGCCGCCGGCGAAGGCATGCTGCATCACCGTGAAGCCGATCAGCATCACGATCAGGACGAGGCCGCCGAGGAGCGCGGGACCGACGATGTCGTTGGTGACCCAGCCGGTCACCGCAAGCGCGGCCGCGATCACCCAAACGACCAGCAGGAACCAGGTCGGGATCAACAGCACGGCGCGGTCGAAGCCGTGGGTCGACAGATAGATCACGATGCCGAAGCCAAGGAGCGCGACCGCCAGCAGCGAAAGCCGCGCGATGCCCGACGCAACCGACGGATCGACCAGCGCGACCGCAATCAGCAATCCGAGGATCGCGAGCCAGCTGATCGTGATATGGGCGTAACGGACGTGCCAGCGGTTGAGATTGAGATAGGCGAACAGGAACACCAGCAGCGTTCCCGCCAGGACCGCTTCGCCCGACGCACGCCAGACCTGTTCGGCGCCGGCCGACATGTCGAATACTGTGCCCCAGAAGCCGAAATCGACGCCGATATAGATCAGCAC
>JBOHIG010000415.1:0-13851 GCA_050725815.1 Xanthobacteraceae bacterium
GCAATGAAAGCCGCCGTCAAGAAGCCGGCGAAGAAGGCAGCCCCCGCCAAGGCCACGAAGCTGATGGCGAAGCCGGCAACCAAGACCGCACCGAAGCCGGCACCCAAAAAACCAGCCGCGAAGACGACCTCGCCCAGCAGCAACGGCGGGCCCATCACCTGGAATTTCAAGCTGCTCAGCCACCACCTGCTCGACGGCTTCGGCGGTATGGGCGAAGGCATGTCGATCCAGATCGCGCCCGACGGGCGCCGCATCCTCTGGCTCGCGCACGAGAGCGCGCCGAAGAATTTCACCGCGGTCGACGTCTCCGATCCGCGCAAGCCCAAGGTGGTCTGCCAGACCGACCTGCCGCAGGGCTACATGCGCTCGAACTCGCTCGAGATCACCGGCAACGTGATGGCGGTCGCCTATCAGTGCCAGAAGGTCGGGCAGAAGCCGGCCGGCTTCGAGCTGTTCGACATTTCGACGCCCGAGAAGCCGAAGTCGATCGCCTTCGTCGATTGCTCGGGGCCGTTCTCACGCGGCGTGCATCAGCTCTGGTTCGCCGACGGCGAATACGTCCACATGGCCTCGGGCGCGCCCGACTTCGAGCCGACGCACCCGCTCGACGACCAGATCTACCGCTGCTTCGACGTGCGCAATCCCTCGAAGCCGACCGAGGTCGGCCGCTGGTGGCTGCCGGGCACGCGCAAGGGCGACAACGTTCCGCCGCCCGCTCGCCACGCCAAGCCGGCGCTCGACAAGGGCAACCGGGCGCACAACACCAACGTCTATCCGCAACGGCCCGACCGGATGTACCTCGCCTATATCGACGCCGGCATGTTCATCATGGACATTTCCGACAAGTCGAAGCCGAAGCCGATCTGCCGTTTCGACAATTCGCCGCCCTATACTGGCTTCACCCACACGGTGCTGCCGCTGTTCGACCGCAACCTGCTGATCATGACCGACGAGTCGACCTCGGATAATGCGATCGACTGGCCGAAGCTGATCTGGATCCTCGACAACCGCGACGAGACCAATCCGGTCCCGATCGCGACCTGCCCAATGCCAAACCCGGATGACTACAAGACGCGCGGCGGCCGCTTTGGCGCGCACAACATCCACGAGAATACGCCGCGGCCGACGGCCTGGCAGTCCGACCAGATCGTCGTCGGCACGTTCTTCAACGGCGGGCTGCGCGCCTACGACATCTCGAATGCGTACCAGCCGAAGGAGGTCGGCACCTTCGTGCCGCCGGCGCCGGCGATGTCGAAGGCCAACTCGATCCAGCTCAATGACGTGTTCGTGGACGAGCGCGAGATCGTCTACACGGTCGATCGCTTCTCCGGCGGGCTCTACATCCTGGAGATGGATTTCTGACAGCGATTGACCTCTTCCCCTCGCGGCAAGCCGGCCGGTTCGGACGCCGGCTCAAGCGGGCGCGCGGCGCGCGCCTCCCGGTGACTGTGGTCACCGGCTTTCTCGGCGCCGGCAAGACGACGCTGCTGAAGCACTTTCTTGGCGCGCCTGAAGGCCGGGGCACTGCGATCATCGTCAACGAATTCGGCGCGGTCGGCATCGACGACGCACTGGTACGCGGCGCCAGCGATGAGACCGTGCTGCTCGGCAACGGCTGTGTCTGCTGCTCCACACGGACCGACTTGCAGCTTGCGTTGCGACGGCTGGTGTTCGAGCGCGAGCGCGGACAAGTGCCGCCGTTCGTGCGCATCGTGATCGAGACTTCGGGGCTGGCCGATCCGGGGCCCATCCTGCAGACGTTTTCGACCGACCGCGCGCTCGGCAGCGAGTTCTATATCGAGGTGGTCGTCGCGGTGGTCGATGCTGCGGGCGGCCTCGCGACACTCGAGTGGTCGGCGGAGGCACGCAAGCAGGTCATCCTCGCCGACCGCATCGTCGTATCGAAGACCGACCTCGCCTCCGCGCAGGCCACCGAGCAGCTCACGGAGCGGCTACGCGGACTCAATCCGCATGCCGCGATCGATGCCGCCGTCACCGGCGCGGTCGACCCCCGCTGCCTGATCGAAGCCGGGCCGTCTGCCGCGCAGGCGCGCGCCGGCTTCGTCGCCGAGGCCGAGCACAGCGACGGTATCACAAGCTTCATCATCGTCGAGGACCGCGCCACCGATTGGGAGAGTTTCGCGCACGCCATGGAGACGTTGATCGCGATGCGCGGCCCCGACCTGTTGCGCGTCAAGGGGTTCCTCGAGGTCGAAGGCTGTCGCGGGCCGGTGCTGGTGCAGTTCGTGCAGCATCTCGCGCATCCGCCGGTCGAGCTGGCCGAATGGCCGGAAGGCGAGCGCCGAAGCCGATTGGTATTCATCACCCGGAATATCCCGGAGGCGGACGTCCGCGCGCTTCTCGATGCCGTCCGCGCGCTGGCGGCAAGGCCATAATAACAAACGGCAATCTGCGCGCGTGCTCGCGTGGCTTCGTCGCACCACCCCGATGGTTTTTTGTGTTTGAAAACCCCGGGGGTTGGACTACGCTTTGGACTTAGAACAGTCCTAATCACGGCCCTATACCGTGACCGCGGCCGGTGTGCGTTGGCGCATCGACCCCGCCCCACCCGCGCCACTCAGGGAGACATGCACCCATGGCCAAGATTTCCCTCGACGTGAACGGCAAGTCCCACACGATCGACGCCGATCCGGACATGCCGCTCCTCTATGCCCTCAAGAACGATGTCGGATTGAACAATCCACAATTCGGCTGCGGCCTCGCGCAATGCGGCGCCTGCACCGTGCATCTCGACGGCCAGCCCATCCGCTCCTGCATCACGCCGGTTTCCGCGGTCGGCAAGGGCAAGGTGGTGACGCTGTCCGGGCTCGGCACGCCCGAGAAGCCGCATCCGCTCCAGACCGCCTATGTGGAAGAGCAGGTCACCCAGTGCGGCTATTGCCTCAATGGCTGGATCATGACGGCGGCGGCCTTCCTGCGCGACAACAAGAAGCCCTCCGACGGCCAGATCAAGCAGGCGCTGCAGGGCATCAAGTGCCGCTGCGGCACCCACATGAACATCCTGCGCGCGGTCAAGCGCGCTGCGTCGATGATGGGTTGAGGGAGGCGATCATGACGAAAATGGAAAAGCCCGCCAATTTCTCCCGCCGCTCGTTCCTCAAGACCGGCGGCGCACTGGTTGTTTCGATCGGCATGCCGATCAGCGCCCAGACCTTGCTCTCGATCGATTCGGCATTCGCGCAGGCATCGCCGGGACGGCCGCCGCTCGTGCCGAACCAGCTCTCCTCCTATGTGGCGATCAAGTCCGACGGCGCGGTCGATGCGTTCTTCGGCAAGATGGACATGGGACAGGGTCTCTATGTTTCGATCGGCCAGATCGTGGCGGAGGAACTCGACGTCCCGTTCGAGCGCGTTACCGTCCATATGGCCGACACCCGCACCAGCGTGAACCAGGGCGGCGCGTCGGGCTCGACCGGTATTCAGAGCGGCGGCAAGCAGATGCGCGCGGCCTCGGCCGAGGCGCGGCGCGTGCTGGTCGAGATGGCAGCGAAGAAGCTCAATCTGCCGGCCGACCAGCTCACCGTCACGAACGGCGTGGTCCATGCCAAGAACGATACCGCGAAGAAGGCGACCTATGCCGAACTGATCGGCGGTCGCCACTTCAACGTCGAGCTGGAGTGGAACAAGCGCATCGGCAATGCGCTTTATGCGCCGGGCAAGGCTAAACCGAAGGCCGTCAAGGACTACAAGATCGTCGGAAAGCCGATCAAACGCTCCGACGTCGCGCCCAAGGCGTTCTGCACGGAGCCCTTCGTCACCGACATCAAGCGGCCCGGCATGGTGCACGCTCGGATGGTCCGGCCGCCGGTCGCCGGCGCGTCGATCGTGAGCATCGACGAAAGCTCGATCAAGAACATTCCGGAGGCCCGGGTCGTCCGCGAGAACAACTTCCTTGCGGTGGTCGCGGACAAGGAGTGGGACGCCCTCAAGGCGATGAAGCAGCTCAAGGTGCAATGGTCGAATACCAAGCCGCCGTTCATCGATCCGGCTGCCCTCTATGACCACATCCGCAAGGCGCCGGTGCGCAAGCGCGAGGTGTCGAAGCCGGTCGGCAACGTCGACGAAGCGTTCAAGTCCGCTGCACGCGTGATCGAGGCCGAATACGAATGGCCCTTCCAGTCGCATGCCTGCATGGGACCGGCCTGCGCCGTGGTCGAGATCAAGGACGGCCATGCGACCTGCTGGAGCGGAACGCAAAAGCCGCACTTTCTGCGCGACGGCATCGCCCGGACGCTTGGCGTCAAGCCGGAGACGGTCGACTGCATCTGGGTCGTCGGGCCCGGATCTTATGGCCGCAGCGACGCGGACGACTGCGGCAACGATTGCGCCGTGATCGCGAAGGCGGTTGGGCGTCCCGTGCGTCTGCAATATACGCGCGAGCAGGCGACCGCCTGGGACCCGAAGGGCCCAGCCTCGATCCACCGGGCTCGCGCCGCGATCGACGCCAAGGGACAGGTCATTGCTTACGAGTTCATCAGCAAGGGCTTCTCCCGCAACGACGTAAACACCAACGGCAGCCAGCCTCGCGATACGCTGGCTGGCCATTTCCGCGGTGTTGAGCTTCGCTCCGGCGACAACTTCGGCGTACCGGCGGAATCCTACGCCTTCGCCAACAAGCGTACGCTGTGGGAGACGATCCCGCCGTTCCTCGATCGTGCCTCGCCGTTGCGCAGCTCGCACTTGCGCGATCCTGTTGGACCGCAGATCCACTTCGCCAGTGAATCCTTCATGGACGAAGTGGCCTATGCGCTCGGCATCGATCCGCTCGAGCTGCGTCTGCGCCACACCAAGAACCCGCGTGACATCGCCGTCTTGAAAGCGGCCGCGCAACGTGCGGGCTGGCAATCGCGGCCATCGCCCCGCAAGGGCCAGACCGGCAACAAAGTCAGCGGCCGCGGCATCGCTTATGCGAGCCGCAACGGCACGGTGGTTGCCATCGTCGCAGACGTTGAGGTCGACCGTTCCACCGGTAAGATCTGGGCGCGGAAGTTCACGGTCGCGCACGACTGCGGCCTGGTCGTCAACCCCGATGGAATCATCCACACCATCGAAGGCAACATCATCCAGGCGCTCAGCCGCACGCTCTGGGAAGAGGTCAAGTTCACGCCGAAGAGCGTGACCAGCGTCGACTGGCTGACGTATCCGATCCTCGACATGACCGAGGTTCCGGAAACCATCGACGTGGTCTTGGTCGATCGTCCCGACCGGCCGCCGACAGGCGCGGGCGAAGGCTCGACGCGTCCGGTCACGGCTGCGATCGCCAATGCGATCTTCGACGCCACCGGCGTACGCATCCGCCGGGCGCCATTTTCGCCCGACCGGGTTAAGGCGGCGCTGTCGTAAGACACGTACAAGGAAACGAACAATAGGCCGGCCCCACGTGGGCCGGCCTATTCGTTTGCCCACGGAACATTGCGAAATCCCGTTTGCAGAGCGGCGGCGTTCATGGTTCCTTTGCACCGCACGATTGAAGGGGAGCGCAAGTGAAGCAGGTGGAAGCTGCGGTTATCGGCACCGGTTGGTGCGGCGGAATCCGTGCCGAAACGCTGTCACGCTCGGCGCTGATCGACAAGCTGCACATCTGCGAAATCCGCCCAGACCGACTTGCCGAGATGAAGGCGCTGACCAAACCGGCGACCGCAACGCTGGACTACCAGGACATCATCAGGAATCCGGACATCTCGGTCGTCTATATCTGCACCACGCCAGAGACCAATCACTTCCCGATCACCCGCGATTGCCTCAAGTCCGGGAAGCACGTTCTGCTCGAAAAGCCGATCGCGCTCGAATTGTGGGAGGCCGACGAGCTGATCACGCTCGCCAAACGTGGCGGCTTGAAATTTACCATCGGCTATTCGCAACGCTTCAATCCCAAGATCGCCTTCGCCAAAAAGAAGATCGCCGACGGCACGCTCGGCAATGTTGTTTCCGCGCTGGTGAGCCGGCACGTCACCCGTAACCTCGGCAAGAAGATCACCGGCCGCACCAAGCTTTCGCCCGTGGCAATGGAGTCGACCCACGACCTCGATTTCGTGTTCTGGCTGCTCGAGCCTGCCAAGCCGGTGCGCGTCTATTCGCAGGGCGCCTACGGCGCGATGCAGCCGCTCAACGGCTCCTACGACTGCATGTGGACCACCGTGACCATGGACAACGGCGTGCTGGTGGTGATCGGGGGCGGCTGGAACCTGCCGCCCGGCTATCCGAACTTCTGCTCGACCTGGATGGAGATCACCGGCACCGAGGGCGCGCTGATCCTCGATGACACCCACCGCGACAACTGGCTCAACACCGTGAAGGACGGATCGCAGTTCCCGATGTCGTCGATGCCGGGCGAGCAGGTCGACCACGTCTTTGCCGGCCAGATGGGGCCGGAGACGATCCATTTCCTGGAATCCTGCCTGCTCGACCGGCCGGTCATGGTGAAGCCAGAGCACGCCCGCATGGTGATGGAAACCTACATCGCAGCCGACCTGTCCGCCGAGCGCTGCGAGCCGATCGACCTGCCGCTCTCGAACCAAGCGCTGTCCGCCGTGGCCGAGATGAGCGCGAGGTTGCGCGCATGAGGATTCTTGCAAAGATCGTTGCCGCACATCGCAGCGTTTATATTTGCACCCTCTCCCCTTGCGGGAGAGGGCTATTCCTTCCGCCTAACAAACTCAATTGGGTGAGGGGTTGCGACCTTACCCCTCACCCATTCCTTTCCATTGAAATTCCGAGGCGCCCTCTCCCGCAAGGGGAGAGGGCACAGCAACGAGCGCCTCAGCTGCCGCTCGCCTCGAAATCAATGGTGTCCGCATGAGGACGCCATCCAAGGATATCGGCCTCGCGATCGTCGGCGGCGGACGCGTCGGGCTGTTCCGCGGCGAGGTGGCGAATCGCCATCCGGCCGTCAAATGGATCGGTGTTGCGGAGAAGAACGACAACCGACTGGGCGAGGTCGCACCCAAGATCGGAGCCGATTTCGTCACCACGAGCCACGTCGAGCTACTTCGGCGCCCGGAAGTGACCTGCGCCATCATCGCCACCGACGAGCATCTGCACGTCGACCCGATCCTGGCCGCAGTCGAGCGCGGCATCCCGATGCTGATCGAAAAACCGTTGGCGACCGATCTCGCCGGATCGGCGCGGGTGCTCAAGGCGATCACCGACGCCAAGCTCGACGCCGTTGTCGGCTATACCCAGCGCTTCCGCCGCAAATGGCTCGGCGCCAAGGAGAAGGTGCGCACCGGCGCGCTGGGCGACGTCACACTGGTGACCTCGCGCGCCTTCATGAACCGGCTGGTCGCCATCGACAACTACAAGCGCACCGACGATCCAACCACGATCTCACCCATGGTGATCTCGGGCACGCACGCGCTCGACATCGTCATGTGGTACATGGAGCATAAGACGCCGGTCGAATGCTACGCCCGCTCGATCGACAAGGTGCTCGGGCCGCTCTACCAGGGCATCGACGCCACCGCGGGTATGATCATGTTCTCCGACGGCAGCGTCTATCATCTCAACATTTCCTGGGCGCTGCCGGTGACCTGGCCGGGCGCGGTTTATTCGCTCGAAGTCGCCATCAACGGCACCGACGGCGTCCTCACCATCGACGACACCCACCGCGATATGGTGCTGGCGGTATCGAAGCCCCAGCTCGAAGGTTACAATCCCGACACCACCCGGCTGGTGGACTTCATGGGCAGCTATCCGCCGGGCGACATGGCGCTCGGCGAGCTGCGCGGCCCGATGGCGGACGAGACCGTGTCCTGGCTCAACCGCATCTCGCTTGGCCTGCCGACGCAGGCCGCTACGGCCGCCGAGGCGCACCGCAACCTGATGCTGACCAAAGCGCTCGACCTTTCGGCCAAGCGCAAGCAGGCGATCGGGCTGCCGCTGGAGCCGGGTTCGGATCTTGCTGCCGCCTGAATGGATACGAAATTCTGCTAGACTGGAATTAGAATAATTCTAGGATCGTTCCCCTGGAGGCGACCATCCCGGGGACTACAATGACACGCAATACGCAAGCCGAATGGGGCTGGCCGGCGAAGCTGCTGCATTGGTTGGCCGCCCTCGCCGTTCTGATTCTTCTCGTACACGGCTGGTGGATGGTGCACATGACCGCGCGACCGGAGCGCGCGGTGAACTACGCTTGGCACGCGGCCATCGGCTACGATCTGCTTGCGCTCCTGGTGCTGCGGATGCTGTGGCGCTGGATCAACCCGGTGCCGGCGATGCCGGACAATCTTCAGCGGTGGGAGGTGATCGCCGCCCGCGCCGGCCATATAGGCCTTTACGTGCTGCTGTTCGCCGCGTCGCTGACTGGCTGGGCGCTGGCGGGGACCTTCCGCCGGCCGATGGCTCAGGACCTAGTCGGAATACCGATTCCGCAGCTGCTGTCCGGGCCCGGGCCCGACCGCATCTACCACAACCTGTTTGAAGAAGCGCACATGATTTCGTCGTATCTGCTTGCGGCGCTGGTCGTGGTGCACATCGTGGGGTCGCTGCGACACCACTTCATCAAACGCAACGACGTCATGCGGCGGATGTGGTTTGGCGGCGCGACACCGTCGCAACGAGGAGCCGGGCAGGGCATTGGCGCATCGCAGCCTACCCCGGCGAAGGGGACAGGTTCGTCCGCTTGACGCGCACGAGCGCAGCACGAATGCCGCAGTCGGTGAAGTATCGCCATCGCGTGGAGACGGAAATGAGTGCGAATAGAATCGCCTGGATTGCAGGCATCGCAATCGCGCTGGCCCCGATCACGGCCGCCGGTGAACAGGCCAAGCCTTATATGCCCGGGCTGATTGAGATCATGCTGACGATCCAGAGCCACCACGCCAAGCTCTGGTTCGCCGGCAACGCGCGCAACTGGGAGCTCGCGGACTACCAGGCCGACGAGCTCAAGGAGGCGCTGGAAGATGCCGCCAAATACGTGCCGGACTACAAGGGCACGCCGGTCGCCAAAATGATCGAGTCCGTCATCATGCCTCCGATCGGCGACGTGGAAGCCGCCATCAAAGCCCGCGACGCCAAGAAATTTGCCGCCTCCTATGAAAAGCTCACGGGCGCCTGCAACGCCTGCCATGAGGCGGCGAACCGTGGCTTTATCGTCATCCAGCGGCCGACGACCTCGCCATTTCCCAACCAGTCATTCGCGCCCCGGCGCAAATAGGCCGCACCCACCGACAGTGGCGACCGGCGGCGGATGCCGCTATGAATGCGTCATGCGCGGGCTTGACCCGCGCATCCATTTTCCTGGAATGATGTTGGATTGCCGGGTCAAGCCCGGCAATGACGGTGGAGGAACGACGATGAAAGCGGTCTCCCTCGCTATTGCCAGTCTGCTGCTCGCCGCCCCGACGCAGGCTCAAAGCGTTGCCGAGTTCTACAAGGGCAAGACTATCCGGCTGATTGTCGGCATCGCCGTCGGCTCGGGCTACGACGTCAACGCGCGGCTGCTCGCCCGCCACCTTGGCAAGCATATCCCTGGCAACCCGACCATCGTCGTGCAGAACCAGCCGGGCGCCGGCAGCATCACAATGACGGCGCAGATGCAAACGCAAGGCCCGTTCGACGGGACCGCCATTGGCGCCGCCTTCGGCGGCATGCCGACCATCCCGCTGCTGCAGCCGCAGAGCGCCAAGCGCATCGAGCCGACCAAGCTGATCTGGATCGGCAACACCAACAAGGAGACGCATGTCAGCTACGTCTGGCACACGGCGCCGGTTCAGACCCTCGAGCAGCTGAAGACCAAGGAACTGATCACCGGCGCGCAAGGGCCCGGCTCGTCGCAATATGATTTCCCGCCGGTCGCGCGTGCGCTACTCGGGCTCAAGTTCAAGGTCGTGTCCGGCTATGGCAGCACCTCGAAGATCAATCTGGCGATGGAGAGCGGCGAGGTGCATGCCGGCATCTCGGCCTGGACGACGCTGAAGACGTTGAAGACGAAGTGGGTCCAGGAGAAGAAAGTAAAGGTGCTGGCGCAATGGGCGCTGCGGCCGAACCCGGAACTGCCCGGCGTGCCCAACATCTTCGATCTTGCCAAGACCGACGCTGACCGTGCGGCGTTCCGCCTGGTGATGGCGCGTCTCGACATCGGCCGGCCGTTCTTTGTGCCACCCGGCGTCCCCGCCGATCGGGTCGCCGCGCTGCGCAAGGCCTTCGACGACACGATGAAGGACAAGGACTATCTCGCCGAGGCGAAGAAGTTGAAGATCGACACCGACTCGATGAGCGGCACCGAGCTCGCCGCACTCATCGAACAGGTGTCAAAGACGGACACCGCCACCATCAAGCGCGTGCGCGCGGCGCTGGAGGCGAAGTAGCGTTTTGCAAACGCAACGTTGTTGCGCTCTCGCGTTGTGCAGGAGAGCGCAACAATTACACTCCCAGCAGCGTTACTGCATTTCCTTTCAGGATCGCGTCCTTATCGCCCTGCGCGATCCTGAGCGCCCTCACCTGCCGAACGCATTCGCCGGTGCCCATGTCGTAGGGATAGTCGCTGCCGAGCAGAACGCGCGCCGGCCCTGCGGAGGCGACCAGGAACTCAAGCTGCGGCTTTGCGTGCAGAATCGTGTCGTAGTAGAACCGGTCGATCCACGGCTCCGGCGAGTGCTTGACGTTCACCTTCGGCTCCGGCCGTACGTTCCAGCCGTGCGCCCAGCGACCGGCCTGATAGGGCACGAAGCCGCCGCCGTGCACGAGGCACACGTTGAGCTTCGGATGGCGTTCCATGACGCCGCCGAACACCAGGCAGGCGGCGGCGATCGTCGTATCGAGCGGATTGCCGATGAGATTGTTGAGATAGTAGGCGCGCAGCCGGTCGGCGCCCGCAATATTGGTCGGATGGATGAGCATGAAGGCGCCGAGATCGGCCGCCGCCGCCCATAGCGGCTCGAGCGCGGGATCGTCGAGGTTCTTGCCGTTCACGTTCGATCCGATCATCGCGCCATGCATCCCAAGCGAGCGCACCGCGCGGCGCAATTCGTCGGCCGCGCGCTCGGGCGCCTGCATCGGCAGCGTTGCGATCCCCACGAAGCGTTCCGGATGTTGCTTCACCAGCGCAGCGATCTGATCGTTCTGGAGCGCCGAGGTCGCGGCCGCCAGCGCCGGCTCCTCATTGTAGAGATAGGTTTGCGGCGTGACGGAAAGCACGTGCACGTCCACCTCGGCCGCATCCATGTCGCGAAACCGTGTCTCGACCTCCCATCCGCCGCGCGGAAACGGTCGATAGGGCACGCCTCCGACTTCCAGAATGGCATTGGCGGAGTCGATAGGGGTGAGCTTGGGAGCGACCTTCGGCGCCTCCTTGTTCAGGAGCCGGATCGTCTCCTCGGTCAGGACATGGGTATGGATATCGATGGTGCGGGCTTGATCCATGGCATCAATTCTTGTGCGTTCAATCGTGGGAGTTCGCGGTCCGCGGCGGGATCGGCCATCCGGCAACGATGCGGGATAGTCATGCGCCTTCGCGGTGGATGTGCTATGTAGCCGTCATTGGCCCTATCGCTCAAGCGCTGTGTTGAGAACAACGAGGCCTGGGAGGATATGATGAAACTACGTGCATTGCTGGCTTTGTCGTTTGTCGTCGGCGCGAGCACGCCCGCGCTGGCGCAGCAGAGCGTCGCCGATTTCTACAAAGGCAAGACCGTCCGCATCATTGTTGGCGTGTCCGTTGGCTCGGGCTACGACATCACCGCGCGCGCCGTGCAGCGCCATCTCGGCAAGCATATCCCCGGCAATCCGACCGTGATCGTGCAGAACCAGCCCGGCGCCGGTAGCATGACCATGACCAATCAGGTCTATGCCAACGGCCCGTTCGATGGCACGGCGATTGGCGCGCCATTCAACGGGCTACCGACCACGCCGCTGCTGCAGCCGGCCGGCGTTCGCTTCGACCCGGTGAAGATGCCGTGGGTCGGCAGCACCAACCGTGAAACGCAGGTCACCTATCTCTGGCATACCGCGCCGGCGAAGACCTTTGCCGAGGTCGCGAAGACCGAGGTCGTCACCGGAGCGCAAGCGCCGGGCACGACGCAATACGACTATCCGACGCTCGCCAACGACGTGTTCAAGATGAGATTCAAGGTGGTCACCGGCTACAAGAGCACGTCCGCCATCCACCTCGCCATGGAGCGCGGCAAGATTCACGGGAACGGCGCCACCAATTGGACGACGCTGCTCGCACTCAACAGCGACTGGCTGCAGAAGAAGCAGGTCCGCGTCGTCGCTCAATGGGCGCTCAAGAAGCATCCGGACCTGCCCGACGTTCCGCTCGTGCTCGACATGGCGAAGACCCCCGCCGATCGCGCTGCGATCGAGCTGGCGGTCGCGCGGCTCGAATATGGCCGTCCGTTCTTCCTGCCCCCGGGCGTGCCGGCGGAACGCGTCCAGGCGCTGCGACGCGCCTTCGATGCGACCATGAAGGACAAAGAATTCCTCGCCGACGCAAAGAAATTGAAACTTGAAATCGATCCGCTCACCGGCGAGCAGGTGAACGCGGTGATCGAGAAAGTATCCCGCACGTCGCCCGAGGTGGCCGCGCGCGTACGCAAGGCGCTGGCGCCGAAGTAAGACATCAACGCTCCTGCAGCGACTTGACGCCCAGCTCCGCGGCGAACTGATCGAGCTGGGCGATCAGCTCGCGCGGCATCGGCACGCCGTTGCGCGCGCGGTCTTCGCGGCGGCTGCGGCGCTCCTGCCCCGGCAGGCGCACTGCCTCGAAGCCCGGCAGTGGCTTCGACATGCGCAGGTCGCGCAGATGGCGATCTATCTCGGCCTTGAACGTCGCGATCGGCGTGAAGCGGTTGACGTCGAGCGCGATGATGAACTGCCCGGTGTTGCAGGGATCGGTGTCGTTGAAATTGAAATCGAACACGTCACGGCCGAACGCCGCGCCGTTCAGCGGACCGGCCAGCAGCCCGAGAATGAGCGACAGCCCCGAACCCTTATAGCCCCCGATCGGCAGCAGCACGCCTTCGCTGCTGCGCGCCGCGTCGGTGAGCGGCGAGCCGTCCTTGGTGTTGACCATCCAGCCTTCCGGCAGCGGCTTGCCCTGCAGGCGGTGCGACTTGATCGTGCCGTACGACACCACCGAGGTTGCGATATCGAGCACGATCGGCGCTTCCTCGCCCGCAGGGATGGCGACCGCCACCGGGTTGGTGCCGAGCAGCATTTCGATCCCGCCCCAGATCGGCATGTGATTGGCGCTCGCCACCACGCCGTAGATGCAGACCATATCATGCGGGAGCGCCATCGCCGCATAGACGCCGGCAGCGCCGGCATGATTGGACCGGCGCGTGCCGACCCAGGCCACGCCCGACTCGCGGGCGATCTCGATCGCGGTGTCGGCGGCGCGCGCCATCACCAGGTGACCCATGCCGTTGTCGCCATCGACCAGCACGGTCGCGGCGGCGGTCCGCTCGACCCGAATATCCGGACGCGCATTGGCGCCGCGCTTCTGCAGCCGCTTCACATACATCGGCAGGCGGAAGATGCCGTGAGCGTCGGCGCCAGTCAGGTCCGCCTCGGTCATCAGTTCGGCGACCTTGCCGGCATCGCCGTCCGGCAGGCCGACCTTGATCAGCGAATCCTTGATGAAACCCGCAATCGCCCGCGCCGGCACCTGGACGGATGTGTTGACCTGATCCATGTCACGCTCCAAACCTTGAGACTGTCTGCGAACAGGACCCCCGTGAACGCTGCCGGACCGGCGTTTTCCTCCGCCCCGATTGCGCTATAAACGCGAGTCCCGAAATCCCCTTCCCCGGAAAGCCTACATGGATCAGACAACCGCCGACAGCCACGCGCACTACGAGCCGCGGGTCGAAGACGACTACCTCGTGC
>JBOHIG010000416.1:0-9987 GCA_050725815.1 Xanthobacteraceae bacterium
CATCGGCGCCAGTCGACTCCTGCGCCCGAAGCTCGACCGACGGGGTCGGCAGGGGCACGCGACTCGCCCGCGGTGAGGGCGATCTGCTCGCGTTCCTACGTCAAATCTCGTTTCGCTTCATGGCGGCGACCGCATGTGCCGCGGCCCGCGCGGTGAGCGCCATGTACGTGATGCTGGGATTCTGACACGCGGTGCTCGCCATGCACGAGCCGTCGGTGACGAAGAGGTTCTTCACGTCCCACGCCTGGTTCCAGCCGTTGAGCACTCCCTCCTGCGCGTGCCGCCAATTCTCCAGCCGCACCGGCCCGTGCGGTCCCGGAAAGCGCGTGCAGTCGCCCGCGGCAAAGATCGCCCGATCGGTGGTGCGGCCGCGGTCGTCCACCACGATGCCATCCTGCGTCTCAAGGCCCGCCGCCTTGGCGAGCGCATCGTCGGGGATTGCGCCGGCTCCCACCACGATCAGGTCGGCGGTGATGGTGTCGGCCGCCTTGGTGGTGATGGCGAGCCGCCCATCCGGCAGCGCCTGCATGCCCGATGCCGCGGCGCCGAGCCGAATGTCGACGCCGTGCTTACGGTGATGCTCGTGCACGATGGCGGCGGTCTCCGCGTCGCAGACGCGCGCCAGGATGCGCGGCGCGATCTCGATCACGGTCACCTTCAGTCCAAGTTCCGCGGCGGAGGCCGCGATCTCAAGCCCGACCACGCCGCCGCCGATCAGGATCAGCGACTTGGCGAGATTGAGGTGGCTCTTGAGCGCCAATGCTTCGGCCTCGGTGCGCAGGTAATAGACGCCGGGGCGGTCGACGGGGAACATCGGAAGCACGCGGTTGATCGAGCCGGTCGCCAGCACCAGCGCGTCGTAAGGAATGCGCTCGCCGCTCTCGGCGACGACCGCGTGTCCCGCGCGGTCGATGGTCGTGACTCGCGCGCATTTGAGAATGACGTTTGCGCCGGCCACGCCTTTCGGCCCGGCGATCGGCGCGTCCTGCGGCATTGCCTTGCCGGTGAGCACCGCTTTCGACAGCGGCGGCTTCTCGTAGGGTTCGCACGACTCGTCGCTCAGCAGCGTGACATCGGCGACGGCATCCTGTTGCCGCGCCGCCAGCGCAGCGCCGACGCCCGCGGGCCCAGCGCCGACAATCACGATCCTACGGGCTGTCATGGAAAGGCTCTCATGGCTGTCGTTGACACGGCGGCGAACGCGCGCCTAGATTTGGAACATCGGTCCGCGCAGCGGAACAGGTTTCTCTAGCGCCGCCGATTTGAAGTTCCTACAGCAAAGGCTGCGAATTCGACAAGGAACTTCAAATCGAAAAGCGGCGCTAGAAATAATAGAGTTGCTAGTGCCCCTTTTGTTTCCGAAGTTCGTGTCTGAGTGTGCTGCGCTGTATTACGAACTTCGGAAACGGGGCACTAGCGCGGCGCGCCACGAAATTCCAGCATTCCGACCGCAGGCGACCGAGGGACCGCGCGATGGCGAGGAAGGCGACCGGCAAGTCCGAGCCGCGCAAGCGCGAGCGGCTGTCCTCGGTTGCGACCGCCATGCGTCTGCTCAAGGCGTTCTCGGTGGACGAGATCGACATCGGGATCAGCACGCTCGCCAAGCGGCTGGGCATTGCCAAGAGCACGGCGCACCGCCTCGCCACCACGCTGGTGGCGGAAGGCATGCTGGAGCAGGAGCGCGCGACCGGGAAATACCGGCTCGGCCTCGGCCTGTTCCGGCTCGGTGCGCTGGTGCGGCGGCGCATGGAAGTGTCGAACGAGGCGCGGCCCTATCTCTACGATCTCCGCGACACGATCAACGAGAGCATCCACCTCGCGATCCTCGACGGCACCGAGATCATGTACGTCTACAATCTCGAGAGCACGCACGCGATCCGCTCGCGCTCCGATCTCGGCGTGCGCAAGCCGGCGCACGCGACCGCCGAAGGGCAGGCGATCTTGGCCTTCCAGCCACTGGAGGTGGTCGACCGCGTTGTGGCGGCGGGCCTTGCGGCCCAAACGCCCAAGACCATTACGAGTGCGGAGCGCTTCATCAAGGCTCTCGCCGCCGTGCGTCAGCGCGGCTGCGCCATCGAGGACGAGGAGAGCGAAATCGGCATGGCCTGCATCGCTGCGCCGATCCGCGACGACACCGGCGAGGTGGTGGCGGCGCTCGGCATCGCCGGGCCGGTAACCCGGATGTCGAAGAAAGCGGTGGCGGGCTTCATTCCGCACGTGATCGCGACCGCGGATCAGGTGTCGGCGCGGCTCGGCTATCGCGCGCGGGCGGCGGAGTAACTTAACTTGTAGCCCGCATGGAGCGAAGCGGAATGCGGGACGACCATTCCCGGATTTCGCTGCGCTCCATCCGGGCTACGGGTTCTTGCTACCGGTTCTTGCCTCACGCCCGCAGCGCGACCAGCATTTCCTCGATGTAGTCGTCGTTACCGGCGATCACCAGCATTGAGGCGTACGGGCGCAGCGCCGCGAGAGTGCGCGACAAGTCATCGTCCGACTTGACCGTGCTGTCGATGATCAGCGCCGTGGTCATCACCTTGCGCACAGCGCAGGCTTCCGCGATGACGGACGCCGTGTTCGGCTTGGTGCCGGCGCTCGCCACCATGACCACGAGATCGGCGGAGGCGACTTCGTCGATGAGATCCTTGGTGCGGCCGGCGAGATCGGACAGCCAGGCCTTCATCGTCCATCCCTCGCCGCCGCGCGGCGCGCCGTCGAACTTCACCGAGGCGAAGAAGCTCGCGCTCTGCCACTTTTCCTGCGCCAGCCGCTTGACCACCGCTTCGCTGGCAGCGTCGAGCGCGATCACCTTCACCGCGCGCGGCTTGGAGTTCGGATAGTCGATCCGGTAGCGCGCCTCTTCGGCGGTGGTCATGCGGGCGCTTTCGCTGAGCATCTGCGGCTACCTCAACTGAATGAGCTGCGTTTAGACCGTAGTCTGCGCCTTGCCGCGTTCCGAAACCAGCGCATCCTTGGCGCCGTCCTTGAACGCCTGATCGGGCGGAAGCACGATCGACACCGAGCGCACCTTCTGGTGCACGGGATCGATGCCGGGCGGCAGCGTGCCCTTGTTCTGGAATGCCTTGATCGCGCGCAACATGCGATGCCGGGCCATGATGATGCCGTTGTCGGTGGAGACGAGGTTCTCCTTGGTGCGGTCGCAGACCGGGCCCATGCTTTCCTGCAGCGACGAGTCCTGGATCGCGAAGCCCTTGATGCCCGAGTAGGTCTTGCCGGCCTTCTGCGCGCCGCGGTCCATCAGGTAGTCGTTGTCCTTGTTGGCGAGCGGCCGATAGCTGCCCGGCACGTATTCGCAGTGCAGACCCTGGCCGGCCTCCATCGCGTTGCGCTCCTCGGACTTCAACGCCCGCGTCGGGTGGAAGTCGTAGGTCCAGGCCCAGCAGTTGTGATCGTCGATCGGCACCCAGAAGTGCCCGTGCATGGGATGATCGCCGCGCGGCGGGATCTGGGTGAAGTTCGGCATCACCCACGGCGTGATGCGCCAGTAGTAGTTGCCGTTCTCGGCATTGCGTCGCGCGCCGATGTAGAGGCCTCCCGGCTGCTCCACGACCTCGAAGTGCGGCTTCAGATCGGACAGGTTGTACTTGTTGCCCTTGGCGCCCCTGAATATCGGGTCGGACTCAAGGTCGCCGCGATGCAGGAACGAGACGTGGCTGGAATCGATGCCGCCTTCCATCGCCTGCAGCCAGTTCGACTCCTGCAGACGCTTGGACATGAAGACGTTCTCCGGCGGCACGTGGGCGAACTCCCACTCCGGCAGCGGCGGCTGCTTCTCGGGCGGGCCCATGTAAGTCCACAGCACCGGGCCGATCTTCACCAGCGGGTATGACTTGAGCTTGATCTTCTTGCAGAAGCCGGACTCGGTCGGCTCCGACGGGACATCGATGCACTGCCCGGTCGTGTCGTATTTCCACCCGTGATACGGGCAGCGCAGCCCGTGCTCCTCGTTGCGGCCGAACCAGAGCGAGACGCCGCGGTGGGCGCAGAACTCGTCGATCAAGCCGTACTTGCCGTCGGTGTCGCGGAAGGCGAGCAGCCGCTCGGAGAACAGCTTGACCCGCACCGGCGGGCATTCGTTCTCCGGCAGCTCGCTGGCCAGCAGGGCCGGCGACCAGTACATGCGAAACATCTGCCCGAACGGGGTGCCCGGGCCGGTTTGCGTCAACAGGTCGTTCTGTTCTTTCCTGAGCATCGGAGACTCCGGGATCGTTCTATGGCACAGGATCGCACATCCGGAAGGCGGAGGCGCTACCATGGCAACGCGGCCGAGCGCCGCCGGGTTGCGGCCCTATGATCGTTCCTGTATACGGAACGTCGTTCCACTATTGAAAATAGTGTGCCATTCCGCCAAGGTCAATGAGGAGGTCCCCGTCCCATGTCGCAGCGCATCGATCTTTGCAGCACCGCCGATATCGAGCCCGGCAATGCGCTGAAGGTCGAGACCGGCGACCTGGCGCTGGCGGTGTTCAATGTGGACGGGGAATTCTTCGTCACCGACGACATGTGCACCCACGGTCCCGGTTCGCTGTCGGAGGGCTACGTCGACGGCGACGTGGTGGAGTGCAATTTCCACAACGGCCAGTTCAACATCAAGACCGGCGAGGTGGTGTCGCCGCCTTGCATGGTGCCAGTGAAGACCTACAAGACCGTGATCGAGAACGGCCGGGTGTTCATCGAGACTGATTGACCGACACATCGGACACGCGATGAAGGTGCTGTGCACCAACGGCCTCAAGACGGTGATGACCGAGGTCGTTCCCGGCTTCGAACGCAGTACGGGACAATCGGTCCACGCCGACTATGCCTCCACCAACATGCTGCTCGACCGGCTGAAGGCGGGCGCCGGGGCCGACCTGGCGATCCTGACCGCCGAGGCCATCGACGGCCTCATCGCCGAGGGCGCGATCAACGCCGCGAGCCGCGCCGATCTCGCCAGCTCCGCCATCGGCATCGCGGTTCGCCGCGGCGCGCCGCGACCCGACATCGGCACCGTCGAAGCGCTGAAGCAGACGCTGCTTGCGGCGCGCTCGGTGGCTTTTTCGAAGACCGGAATTTCCGGGCTCTACGCACCGGCACTGTTCGCGAAGCTCGGCATTGCCGAGCAGATGATGCCGAAGGCGGTGATTCCCGATCCGGTCACGGTCGGCGAAGCAGTTGCAAAGGGCGCCGCCGAAATGGCGTTCCAGCAGGTCAGCGAACTGATGCCCGTCGCGGGCGTCGCGGTGGTCGGGCCGCTGCCGGCCGAGATACAGAAGCTGACGGTGTTCACGGCCGGGATCTTCTCCGCAACGAAGGCGGCGAAGGCGGCACGCGCGTTGGTCGAAGCGCTCCGTTCGGATGCCGTGCGGCCCGTGTACGCGTGTATGGGCCTGCAAGCACTCTGAATGCGCGCGAACGACGACTTCGGCCGATCACCCGTTGATCATTGCGCACTTGCCTGTTGCGACCGGAGCGCGGCGCGAAATGAAACAAGCCGCCGTTCCCGCTCATTCCACAGCGCGAGTCTCACGCAGCGAGTGCTTTCAAGTATCGTCAGCCGGCCTGGGCTGAGTAGCTCGGGATGGTCGCGCAACGCCTTCGGCAAACGATAGTAAGGAATGCGGCTGCATAGGTGATGGACGTGATGCATGCCTATGTTCGCGGTGAACCATCGCAAAGGTCCGGGCAAGTGATAGTAGGAGCTCCCATAAAGCGCCGCTTCGTGAAACGTCCACTCTTTGCCGCGCGCCCAGAACGTCGGATCGAACTGATGCTGTACGTAGAATAGCCACACCCCGACAGAGCCAGCGATCAGCGTGATCGGCAAATGCACGAGCAGGAATGGTCCGATGCCGACGAACCAGATCAACGTGGCGACCACAAGCCCAATTGCGGAATTGGTTGCCATGGTGCTGAGCCAAGGTTGCCACCCGCCGCGCATCATGCCCACCGGCAGCCGCTGTTGCAGGATGAACAGATAAGCCGGACCGATGCCGAACATGACAATGGGATGGCGATAAAGCCGGTAGCAGAACCGACCCCATCGAGATTTCGACACATATTCCCGCACGGTCAATGTATGGATGTCGCCCAGTCCACGCCGGTCGAGATTGCCTGATGTCGCGTGATGCACGGCGTGTGAGTGACGCCAGAAGTCATAGGGGGTGAGCGTCAAGACGCCGATAACCCTTCCGACCCAGTCATTTGCCGCGCGATGGCGAAAGAAGGCGCCGTGACCGCAGTCGTGCTGAATCATGAATAGGCGCACGAGAAAGCCGGCTGCCGGCACCGCAATCAACAGTGAGAGCCACCAATAGCCGAAATGATACGCCGCCCAGGCCGCGATCCAAAGCGCGACGAGCGGGCCCAGCGTGATCGCGATCTCGACGATGCTGCGAGCATGACTCGGTTCTCGATAGCGCGCGAGGGTTTGCGTCCAGTTTCGGCTGGTTACTGCCCTTGAATTAAGCGTCGTGCTGGGAGCGTCGTTCAAAATTTGAATCCGATGTTGGGGGCGATGTAGTAGTCCGATTCCAGCTTTCGCATCCCGTTTGGACGGGCAACTAGAATCAAGGACCACCAGCAAATATAGGTTGCCAGTGCCGCGGGCTACCATGCGCGTAACCACCATGTGCGTAAAAAGATCGCACACGAACACAGTTTTTCTGCGCTTTGGGACATTTAGCCGCTGGGCTTGATAGTGGCGCCGCCATACGGGCTAAAGAAAGCTGGCCCCACCTTCTTTGCGGGACCGACAATTCGTTGGCTCTGCAAATGAACTTCACCGGTGCTGCGTGATGGTATCCACCAGCGCCAGGCGGCCCTTCTTCACTTCCGCGATCGCGCGTTCAAGCGCGGGGCGGATGTCCTGCGGCTTGTCGATCGGGCCTTCGCCATAGCAGCCCATCGACCGCGCGAGCGCGCCGAAGTCGGGCTCCGGACCGAACAGGTCCATGCCGATGTGCGCCTTGGCCTCGTCGGTGCCGCGCAGCTTCGCCATGCGGATCTGGTGCGCCCAGTCGTTGTAGTAGGCGCGGTTGTTGTGCATCACGACCAGCATCGGAATCTGGTACTTGGCCGCGATCCAGAGCGCGCCGGCGTCGAACATCAGGTCGCCGTCGGGATTGATGTTGACCGCGAGCCGGCCCTGCTCCTTGCAGGCCATCGCTACGCCGAGCGACATGCCGATCTGGGTCGAGGTGCCGAGCTCGACGCCGGGGTGCCGATAGGGCTTGTCGAAATTCCAGATCTTGCGCACCTCCTGCTTGAGGTTGTTGGCGGTGAGCACCCAGTCTTCGTCCTTGATCACTTCCCAGATTTCCGAGGCGAGCCGCTGGAAGGTGATCGGCGAGGCGTCCCAGTTCTTCTTGGCGTCTTGCTGCCACTTGGCCCAGACCTCGTCGTGGCGCTTGCCGATCGCGACCTTGCGGTCCTCGATCTTCTTCTTGAGCGCGCCGTCCTTCGAGATGCGGTCCTTGCAGATACGGACCAGCTCGGGGATGCCGAGTTCGGTATCGCCGAGCGCTCGCACCGAGCATGGCTGCATGCGGCAATAATCCATCGCCCACTTGGAAATGCCGACCTCGGCGAAGCTCATCTCGACATAGTCGCAATTCGGCGCGACGGCCGACTCGACCTGCCGTGTCATGCTGTTCAGCTCGGTGAGCTGTTTCTCCCAGTCCTTCAGGTCGAGCCCGAGGACGAGGTCGGTCTTCTTGAGCGACGCCTTGTCCATGCTTAGGCACAGCGGATGCTTGTTCGGAAAGTTGAGCGCGTTGTTGACGTCCCACACCGCGGAGCCGGTGGTCTCGGCCAGCTCGACCATGTTCTTGAAGCCGTTCGGACGCCGGCCGACGTATTCGGCCAGCAGCATCGGGTGCTCGGCCTTGAGGATCTTGTCGGCGATTTGCTCGATCGCGCGCGGGTCCGGCGCCATCGGCGCCGGCACATGCACCGCGCTCACCGGCGGCAGCTCGACCTTCTCGGTCATCGGCGATTCTTGCAGGTGCGCGTCGTAGCACATGTAAACCGGACCCTTCGGCTCGGTCATCATAATCGAATAGGCGCGCGCGAAGCTCTCCGGCACGCCGTGGATCGAGGTCGGCTGGTAGTCCCACTTGGTGTAGTCGCGCACCGCATTGCCCTGCACCAGGGCGGTATGTGTCCAGTCGATATGCGGACGGCGCTTGGATTCATCCATTGGACCGGTTGCGCCCATGATGAAGATCGGAACGCGGTCGAGGAAGGCGTAGTAGATCGCCATGCAGGCGTGGAGGAGGCCGACGAGGTTGTGCAGGATCACGGCGGCGGGCTTGCCGGTTGCCTTGGCGTAGCCGTGGGCGATCTGCACCGCGATTTCCTCGTGGTTGCAGAGGATCATCGGCGGTTCGTTGTTGCCGTAGTTGACCAGCGAGTCGTGCAGGCCGCGGAAGCTCGCGCCCGGATTGAGCGTGATGAACGGGAAATCGTAGCGCTTGATCATGTCGACGATGACGTCGGACTGCCAACCCGTGTAGTTCCTGACCTTTGCATCCATTGGAGTGCCTTTTTGCCCTGCCGCGTGAAGAAATCCCGGGCCCTAAAAGTCACGGCAGGCCGGCTGCCGTCAAGGGACCTGCACCCCGGCGCAGGGAGCTCGGTCTGTCCCGGCGGGAGAAACAGATGCCCGGCACAGGCCGGGCATCCCGCAATCCTGTCAAGCAGCGAGGCAGGCTCTATTTCAGCAAGCTCGCCACCTTCTTCGCGATGGCCGGCGGCGTCTGCTGATGGACGTCGATCACCAGCTTCTGCACGTCGTCGCCCGAGACCGGGTTGATTTCGAGCTTGCTCTTGGCGGCTTCGGCCTTGAACGCGGGGTCCTTCAGCGTATCCATGAACGCCTTGCGCAACGCGGCGACCCGCTCTTGCGGAACCCCAGGCGGCGCCAGGAACGGGCGTCCCATCACCTGCCGGGCGAACACCAAGCGGAAAACCTGTCTCTGCTCCTCGGCCTTCGCAAAATCCATGATTAATGGAACGTTCGGCAAGTCGGGATGCTTGCTGAGCGACAGCTGCACCAGGATGTTGAACTGCTTGTCGGTGATCCATTTCATGTGCGTGGCGACGACGCTCGACCACGACCATCCGCAACGGCCCTGCACCTCGCCGCGCTCCATCGCCAGGTTCACGTCGTTACCGCCCGGATAGCCGGGCACGATCTTGAACTTGGTGCCAAGCACGCCGTTGAGGATCTTCGGGAACTGGTCGGTATCCGCGGCCGGACCGGTGCCGCCGACGAACACTTCCTTCTGCATCACCTGTTCCAGCTTGGTGATGCCGGTCGTGTGCCAGACGCCGCAGACGCTGACTTCGTCGTTCATGCTGCCGATCCAGTTGAACTTGGCAGCGTCGAACTTGGCTCTGGTCGAGCCAAGCAGTGGGTCGAAGCCGGTGCCACGCCCGATGATGCCGAATGCCGTGCCGTCCTTGGGACCGACATTGTAGAGCCAGTTGGCAAGCACCAAGCTGCCGGCGCCAGGCATGTTCTTCGGCACAATGTTGGGCTGGCCAGGAACGTGCTTGCTCATGTGGCGGGCGAGCACGCGGGCGTAGATGTCATAGCCGCCACCGCCGCTGTAGCCGATATACAGCGTGATGGTCTTGTCCTTGAAGAAGGCGGCCGTGTCTTGCGCGTGACCTGCGGACGGCAGGGCGGTTGCGAGCGCCACCATGGCGGCGCCATATACACAAAATTTGAAACGCATTGTCTGTCTGCTCCCACTTAGCGGTTCGTTATTCGGCCGTTGTTGTTGCGACGGGACGGCCGGCGCGCGCACGTGGTCCCAAGACGGATACCTGCGCCTTCCGGCGGCGGACGAGGTCCGCACGGCCGGGAACGCAACTGGTAATTCATTCGCACCTTGCAGGAAAGGGCATCTAGGGCCGCAGGACCGCCCAAAAGCACACGGGATGCCCATCGGGCATCCCGTGCAATCAGCGTCCGTATAA
>JBOHIG010000417.1:0-5650 GCA_050725815.1 Xanthobacteraceae bacterium
GAAACACTGGCGTTGCAATTCGGCGGCAACGCCGGAACGCTGGCCGCGCTCGGCGAGAACGGCCTGGCGGTCACGGATCGGCTGGCCGCGTTGCTCGATCTGCCGGTGCCGGACGCGCCCTGGCACGGCCACAGCGACCGCCTGGCCGAGGTCGCCGCCGCAATGGCAATTCTTAGCGGCACCTGCGGCAAGATCGCGCGCGACATCGCACTGTTGATGCAGACCGAGGTGGGCGAGGCGTTCGCAGCCGCGACCGACGGCGGCAGCAATGAGGCGCCGCCGGCGCATGAACGCCACCCGGCGGCCGCCGCCATGGCTCTCGCGGCGGCAGCGCTGACGCCGAACCTGCTGGCGACCATTGTCGCCGGCCAGGTGCAGGAGCACGAGCGCGGGCTCGGCGGCTGGCAGGCGCAATGGCACGCCTTCCCCGCATTGCTCCTGACCACATCCGGCGCGCTGGCGGCCGTCGTCGACATCGCGCAGGGGCTCGACATCGACGCTGAACGCATGCGCAACAACCTGGAGGTGGCGCAGGGTCTGATCATGGCTGAAGCCGTGACCATGGCGCTCGGCGCCAAGCTCGGCAACGAGCAGGCCCGGGTCGTTGTCGCGGAAGCAAGCGGCAAGGCCGTCGCGCACAAGCTTCATCTCAACAGTGTGCTCGCCGACGACCCGCGGGTCACCGCACACATGACGCCCGGCGAACTTGCCCGCTTGTTCGAGCTGATGGGATATCAGGGCGTCGCCCAGACCTATATCGACCGGCTGATCGGCTCGGTCGGGACGCGCGCGGGCAAGCGGCCGTAACCTCTGGCCAACAGGAGAATTCAATGCCGGTGATCGACGCGAACGGCTGCCCGATTCATGTCGAGATCGAAGGACCGGAGGCCGCGCCGGCGCTGATCCTGTCCAATTCGCTCGGCACCACGCTCGGGATGTGGGACGGCCAGGTCGCCGCCTTCACGCAACATTTCCGGCTGGTGCGCTTCGACCGCCGCGGGCATGGCGGGTCCGGCGTGCCGCAAGGCCCCTATTCGATGGAGATGCTCGGCCGCGACGTGCTGGCGATCATGGACGGGCTCAACATCCGCAAAGCCAACTGGTGCGGCCTTTCGATGGGGGGCATGGAGGGAATGTGGCTCGGCGCCAACGCGGGAGACCGCTTCGAGCGCCTGGTGTTGTCCAACACGTCGAGCTTCTTCCCGGACAAGGCCGGATGGAACGATCGCCTCAAGCTGGTGCGCGAAAAAGGCGTGCCGGCGTTCGCGGCCGCCAATATGGAGCGCTGGTTCACGAAAGGATTCCGCGGGCGCGCGCCGCAGACCGTCGACGCCATCAAGGACATGTTCGCCGCCACGCCGCTGGAAGGCTACATCGCCTGCGGCTCGGCAGTGCGCGACATGGACCACCGCGATCTGTTGCCGAAGATCAAGGCCCCGACACTTGTCATCGTGGGCCAACACGATCCGGCGACGGTACCGGAAGCGGGACAATATGTGTGCGAACACATTCCCGGCGCCCGTCTCGCGACGCTCGATGCGGCGCATCTCTCCAATGTGGAGCAGCCATCGCAATTCAACGCAGCCGTGCTGGGTTTCCTCACCAAACGGTAAGTGGATCACGAAAAGCGGTAACGAGCGAAGGAAAGTTGAATCAGAAGTTCGCAGGAAACATTGCAGCACATTGCGCGACCTTCGGATTCGGGACACTCGCCACAGCATTGCCCCCTGGGACTCCGGTATCGATTCAGCAAGCGTTAGGCCGCGCGGCCTATCCCTTGCGCTCAAAGAAGCGGGAGGGGTCGACATGATGCTGGTTCGCCTAACCTATTTCAGTTGCAACCGTCTCGAACGGGCGCGCGGCCAGTCCGCGGGGATCAGCGAGATTCTCGCGCGATCGGTCGCCAACAACCGCCGCGACGGCGTCACCGGCGCGTTCATCTACGACCACCAATGGTTCGCCCAGGAGATCGAGGGCGTCGAGGACGCCATCTCGGCAACCTTCGAGCGGGTCTTGCACGACCGACGCCATGCCGACGTGACGCTCGTCACCATGCAGCCGGTGCCGGAGCGCCGTTATGCGGGCCTGCAAATGGCCGCGATCGCGCGGCGCACCGACAATGACGATCTGTTCCAGCATTATTGCGATGGCGATTTCGAGCCGCCGGCGATGCGGCCGGACCGCATCGCCGATCTGATCGAAGCCGTCGTCGACCGCCGCTTGCGCGGCGCGCAATCATGGACGAGCCGGCGCGAAGCGAAGACGGCCTGACGTGCGAGCGCTGCGGCGGCCCACGGCAACGTCATTTCGGCGTGATCGCGCTGCCGTGATAGTCCCTCCTATTCTCACGGGAGGAAGACCATGGCGAAGGTCAAAGTCCGCAAGGGCATGCCGAGCGTCGCGCTCAGCCGGGAAGAATTCAGCAAGCGCATGCGAGCGCGCTTCTATGATCCCGAATTCGACGCGCTCAAGCCGGAAATCGACAAGATTGTCGCGACCGCCTGGAACACCTACGACGCGTATCATAAAAGCCCCCGCACGCGCCGGGCCGGCGCCGCCTTCGCCGACCCCGATTTCGAAGTACCGGTGGAGTGGCTGGAGACGCGCACGAACATCCAGACCGCCGAACGGCGTCAGAAGAACCGGAAATCGCCGTCACGAATCCTGATCGTCAACGGCTCCTCGCGCAACGACCAGACCTGCCCCGGCGAAATGTCGAAGACCTGGCGGCTGGTGACCATCGCGCGCGAGATCGTCGAACGCAGCCGCGGTTTCGAGGTCGAGGTGCTCGATTTGAGCCGCCTCACCGCCGAATACGGCCGCGTCATCTATCCGTGCAAGGCCTGCGTCTCGACCGCGCAGCCGCTCTGCCACTGGCCGTGCAGTTGCTACCCCAATCACGCGCTCGGGCAGGCCGGCGACTGGATGGCGGAAATCTATCCGAAGTGGGTGGCGGCCCACGGCGTGATGATCGTCTGTCCGGTCAACTGGTACCAGGCGCCGTCATCGCTCAAGCTGATGATCGACCGACTCGTTTGCGCCGACGGCGGAAACCCGGATTTCACGTCGACCGGCGGCAAGGATCCAGTGCGAGCCAAGGAACTCGAGCTCAAGGGCTGGCCTTATCCGCGCCACCTCGCCGGGCGTACCTTCGCCGTGGTGGTGCATGGCGACGCCGCCGGCACCGAGAATCTGCGCCGTATCCTCTCCGACTGGATGCAGGACATCGGCCTGATCCCCTCGGGCCATCTCGGCCAGATCGACCGCTATGTCGGCTACCTGACCCCTTACGCCACCAGTCACGACGACCTCGACAAGGACACCGACTTTCAGGAGGACGTGCGCAACGCGGCGCGCACGTTGGTGCAGGCGGTCAAGCAGTTGCGACGCGGCGAGCTGTTGCCGCCCGACCGCCTGGTGGACGAGCCGAGGCCGAAATAGCGGGCCGCGCGGATTACGTAGGGGCGGCGGCCGGATACGACGCAACGGCGCGCGGCAGCGCAGCCCCGGCCGGCGCCGTTGCCTGCATGCGCTGGGCTTGGAGGTGCCGCTCCACCACGATCACGATGACGGCGCCCGCGACCAGCAGCAGCTGCGTCGCATGGGTCCGCACCAGCGCACTGTCGTCGAGCGCCAGTACCGGCAGCACCCAGATCACGACGCCGGTCACGGCGAGCGCCAGAACCACATCCACGGTCGAGCGGTCGACGTCGCGGTTCTTGAGCAGCGAGCGCGCGAATTCGATGGCAAAGGCCGCGAACCCCGCCGCGACCAGGAGCTTGGTGCCGGCGAGCAGATTGCAGGCCATGATCAGGCCGTCGAGGTCGAGATCGAACTGCCGGCGCAGATAGATGGCGGCAATTGTGCGGGTGCGGTCCTCGAAGCCGCTATAGGGCGAAACCAGTGCATTGATCGCCTCCCGCCCCCAAATCGGGACGAAATAGATCGACAGCAGCGTCAGATTAACCGCCCCCAGGCGTGGAAATGGCCGCATGGCACCGCCCCGTGCCGGCTCGCCATTGCTGGAAATTCAATGACTTGTTCTCGAACCGACCGGGGCAGTTAAGGCTGTTACAATTGCAGCCTCAATGGAAACCATTTGTTAACCTTATCGCGCAGGGCGGGCACGGAGTGCTGGCTCCGTCAGGACAGCCCACACCACCCATGGCTTCGCCGCGATAAGGCCGTCCCTAGTCTAGTGATCCGATGCAAACATTCGCATCCCGTTTGGGCAGGCCACCGACCTTGCCGCGGGCGCGCGATGCGAATGTCAAATCCACTCCATTAGAGACCCAGTGGGTTCATGCCGTCCTTCTTGTCCTGATCGCGCTTGTCCTGATCGCCCTCTTCCGGCGCAGGTTTGCGCTCGTCCGTGTTACCGGGGTCCTGTTCCGGCTTTCCTTGCGGCTGGTTCGGATCGTTCGGATTGCCTGGCATGCGCATGCCTCCTCATATTTTGGACGGAGTGCCTATCCTCCCCGTGCGGCGCGGAACTCGTGCGGCGAGGTCCCGGTCTGCTTGCGGAAGAACCGGGCGAAATGGGACGGATCGGAGAACGCGAGATCGTAGGCGATCTCGTGGATCGCCTGATTGGTGAAGACCAGTTGGCGCTTTGCCTCGGTGAGCACGCGCTGGCGGATCAGATGCCCGGCGGTGATCCCGGCGGCGCGTTTGACATGATCGTTGAGGCGATCGACCGTCATCGCCAGCTTGTCGGCATAGAAGGCGAGCTGCCGCTCCCGATGGAAATGCTCCTCGATGAGCTTGCGCAGCGCCACCACCGTAGCATCGGTCGGCGCCAGCGCATCGGCGCGCACCCGGCTGGCCGCGACCCGCGCCACCTCGACCGCGATCAGCGCGAGCAGGCCGCGCATGGCGATGCGAAAGCCGGCGCGCGCCAGGCAGTGCTCGTCGTGCAGCTCGGCGGCGAATGTCGAGATGCGGAGATGACCTTCAGGCAACGGAACGATCGGATCGGCTGCCAGTGCCTTGAGACGCGCCAGCGCCTCGCCGCGGCGATCGCCGATCGCTTCGGCGGCGTCTTCCGTGAAGCTCAACACCCAGCCGTCGGTCTCGCCCGGCCGAAAGCGGAATCCGTGCGCAGCGGTCGGCGGCAGCAGGATCGCGCAAGGCGCCTCGAATGCAATCGCGGCAGCCTCGTAGTTCATCTCGCCGCCGCCGCGCTCGATGAGGAGAATCTGGAACAGGTTGCGATGGCGATGGGCGCGGATGGTCCAGTCGTGGATCGAGGAACGCGATGCGATTGTTTCAATATGGATGAAGTCGAACGCGGAATCGTCCGGCGGATCTCCATAGAGATGAAACAGCGGCAGCGCGGTGGCCATGCCGCAAGTCTAGTGCCGCCGATTTGAAGTTCCTACAGCAGTTGCAGCAAATACGACCAGGAACTTCAAATCGAAAAGCGGCACTAGAATCATAGAGTTGCTAGTGCCCCTTGTTTCCGAAATTCGTGTGAGAGTGTGCTGCGGCGTTTCACGAACTGCGGAAACGGGGCACTAGTGCCGGAAAAGTCCGTGCCGGGGCCACACTAGGCCCAGATTCCGCTGTACGGGTGGATGCTTACCCTTGCCGGATTCGGGCAGGGGCCTTAGGAGATTGCCGTCCCTAAACCCGGGCCACAGAACAGGAG
>JBOHIG010000418.1:0-11581 GCA_050725815.1 Xanthobacteraceae bacterium
AACCCCCTCACCCCCACCCTCTCCCCTGCGGGGAGAGGGAGCCGCAGCGTTTGCGGCTCGCCCGTTCGTCTCATTGTATCCCGTTCAGCCAACGTGGTCCTCACAGAGTCCGTATCACTTCCCGCCCTTGGCCTTGCCGGCGCGCGACTTGTCGAGCACCAGCGCCGCCTTCACGCGCGTGAGAACGTCGCTGTGAGTCCTGGTCAGGCCGGCGGCGAGCTTCTGCAAGGCGTCGCCGCCGGTCGGCGTGACGTCGAGGCGCAGCTTCTTCGCGTCCACGAGGAAGTCCGGATCCTGCATGGTGGCGGCGAACGCCTTGCGCAGCGCGGCGACGCGCTCGGCGGGGACGTCCGGCGGCGCGAGGTAGGGCCGGCCGAGCGCGATCTCGTCCGAGAACACGCGCAGCACGTCGCGCTGCGCCGGGTCGCGAGCAAAGTCGGTGAGCAGCGGCACCTGCTCGAAGCCTCGCTCCTTGCGCGTCCCGATCTGGACGAGGATGTTGACCTTCTTCTCCTTCAGCCAACGGGAATGGTTGAGCACCAGCGTGTTGAAGGTCTGCCCGGCGCGGCCATGCACCTCGCCCTGCTCGATCGCGAGGTTGATCGCGGGCGAGGCGCGGTAGCCCATGATGATCTTGAACTTGGTGCCAAGCACATTGTTGAGGATGGTCGGATAGTGCGCGCTGTTGGAGCCGGCGCCGGTCGCGCCCAGCAGCAATTCCTTCGTCCTCGCCTGCGCGAGCGTGGTCACGCCGGTGGTGCGCCAGACGAACACCGTCGGGTTGCTGATGTTGCTGGAGCCGAGCCAGTTGAACTTCGCCGCGTCGTAGTCGACGCCGGTGCCGCCCAACAATTGCTGGCGCACAAAAGCCGGGATGATGCCGCCGAGCGTGGTGCCGTCCTTGGGCGCCTGGGAGTAGAGGAAGTTGGTGGCGCGCAGCGAGCCCGCGCCCGGCATGTTCTTCACGACGATATTGGGATTGCCCGGGATGTGCTTCGACCAGTGCCGCGCGATGATGCGCGCGGCCTTGTCCATGCCGTCGCCCTCACCGACGCTCATGATGAGCGTGACGGTCTTGCCATTGTAGAAATCGCCGACGGCGTCGGCGCGCGCCGATATGAGCGGCGCAACGCAGGCCGCAAGACAGAGGATTCCCGTCCAACATCGCCGCATCGTTACAAAGCTCCTTCGGTCGCCTTCCTGTTCGCCGCCGCCGACAGCAGGGCAAGCGGGTCGATGGGAATCGTCCAGTCGGTGAGCGGCCGGCCCTCGACGAGCGCATTGACGTCGCGCAGCCAGAGCCTGCGCAGCAGCACGAGCCGCGCATCGGTGCCGGCGAGATGCTCGCGCGGGCGGCCCGCGACCGGACCCTGCCCGACCTGCGTGGCGTAATCCTCGATCGCAAAGCTGGTGTAGGCGCCCATGTCGTCCGGAAGCTGCTCGAGCGTCATACCGCCGGCGAGCACCGTCTCGGCCAAGTCCCAGCGGTCCTCGGCTTCCGCCTCCTGCTGCTGCGCGCGGCTTGCCGCATAGGCCTTCCCCTCCTCGCCATCGAGTGGCGTATGGGTGACGTCGAAGGCGGCATGCGCCTTGTCGTTGATCGGCACCGTCCACACCGCCTTGGTGTCCCACAGCCCGCGGCCCTCGAAGCCCTTGGCGCGCGAGGGCGCCCAGAACAGCCGCACGTTGGGCATGAAGAAGTGCGTGAGCCGTCCCGGCCCCAGCACCTTCGCTTCATCCGCCTTGCTCTCGCCCTTCACCGAGCGCGTGCCCATCCAGCCGTAGGGCGTCTCCTCAACCGTCTCATGCCGGATCACCAGCAGGTCCGGGCGGTTGCGGCGGATGGCGGTGGCGCGATGCACCCACGGGATATGGCTGTGGTCGTTGTCGAACCGGTTCCAGAAGCTGCACGGCAGCATCTCCACCGGATCGGTGACGATGACGCCGGGCTTGTCGAGGTCGGGATAACGCCGGAACGGCGGCGGCTCACCGTCGCCGAGATAGGCGAAGACGAGCCCCACATATTCGCGCGTCGGGTAGCTGCGAATCTGGATGCGGTGCGCGAAGGATTTCTCCTCCGCCGGCTGCTCGACGCATTGCCCGGAGCTTTCGAAGCGCCAGCCGTGATAGCGGCAGCGGATCGAGTCGCCTTCGACCCAGCCGAGCGACAACGGGCATGCGCGGTGCGCGCAGCGATATTCCACCACATGCGCCTCGCCGCCCTCGCCGCGATAGAGCGTGAACTTCTCGCCCATGATCTCGATCGGCTTGGCCTGCTTGGGCCGCAGTTCCTTCGCCCGCATGACCGGTTGCCAGTACCTGCGCAGATAGCGCCCGGCCGGCGTGCCGGGGCCGACCGGTTCGAGATCGGCGAATTGAAGCTTGGCCATCGGTCCGTCCTGCGATGCGCGGCGATCCGTCCCGCCGGAACGGCGTGTGCTTACTGTGCGCGTTAGCTTACAATAAGTCCGGGAGAAACCGACATGCATTTACGCAAAGTCCTGGCGGGCACAATCGCCGCACTCATAAGCGCAAGCGTCCTGGGCGCAACCATCGCGGCAAACGCCCAACCGGGAGGCGAGCTGTTCCGCGGCAAGGAGATCACGCTCCTGATCGGCGCGGGCGCCGGCGGCGGGGCGGACGTCTATGCCCGCACCTTCGCCCGCCATTACGGCCGGCATCTGCCGGGCAATCCCGCGGTGGTGCCGAAGAACATGCCGGGCGCAGGCGGGCTGCGCGTGCTCAACCACATCTACAACGTCGCGCCCAAAGACGGCACCGAGATCGCGCTCTCGCTCGCAGGCCCGGTGCTGGAGCCGCTGTTCGGCAACAAGGGCGCGAAATTCGAGACGCAGAAGTTCACCTGGGTCGGCAACATGGATTCCGACGCCACGGTCTGCTTCACCGGCAAGGCGGCCGGCATCAAGACCTGGCAGGACTTGAAGGGGCGCGAGACCACCTTCGGCGCGTCGGGCCCCTCCTCCACCGCGTCGATCCAAGCCAAGGTCATGGGCGCGCTGCTCGGCGTCAATGTGCGCATGATCCACGGCTACCAGGGCGTGCGCACCTCGATCCTGGCGATACAGCGCGGCGAGCTCGACGGCGTCTGCGGCATCTACATGAGCTCCATGCGCGCGCAGCACGCGCGCGAGGTCAAAAGCAGCGAGCTGGTGGTGTGGATCGTCATGGACGGCAAGCGCATCAAGGACTTCCCGAACGTGCCGACCATCCACGAGCTGCTCAAGACCGACGACGATCGCAAGCTCGCAAGCCTGATCTTCGGCCAGAACATGCTCAGTCGGCCGGTGTCGGCGCCGCCGGGGCTGAGCGCGGAGGTCACGGCCGCGCTGCGCAAGGGAATGACGGCGACGCTTGCCGACGCGGCTTTCCTCGAGGAAGCAAAAAAGACGCGCCTGCACCTTGCGCCGATGACCGGCGAGGAGACGGCGCGCCAGCTACAGGCGTTCTACAAGCTGCCGGCAGCCGTGATTGGGCGGGCGAAGACCATCATCGGGCGGTAGCGGTTAGCCGACGAGACGCATCGGCTGCGTCTTCGCGGGCTGCGCCTGCTCGGGCTGCACCTTCTCCGGCGGCGTCTTCGCGGGCTGCGTTTTTGCATCCGCGCTGCGGCCGACAATGTCATCATAGTGATCGATGGTCATCGGGCGGCCGACCAGGAACCCCTGCACCTCGTTACACGACTCGCGCGAGAGGAACGCAAGCTGGTCGTCGGTTTCGACGCCCTCGGCGACGACCGGAAGGTCGAGGCCGCGGCCGAGCCCGATGACGGCCCGCACGATCGCGGCTGACTGCGGACTGCGGTCGAGATTGGAGATGAAGCCGCGATCGATCTTGATCTTGTCGAACGGGAACGACTGCAAATAGGACAGCGAGGAATAGCCGGTGCCGAAGTCGTCCATCGCGATGCGCACACCGAGCGCCTTGAGACGGCGTAGCGTCGAGAGCGCACGCGAGAAGTCGCCGATCAGCACGCCTTCCGTGATTTCCAGCTCGAGGCGGCTCGCCGCCAGCCCGGTGTCGAGCAGGACCTGATGCACGAGCGCGGCAAGGTCGCCGTGGCGGAACTGGACCGGCGAGAGATTGACGGCGATGCTGAGCGGCTTCGGCCACGACGCCGCTTCGCGGCAGGCCTCGCGCAGAATCCACTCGCCGATCGGCAGGATAAGGCCGCTTTCTTCCGCGACCGGGATGAAGGTGCCGGGTGAGATCACGCCCTGCTTCGGGTGCCGCCAGCGCACCAGCGCCTCGAAGCCCAGAATCTCGCCGCCGATCTGGGCTTGCGGCTGGTAGTGGAGCACGAGTTCGCCGCGCGCGAGCGCGGAGCGCAGGTCGTGCTGCATGGCGCGCCGCTCGCGCAGCCGCTGATCCATATCGGCCTCGAAGAAGCAGATCGTCCCGCGGCCCTGCGCTTTCGCGCGATAGAGCGCCGCGTCGGCATTGGCGATGAGGGCGGGCGCGTCGTCGCCGTCGGAAGGATGAATCGCGGCGCCGATGCTCAGACCGATACGCAGGCGTTGGTCGTCAACCTCGATGTCGTTGCGGAACTCGGTCAGCAGGCGATCCGCCATGGCCGCCGTGGCGTCCGGTTGATTGCCGTCGGCCAGGATGATGCTGAACTCGTCGCCGCCAAGACGGGCGAGGAAGGCGTCGCCGGCGGCAGCCTGCAGCCGCTTGGCGAACTCGCACAGCAGCATATCGCCGATGCGATGCCCGAAGACGTCGTTGACCTCCTTGAAGCGGTCGAGGTCGATGCACAGCAACGCGAAGTTCTCACCGGTCTCCCGCGCACGCTCCAGCGTCGCGGCGAGCTTCTCGGCAAAGGCAGCCCGGTTGGGCAGGTCGGTGAGCGGATCGTGATGCGCCATGTGCGCGATCTGCTGCTCCGCGCGCCGGCGCTCGGTGACGTCCTCTACGACGGCCAGGAGATACTGCGGTTGCCCATCCTCGTCGCGGATCGCAAGCCGCTTTGTGGTGATCAGGCGGTCCTCGCCGCCCGGCGTCGAGAAGGGCTTGTTCTCGACCAGCATCTGATCTCCGGAATTCAGCATTTCCTGGTCGTGCGCGACGATCTCGTCGGCGACCTGCTGGGGATAGAAATCGTGCGGCCTCTTCCCGATCATCTGCTCTCGCGCAACGCCGAAAAACTTCTCGCCGGCACGGTTGATCAGAACGTAGCGGTGGTCGCGCGCGTCCTTGACGACCAGCGTCGCAGGGACGTTCTCGATGACGGTGTCGAGGAAGGTCTTGGTGCGATTGAGCTCCTTCACTGCCCGCGTCGTCTCGGTGATGTCGGTGTGGGTGGATACCCAGCCGCCGCCCTCCATCGACTGATTAGTGACCGCGACGGTGCGGCCGTCGGGAAGATCGAACGTCTTGTGTTCGATTCCCCGGGCCGCGAAGCTGCTGCTGTCCGGATCGCCGATGAAGCGGCCGCCACGGTCGACCAGCTTGGAGCTGTAGTTGTCGGGATCGCCCTTGAACGTCCCAACCTTTTTGCGCGCCACCAGCACATCGCGCAACGTGCTGCCTGGCCTTACGGTGTCTGCCGACAGCCGATACATGTCCACGAAACGCTGATTGCGGAGCACGAGCTTGCCATGCTCGTCAAACATCAGCAGGCCCTGATGCATGTTCTGCAATGCCACGTCGAGGCGCGCACGCTGATTGTGGAACCGCTCGTCGACGACGGTGCCAATCAGGCTCAATGCCAGCATGATGGCCGCGACGCCCGCGATCACCAGCGCTAGCATGTTGGGCGCCATCGACATCGCGCTAACGGCACGCGTCGGGTCGGGAACGATCTCGACCGCACCCATGGCGGTGAAATGATGGGAGACGATCGCCAGCGTCAGCAGCACCGACGCTGCGATCGTCGCCAGACGGTCGTTGCGGTACATAGTCGCCGCCAGCGCAGCGGTGCCGAACAGGACGCCCAGTAGAATCGAGACGCCGACCAGGTCGAGCGACCAGGTGACATATCCCGGCACCTGAAGCGCCCACATACCGAGGTAGTGCATGCAGGCAATTCCGCCGCCGACGATGCCGCCGCCGACCGGGATGCGCCAGCGCGCGTCCCCGGTGACTGCGACTGCAAGGCCGAGGCTGGTCACGACGACCGCCGCCAGCAGCGACGCCGCCGTAAGCGCGACGCCGTACGCGACCGCGATGCCCGGCGCATAGGCCAGCATCGCAATGAAGTGCGTGGCCCAGATGCCGGAACCGGTGGCGATGCCGGCGGTCGCGATCCAGACGGCCCGCGTTCCCGCGCGCGTCGCCTTCGCCCGATAGTACAGGTTAATCGCGGTGAGGCTTGCCAGGAAACAGATGGCGGCTGCGAGAACCACCAGCCGCCAGTCATGCTCGACTGTCAGGCACGAAATAACACGATACATGTTGCCGATACCATGTCCCTTGCGGTTTACCGCATTTCAACGTCCGGGATAGGACGGGATTAACCGGCAAAGAACAAACAATGAGGAAACAAACGAAGTAAAGCGCGAATGAAAATTATCGAGCGATTCAGAGCCATTTCTTCCATTTGAAATAGACGAGCGGAACAATGGCGACGACCACCATCAGTAGCAACGCAAAGTAGTATCCGTACGACCATGCGAGTTCCGGCATGTACTTGAAGTTCATGCCATAGACCGACGCGATCAGCGTCGGCGGCATGAACACGACCGCAACCACCGAGAACAGCTTGATGATGTTGTTCTGCTCGAGGTTGACGACTCCGAGCATGGCGTCGAGCAGGAACGTGATCTTGTTGGACAGGTAGGCGGCGTGGTCGGACAAGGATTGGACGTCGCGCTGCATGCCGCGCAATTGCGCCCGCGTCTCCTTCGCCCAGCGCATGCTGTCGGCTTCGTTGGCGAGATAGAGCAGAACGCGGCCGACCGAAACGAGGCTTTCGCGCACCTTCGAGGTGAGGTCGCCTTTGCGGCCGATGGCCTTGAGAATGCTCCGGTAGTTCCGCGAGCGCGCGCTCTGGGCGTCCTCCGGATCGAAGATGTCGTGCGATACCTGGTCCACGTCGGCGCCGATCCGCTCCAGGATGTCGGCGGCGCGGTCGATCACCGCGTCGAGAAGTTCCATCAGGACGGATTCGCCGTTGACGCCGGCTGGGCAGGCGCGCGCGAGCCGGGTTCCCACCATCATGAAGGGACGGGGTTCGTCGTAGCGCACCGTGACCAGGCGATGGCCGGACAGGATGAAGGTCACCGGCGTGGTTTTCGGCGTGTCGCTGTCCGACTGACACATCAGGGTCGCAGTCATGTAGCGCGCGCCGTTCTCGACATAGAGCCGGCTGGTCACCTCGATCTCCTGCATCTCCTCCCGGGTTGGGACGGCGATGCCGAGGTGGCGTTCGAGCAGCTTGTCTTCGGCTATCGTGGGGCTGACGAGATCGAACCAGATTGCGTTATCCGGGACGGCGCCGCCGGGCGCCAGGTCGACACGCTCAAGGCTCGTGCCGTGGAGAACATAGACCGAGAGCATGAGCCCCTCCCCGCCTGCCGCATCGTGCGGGCGCAGACGTCGTTCAACCGCCCCGGCCACGACCTAGTGCTCGCGAATGTCAAACCCGCGGCACAAGCGCAGTCATGACCGGGCCAGTGATGGCCCGGCATTATGAAGCTTGCAAGACGTTTGATCGACCGTCGTCGCCTATCGGCAACATCACGGTGGACAGCGGCTGGCTACGACGTTGACGTAACGCGAGGCGTCACGAGGGAGGCATCACGCATTCGACGCTGGCGCGCCGTGGCGTGGCGCTCACTCAGGCGGCGACGAGTTCCGCGCGCATCCAGTCGTCGTCGCGGGGAACGGCCGGCGCATAGGCCGGATTCTTGGCGTCACTTTTGTATCGCAGCGCGGCTGCGACCGCGGGAATTCCAATCTCGCCGTAGCGGCCGTCGAGATTCGACTCCCCACTGTCCTTGTTGGCGGGGGCCGCATTCTTCGAGGTCATTTCAGTCTCCGTGGGCGTTTTGTTGCGTCCGTTTTGGACGACATTTGCAGCACCTGTTAGATCGCAAGTGAGTAGGGCGGAAATGCGCGAGAATCTTTGTCCTATCGTGACATTTGCCGACGCCGGAGCGCCGCTCATTCCCGCCATGTTTGGTAAACCCGCGGTTAAGAACCTACGCATATGGTTGCGGGGGAAACCTATTCCTGCGCCGGCGTGGTCGCCTATGGCGGCAATGGTGGGGCATTTCACAGGATCGTGCGGTGAACTGCGACATTCTTGCAACAGCCTCACAGCACAATGATGGCAGACCGGCCTTGGCTCTGGAAGCACCGGGGACCTTTCAGGTATTTTGGTCCCCGACCGAATCCACGAACCAGCCAAACCCCGCGTGAAAAAACGCGGAGCAGGGGTATTATAATCGTGCGTAAGGCAGCACTCTTACTGTTGGCATTGTTTGTCGGCGGTTGCATGCAGCAAACGCTGGAACCGGCGACGACCGCGAGCTTCACGGCGCGCGACAAGAAGCTGCTTGCGCATGCGCCCTATGCGAAGGCGTCGATCCCCGAGGCCTACCAGCGCCACATCGTCGACTTTCATCGCAGCGAGGCGCCCGGTTCCATCGTCGTCGATTCCGACGCGCGCTATCTCTATTACGTGATGCCCAACCGCAAGGCGATCCGCTACGGCATCACCGTCGGCGAAGACGCGCTGTCGTTCTACGGCGTCGCCAAGGTCGGCCGCAAGGAAGAGTGGCCGGCGTGGATTCCGACCGCCGACATCAAGCGGCGCATGCCGGAAGTGCCGAACCGCGTCGAAGGCGGTCCGCATAATCCACTCGGCGCGCGCGGCCTCTACCTGTTCCGCGGCCACAAGGACACGCTCTACCGCATCCACGGCACCAATCAGCCGGAATATATCGGGCAGGCGATCTCCTCGGGCTGCATCCGCATGACCAACGAGGACGTCATCGACCTCTACGACCGCGTGAAGGTCGGCTCCATCGTGGTGGTGCTGGCGCCCAAGCAGGGCGACTCGCCGTTCAACCCACGGGTGGCCATGGGCGGCAACGTCGGAATCAATTAGCGCGGCCCACGTTTGAGCCCGCAACGCGGCGCCGGATGGCAATCCGGCGCCGTTTTGATTCTGCGCCCCAAGTCTGCGCCCCAAGTCTACGCCCCAAGTCTGCGCCCCAAGCCACCCGCGGTCATGCCAGCAACCGCTCGGCTTTCGCCCACGCCAGCGCACGGTCGAGCGCACGGCCGAGCCGGTCGAACAGCTCGTCGATCTCCGCCGGCGTAGTGACCAGCGGCGGGCAGATCGACAGCACATCGCCGGCCAGCGCGCGCACCAGTAATCCTTCGTCCTCGGCGAAAGCCGCGGCCCGCAGGCCGACCCCGCTTTTCGGGTCGAACGATCGCTTGCTTGCCTTGTCCGCCACCAGCTCGACCGCGCCGACCAGGCCGAGACCGCGCGCTTCACCGACCAGCGGATGGCGGCCGAGCGCCGCGAGCCGCGCCTGGAACTGGGGGATCTTGGCGGCGACCGCATCCACGACGCGGTCGCGCGCGAAGATATCGAGCGTCTTGAGCGCAACCGCGGCCGCGACCGGATGGCCCGAATAGGTGAAGCCGTGACCGAAAGGGCCGATCTTGCGGCTCTGGTCGAGCATCGCCTGGTACATCGCCTCGGGAACGGTGACCGCGCCCATCGGCACATAGGCCGAGGTGAGCGCCTTGGCGACCGAGACCGAATGCGGCCGGAAGCCGAGCGCCTGGCAGCCAAACATCGTCCCGAGCCGGCCGAAACCGCAGATCACCTCGTCGCAGATCACGTAGAGATCGTGTTTCTCGCAGACCGGCATGACGGCGTCGAAATAACCCGCGGGCGGCACGATCACGCCGCCGGCGCCCATCACCGGCTCGACGATGAAGGCCGCGACGGTGTCCGGGTCCTCGCGCAGGATCAGTTCTTCCAGCTCGCGCGCAAGCCGGGCCGAAAAATCCTGATCACTCTCGCCCGGCTGCGCAAACCGATAGTGATGCGGGCAGCCGGCGTGGACGACATTGGCGATCGGAACGTCGAAATCGGTTTGGTTGACCGGCAGACCGGTGAGCGAGGCGGTGGCGACCGTCACGCCGTGATATCCCTTGGCGCGGCTGACGATCTTCTTCTTGCGCGGCCGCCCGAGCGCGTTGTTCATGTACCAGACCAGCTTGATCTGGGTATCGTTCGCCTCCGAGCCGGAATTGCAGAAGAACACCTTCGAGGTCGGGACCGGCGCGATCTCCTTGAGCCGCTCGGCGAGCTCGATGGCCCCGTCGTGACTCTTGCCGCCGAACAGGTGACCGAAGGCAAGCTTGCGCATCTGCGCGGCCGCCGCTTCGACCAGTTCTTCGTTGCCCCACCCAAGCGCCGTGCACCAGAGCCCGGCCATGCCGTCGATATAGGGCTTGCCGGCGGTGTCGTAGACGAACACGCCCTGTCCGCGCTCGATCACGAGCGGCCCGGTGTCGCGAAACGACGCGAGGTTGGTGTAGGGGTGGACGAGCGTCTCGATATCGCGCGCGGCGAGATTGCTGATGGGAGGCATGATGGCGCGATGATAGAGCATGATCCCGAAAAGTGGGCACCGGTTTTCGGAAAAGATCATGCTCCAACAAGGAGCGCCATCGCGCCGCGGCAGCGACAGCGCCGTCGATCAAAGTTTGCGCGCTTTGGTCCGCGGCAGCGCCTCGTCGACCTTCGGCCGCGGGAGCGGCAGCGGCACCACGGAGCGCACGACCTCGGCCTCGGGCGGCTTCTCCTCTGGCATCCGGATATCCCATTGGCACATGCGATAGCCGCTGTGGCGGTGCATCAGGTCAACGTGGATGTGGTTCTCGTGATAGCCGTCGGAGCCGGGACCGAGCACCGTCGTAAAACGGGCGCAGACGGTCTTGCGCCAGCCGTCCCGGAATGCGCGCGACACGCGCGGGTCGGTCGGCTCGACCCGCCGGCCGTCAGCGAGCCGCACCGAGCGGATGTCGATTGCGTTGCCCTTGCCGTGCTCGCTGATCGGAGCGCCCGCGATATTGTTGCGTCCCCGGCAATGATACGAGGCGTAGTTCTGGATCGACCTCAGCGGCGAACCGAGTCCCAGCGTCAGCAAGCTGAGGTCATCGCGCACCCAATGCACGATCGCTTCCGCCATCTCGCATTGGAGCGTGGCCGGCGGCGAAATTGCGACCCGGCTCTGGTCCGGCAGGATCACCATTTCCAATCGCACCAGGTCCGTGTGCCCGCACTGGCCCGGCCCGTCGATCGGATCGATGGATGGCGCAACCGCAAGCATGGGCTTGAGCCGCAGCCGGCAAGCGGACGGCGCCGGCTTTGCCGGGGGCGCGGCGGGCGCCTCGGCAGTGGTGCCGGGATAAGGACGCGCACGCGGGATCGGGATCGATTGGGCAGTGGCGGCATCGAGCGCCGCCAACAGAACCACAAGGATGCAAAGATTCTTCACACGAGCGGCTTCCGGAGGGATCGAGGCATTATAGGGCTGCTCGCATCGTCCGCTAGTGGAGTGGATTTGACATTCGCGACCCACTTGGCAGC
>JBOHIG010000419.1:0-2707 GCA_050725815.1 Xanthobacteraceae bacterium
GCGCCGGCGAGGTCGCGAGGAAATCGGACTTCGCACTCGCGAGCGCGAGCGCCCATTCCGCCACCATCGGATCCAGCGTGTTGCGCACGCGGATGAGCGCGGCATTCTCCTTGATGATGGCGACCGCATCCGGCACCGCGCGCAGCAGCGCCTCGTGCACTGGCCGCACCCGCACCACGCCCTCGGCATCCTCCGCGGTCAACAGCCGCCGAGCGACGAACTCGTCGATCAGCCTCTTGCGCGCGGCATCGCCGCGCTCGAATTCGTCGCGCGCCACCGCGACGATGGTGAGGGATTCCAGCGCACCGTCGTGATCGATGACGACATCGCGTACGAACGCCGTGATCAGCGCGGGCAAGGCGGCGAGCGCCCGCTCGTCCATCTGGCTGACTGCATCGGCGGTGGCGCGCGCGACCGCGGCATCCATGCCCGGATAGTCTGCGAACCGCAAGACGCCGTCGCTGCGCGCTTCCTCGGCGTCGAACAACCGCTGCAAGGTCATCTGCAACAGCGGCAGCGCGTCGCCGCCGCGGGCGTCTGCCACCAGCACCTCGGCAAGCGAACGGCCGTGCCCATCTTTCTCGTAGGCGAGCGGCGGATGGCAGGCGGCCACCGGACGGGTGACGATGTCCTCCATTTCCGCAGGCGTCGGCGGCAGGAGATCGAGCGTCGCGCCGCGAGACTCGAGCAGCGCGAGGAACGACTCCACTGCCTGGAACCGCGCATAATTATCGCTGCGCAGCACCCCGATCACGCAGGCAAGGTCGGCCTCGACCAGCATCCGCAGCAGCGCCGCGAAGGTCTCGACCCGTTCCGGCGCGGCCTCCACGAACAGCCGCTCGACCTGATCGAGCGCAATCAGGAGCTTCGCGGGCCGCGCCGAATCGTAGTGCAGCGTATCCTTGCGCGCCTGCGCGGCGCGTGCGAGCGCGGTGCGGACCGGCGCGGATGCAGCCTTTCCTCCGGACGCGAACAGGTCCGCCAGCAGCGACGCCGAGTCGAAGTCGCCGGCGGTCAGCTCGGCGCGCAGCGCGCCGTCCGTGAACAGCGCCTCGGCGAAGGCGTTGAGCGGATCGCCGCCCGCGGTGATGACCGCGATCCGCCACAGATCGACTTCGGGAAGGACCCCGGGCGCCGTGATCCGCGGCACCAGCCCGGCGCGCAACAGCGAGGACTTGCCCGAACCGCTCGCCCCAATCAGCAGCAGGAACGACGACTGCCGCAGCTTGGCGGTGGCGCGCGCGATCGCCGTCTCGCGGCCGAAGAACACTGCCGAATGCGCCACCTCGAATGCCGCAAGGCCGCGGAACGGCGAACCTTTGAGCTTGCGGTCCCAGACCGGGCCGCGCGCCACCACTCCGCGCCGTTCCAGCCATTGCCGGAGGCAGGCTTCGACCTTGATTTCGAAATCGTCTGGATCGGTGAAGTGCTGATAGCCGGCGGTGTTGTAACCCTCCTCACTCTCGGTCCAGCGCTTCCAGACGGTTTGCAGGAGCTGGTACTGCTCGAGCTGCTCGGCGACGCGCTCCGCGTCGTAGACGACCGGCGCGGATTTGCGGAACAGGAACACATCCGGCACGCCGTTGTGCTGGCGGCTGACCTCCACCGCGGTCTCAAATTCGAGCACGGTGCCGCTCTCGTAGGCGGAGCCGTCCTCGCGACGCCAGACCGAAGGATTGAGCTTGAGGCCGGCGCGCTTCCACACGATGCAGAGCACCATGTCGGTCGCGCCCATGTTGCCGACTGCGCCGTCGATCGCCTGCTGGAAGGAGGTCGCGGCGGTGTAGAAAGCATCCTCCCAGCGCAGGATGTCGAGGCGCACGACGCCTTCGAGCTCGCCATTGATCCGGTCGGCGACCAGCTTGACGCGGCCGCGCTCGGCCGCGACGTCGGACGGCGACGAGACGAATATGCGCAAGACGCGCTCGGCCAATACCTCAACCCCGCGGAGCTCTCCCCCGGCGCTCATTCTAGAGCAGACCACGGCGACGGGAAGGGGCTGGCCTAGATCGGCCCGCTCAAGCTAGGATTGCGGACAACGGACCTCTGAAGGAGGAAACACATGCAATCCCTGTCGCGGCTCATGCGTGCGTCTGTCGGGCCGCTGCTTCTCTTCGCATTCGGCGGCGTCGTCATGGCCGTCGCCCAGGTCAGGCTCGACGTCCCGTTCGTGCCGACGCCGCAAGACGTGGTCAATCGCATGCTTGACATGGCCAAGGTGCGCGCCGGCGAATTCCACATGGACCTCGGCTCCGGCGACGGCCGCATCGCCGTCACGGCCGCGCAGAAATTCGGGGCCCGCTCCTACGGCGTCGACCTCAATCCCGTTCGGGTGAAGGAAGCGCAGGCCAACGCCGAGAAGGCCGGCGTCAGCAACCGCGCGACCTTCGAAGTGAAAAATCTGTTCGAGACCGACATCAGCAAGGCCGATGTCCTCACCATGTATCTCCTGCCGCAGGTCAATATCGATTTGAGGCCGAAGATCCTCGGCACCATGTGGCCGGGTACACGCATCGTCTCGCACGCCTTCGACATGGGCGACTGGATGCCCGACCAGAAGGACAGCGTCACGCACCGCCAGATCTATCTCTGGATCGTTCCAGCCAAAGTCGACGGCCGCTGGCGTATCGAAGGCGGCGCAAACAAGTTCGTCGTCACGATTGCGCAGAAGTACCAGAAGATCGAAGGCTCCGCGGAGATCGACGGG
>JBOHIG010000420.1:0-14216 GCA_050725815.1 Xanthobacteraceae bacterium
GCTTTGACACCATCAGTTTGAGGGACGACCGCCTCGCCAGCCAAGCCGCAACCGAGCGCGCCACTTCAGAGCCGTAGCGAGCGAGCGCCTTGGCCGCGGCCCGTTACCCCATCTACACGAACTACGCCCTTGCCATCGACGCCGTCTCGATGTGGACGACGTCGTAAAGACAGGGCTCAATCTCTTCCGCCAAATCACCGAAGTGCGCCCACTCCTTCCGGAACTCGGGCGAATGATGGGCTGCGGCCAGCTTCTCGCGGTCTGTCCATTGCACGTGGTTCACGACGTGGCTGCCGTCCTCGCTGCGATAGAGGCAGATCGACACGAAACCCGGCTGCTTGGCCATGAACTCTGCGCGCTTCGTCATCAGGTCGAGCACCTCGTCCTGGTTGTCGGGCGGCAGCGTGACGGTGGTGATCTGGGTGATGACGTCGTTGTCGGCCTGTTTGGGCATGGCTGTCCTCCTGATTCGACAGGACAACGCTTTCGGTGGCGAAGGTTTCCGGTTTCCCCGCCCTACACAAGTGACCGTAGGTCGAGGCCCGGCGCGCGGGCGATTTCGAGCGACACCGTCTTGCCTGCACCGAACAGCTTGCGGCCAGCAATATGGTCGGCGGGTTTATTGACGGAATCGATGCCGATCAAAGAGCCATCTCGGAAATAGAGCACCGAGAAGCGGCTCCCCCCGACGTCCCCGAGCGTGACGGTCTCATCGTAGCCTTGCGTCAGGCCGACGATCTGGAGCTTGACGTCGTACTGGTCGGACCAGAACCACGGCACCGCCGCATAGGGCTTGGCCTCACCCGTGATCGCGTCGGCGACCGCCTTGCCCTGATCGACCGCGTTCTGCACCGACTCGAGCCGCAGCAGCCCCTGCGCCATCGGATGCGGGAACGCCGCGCTGTCGCCGATGGCGTAGATGCATGAATCGCCGCTGCGGAGCAGCGCATCGACCACGATGCCGCGGTCGCAGGCAAGCCCGGCCGCGCTCGCAAGATCGTCGTTCGGGATGACGCCGATGCCGACCACCACCAGGTCGGCGGGAACGAGGGTGCCGTCGCCGCAGCGCACGGCGTTGACCCGTCCGCCTTCGCCCACAATCGCCGTCACCGCCGCGCCGAGCCGCACGTCAACACCGTGCCCGGCGTGCAGCTCGCGGTAATAGGCGGACAGCACCGGCGACACCACGCGCGCCATCAGCCGCGCCAGCGCCTCCAGCACCACCACCTTGCAGCCGAGCGTGGCGGCGACCGCGGCGCATTCCAGCCCGATGAAGCCGCCGCCAACCACCACCACATTCCTGGCCGCCTCGATCAGCGGCTTGAGCGCCACCGCGTCCGCAAGCGTGCGCACATAGACGACGCCGCCAAGCTCGGCGCCTGGCACCGGTAACGTGCGCACCCGCGCGCCGGTCGCGAGCACCAGGCTGACGTAGGCAACGCGCTCGCCATCCGCGAGCGCAACCATGCGGGCGTCGCGCTCGATCGCCTCGACGCGGATGCCGGGCCGCACGTCGATGGCGTTTGCTGCATAGAACGACGCCGGGCGCAGCAGCACCGAGACCTCGCTCGCCTCGCCCTTGATGTAGCCCTTGGACAGCGGTGGCCGCTGATAGGGCAGCGCGGCTTCCTCGCCGAGGATCGTGATCGGGCCGTCGAATTTCTTTCCGCGCAGCGACGCTGCGACCTGGAAGCCGGCCTGTCCGCCGCCGACGATGACGACCTTGTGGGACATCACGCTCCGCGCGCCGCGATCGCCGCGGCGACCGCCAGCGTGCGCCGCGCCACCTCGGCATGCAGCCGCTCGACCATGCGGCCGTCGAGCGCAATGACGCCCTTGTCGTGATTCTCCGGTTGCTCGAATGCGGCGACGATCGTTTTCGCCTCGGCGATCTCGTCAGCGCTCGGCGAATAAGCGGCGTTGCAGGCGTCGATCTGACTCGGATGGATGAGAGTCTTGCCGTCGAATCCGAGGTCGCGCCCCTGCGCGCATTCGGCGGCAAGCCCGTCCGCATCGCCGATCGCGCTATAAGGACCATCGAGGATATCGAGGCCATAGGCGCGCGCTGCGGCGATGCAGGTCGCGAACCACGGCAGCATCGGCGCTCGGCCGGGCACGAGCCGGATGCGCATCTCCTTGGCGAGATCGTTGGTGCCCATGACCAGGCAGGACAGCCGGGTTTCGCGATCGAGCGCGACCGCCGCAATCGCGGGCGCATTGAGCACGGCGTGCGGCGTCTCCATCATCGCCCAGACGTGTATCTCGTGGTCGGCGCCGATATCCATTAGCCGCTCGGCCAGGTTTTCGAGCGTCACCGGCAGCGAGACCTTCGGCACCAGGATTGCGTCGGGGCCGGCGTCGTGGATCATGTTGACGTCCTCGAGCCACCATTCGGTGTCGAGGGCGTTGATGCGCACCACGACCTCGCGCGGACCGAAGCCGCCGACCTTGATCGCCGTCCTCACTTGCGCGCGTGCAGCCTCCTTGGCCTCGGGCGCCACCGAATCTTCGAGGTCGAGGATGACGGCATCGACCGGCAGCGTGCGCGCCTTCTCGATGGCGCGGGCGTTCGATCCCGGCATATAGAGCACGCTGCGGCGCGGGCGGATGGACATCGGATTGCGTCTTCCTCCATAGGAAGGACTTAGGCTATCGACCCGTTTGCCGGCGCGCCAGCCGGAACGTCCCCGTCGCGAACAGGAGTGCCATCGGTCATGAACTTCCCCTCCCGCCTTCTCGATGGCTATCGCGCCTTCCGCACCGGTCGGCTGACCACCGAGCAGGCGCGCTACGGCGAGCTTGCCGAGCGCGGCCAATCGCCGGAGATCATGGTGATCGGCTGCTGCGATTCCCGGGTGTCGCCGGAGGTCATCTTCGATGCGCGGCCGGGCGAGTTGTTCGTCGCACGCAACGTCGCGAACCTCGTCCCGCCTTATGCGCCGGACGGCGCTTACCACGGCGTCTCGGCCGCCCTCGAATATGCGGTTGCGGCGCTCAAGGTGAAGCACATCGTCGTGCTTGGCCACGCTCATTGCGGCGGCATCCGCGCTTATGCCGAGAGCAGCGCGCCGCTCTCCCCGGGCGATTTCATCGGCCGTTGGATGTCGCTGATCGAGCCTGCGGCCGCGGCGCTCGGCCATCGCGGCGCTTATGGCGCCGACGATCTCGCGCGGCTCGAATGCGCAGCGATCGCAGGCTCGCTCAGGAACCTGATGACGTTTCCCTATGTGCGCGCCGCAGTCGAGCGCGGCGTGCTCATGCTCCACGGCGCTTATTTCGGCGTGGCGAACGGCCGCCTGAGCGTGCGCGATCCGAACAGCGGCGACTTTGGGGACGTGTGACGTTGCCGTACCGCAACGCGACAGAAGGCTAAGCCGCCTTCTTCTTCGCCTCGATCAGCTTGCGGTTGATCAGGCACTCGGCGATCTGGATCGCATTGAGCGCCGCGCCCTTGCGCAGGTTGTCGGAGACAACCCACAGCACCAGTCCGTTGTCGACGGTCGGATCGGTGCGGATGCGGCTGATATAGGTGGCGTCCTCGCCGACGCATTCATAGGGCGTGACGTAACCGCCCGGCTCGTGCTTGTCGATGACCAGGCAGCCGGGCGCGCTGCGCAGGATGCTGCGTGCCTCATCGACGCTGATCGGATTCTCGAACTCGATATTGACCGCCTCGGAATGTCCGATGAACACCGGTACGCGCACGCAGGTGGCGGAGAGCTTGATCTTGGGATCGAGGATCTTCTTGGTCTCGACCACCATCTTCCACTCTTCCTTAGTGTAACCGTCCTCCATGAACACGTCGATGTGCGGGATCAGGTTGAAAGCAATGCGCTTCGGGAACTTCTTCGGCGTGACCTCGTCGATCTGGTACACCGCCTTGGTCTGCGCGAACAGCTCGTCCATGGCGTCCTTGCCGGCGCCGGAGACGGACTGATAGGTCGCGACCACCACGCGCTTGATCTTCGCCCTGTCGTGCAGCGGCTTGAGCGTGACCACGAGCTGCGCGGTCGAGCAATTTGGGTTGGCGACGATACCCTTCTTGCGGAAGCCCACGATCGCGTCCGCATTCACCTCGGGTACGATCAAGGGGACATCGGGGTCGGTGCGCCAGCACGACGAATTATCGATCACGACGGCGCCGGCGGCAGCGAACTTCGGCGCCCATTCTTTCGAGACGGGCGAGCCGGCCGACATCAGGCAGATATCGACAGTCGACAGGTCGCAATGCTCGAGCGCTTTCACCGTAAGCGTCTTGTCGCCATAAGAGACTTCTGTCCCCTGGCTGCGGCGTGAGGCGAGCGCAATCACTTCGTCAGCGGGAAATTCCCGCTCGGCCAGGATGCCGAGCATTTCGCGTCCGACATTACCGGTAGCTCCGACGACGGCGACCTTGTAACCCATCGATAATGCTCCAGAATTGCCCCGGCGCGCTGGCGCGCGTAAGCCGGGCGGACGCTTCTAGGCGAGAAAGCCGGCAAACACAACGGTTTCGGGGGCAAGAAGGACCGCCGTCACTGTCCCGCGAAAGGATTCTGCCAGCCGCCGGGCGCCTTGCGCGGCGGGAAGGTCGCGGCGAGATAATCAAGCACCGCATTGCGCTGCTTGGGATCGAGCGGCGGCATGTTGTGCCGCTTGATCATGATCTCGATCGTTTCGTCCCACTGCTCACGCGATTGGCCCTGCTGGGCGACAAGCTTGAAGTTGTGACAGGCGGTGCAGGAATAGAACGCGTCGTCGCGTCCGGCGCCCTCCGGAAACTCGTTCGGGTCTTCCATGCGCGGCGTGAAGCCGGGCGTCTGCGCCATGCCCGAAGCAGCGAACAGATTCAGCGAAGCCGAGATCGCGAGCACAGCGGCACAAGCAAGCGACCGCCGCGCCTGCAGCGCGGCGGCCCTCGTGAGGCAACGTATCCGGCTCACCGCGTCAACCGACCAGAACGGCGATGCGATGCATGGCGTTGCCGCCATAGCCCTGCGGATTCCAGAAGCCCGCGATGTGAGGCTGCGTCTTGCCGCGGGAATCGGTGGCGCGCGTCCACACCTCGAAATAACCATCCGAGGGCAGCTTGATGTTCGCGGTCCAGCGCTGCCAATCGTAGCGGTTCTTCGGCTTGCCCAGATTTGCGCGCCGCCAGGTGGCGCCGAAGTCGATCGATACGTCGACCCGCTGCACGGTAAGGTCGCCGGCCCAGGACGCGCCGCGCAATGCGAGCTCCTGCGTGCCGGCGGGCAGCTTCGTGCCGTTCGCCGGATTGGTGATGATCGAGCGCACCGGCATCGACTCGAGAATGCGGAAGTTCTTTGGATCGCCCTTGCCGCCTGGCACCATGGGCTTGATGGGCGTGCGATAGGAGAACTGGGTCATGCCCGGACCGTCATGCTCCTTGTCGCGAATCCAGATGCGGTTGAGCCATTTCTGCGACGCCGAGCCAGGCCAGCCGGGATAGACAAGTCGCACCGGGCCGCCGTGAATGTTCGGCAGCGGCTCGCCGTTCATCGCCCACACGATCACGCTGTTGGGGTCCATCGCCTTGGCGATGCGCACGCCGCGCGAAACCGTGGGCTTGCCCGGATCGCCGGACAGATGCACGTCCGTGCCGTAATGAGCGGTGTAGACCGCCGACTGCTTGAGCCCGGCCGCTTTCAACACGTCGCCCAGGCGCACGCCGGTCCATTCGGCGCAGCCGGCGCCGCCATTGGTCCACTGATTGCCGCGCGCCGTGGGATGAAAGGCGCCGCGGCCGTTGCCGCCGCATTCGAGCACGAAGCGGCGGGTCTGCGCGCGGAAGCGCGACTTCAACTCGCCGAGTGTGAGCTTGAGCGTGTTGTTCACCTCGCCGTCGACCGTGATGACCCACTTGTCAGGGTCCTTGGCCGGCTCGGGAATCTGGCCGTTGTTGCGAATAAAGAATTTTCCGATCGGCGTGGTGTCGTCATCGAGCAAGTGCTCGGGCGTCTCGGCCACCAGCGGGCGGTCGCCGAGCACGACCAAGCGCTCGTCCTTGCCGGGGAATTTCAAGGTCGGCGGGCCCTTTGCGGAAGCGGCCTTGGTCTCGGCCAGCGCCGCCGGGATCAGTCCGCCGGGCATGGTGGCTGCAAACGGTATCGCGCCACCGACGACCGCGCTCATGGCGGCGAGGCCGCTGCCGCCCAGGAAGCCGCGGCGATTGATGTCCGCCTTGCGCCCGAACACGACCGCATCGGCGCGCTCGGGATCGTTCTCGTAGAGTTCTTCGATTGTGCGTTCGATCTTGCCGGACATGGTGTCCTCCCAGGTGACTTTCTAAGGTCAATTTCTGCGTATTGGCGCGATTTTAGTAGAAAAATTTCTCTTAGAAAGAGGTTTGCTAGTTTAAGCCCTGCGTGGCGGAACGGCCACGGGTCCCGGCGGTTTTCACTTCGGGGAGTATCGCTTGCGCCAAAAACAGCTACAGTGCGCGGCAGGAATCAGGATGAGGGCATCATGCGCGTGAAACTCTGCGTTGCCGGTCTTTGCGCCGTGGCGATTGCCTTGGGTGCGTTCGATGCGGCCCCCGCCGATGCGGCGCAGAAGAAGCGCACCGCAACCACCACCAAGAAGGTGGTCAAGGCCAAGCCTCGCGCGCGCATCACCGTGCAGCGGCGCTCCTTTCTCGATGCCGGGACGCACGTCCTGCCGGGCGACCGCAAATTCACCGACTATGCGCTGCCGCCCGGCTATTCGCCGACTAGCGTGATCGAGCATCGTGCCGGCAACCACCGCTCGCCGCTGCCAGGGCCGTTCGACCTGCCGGGCCGCCAGAATCCCTACCCCTGGAACTGGTGCGTGGGCTGCTGACGCCCACACAGCAGGTCTATTTCTTCGCCGCAACGCCCACCGCTTTTGCGACCTCGGTCCAGCTCCGGATCTCGGACACGATGACCTTCTGGAAATCGTCGGCGCTGCCGCCCGCGACCGCGACTCCCTGAGCCTTGAACTTGGCGATCGTATCGGGATCGCGCAGCGCGGCGTTCACTGCGGCGTTGATGCGCGCGACGACCGGCTTCGGCGTACCTCCGGTCGTGAGCATGCCGGTCCACTGCATCGCCTCGAAGCCGGGAAACCCCGCCTCCGCCACCGTCCCGACATCCGGGAATTGCGGATCGCGCGTGGGCCCGCCGGTGGCGATCGCGCGCACGGTGCCGGCCTTGATGTGCGGCAGCGCCGCGAGCGGCGAGATCACCGAGAAATGCGCCTCGCCCGCGACCACCGCGCGGATCGCCGGCGCGCCGCCGCGATAGGGCACGTGCTGGAGCTTGATGCCGGTGCGGCTGCTGAGCAGCTCGGTGATCAGATGGTTCTGACTGGCGGCGCCCGGACTTGAATAGTTGTATTTGCCGGGACTCTTTTTCGCCAGCGCGATGAACCCCGGCAAGGTCTTGGCCGGCACCTTGGCGTTGACGACGAACAAGAACGGATTCTTGGACAGCATCGCGATCGCGGCAAGGTCGCGCTCGGTGTTGTAGGGAAGCTTGGGATTGGTGGCGGGCGCCACCGTATGCGAGGAAGCGACGATCAGCAGCATGTGCCCGTCAGGCGCCGCCTTCGCGACCGCATCGGTGCCGATCATGCCGCTCGCGCCCGGCCGGTTGTCGACGATGACGCTCTGCTTGAATGCCTTTTCCAGGTGAGGCTGCAGCAGCCGCGCGGCGGTGTCGTTGAGCCCGCCGGCGGGGAACGGCACGATGATCCGCACGGTCTGGGTCGGCCAGCTCTGGGCCAACGCGGCTTGCGCCAGCGCCGCCGCGGCGAGCGTCAACGTTGCCCCGGTGGCAAGCCACGGGACCATTGCGCGAAACGGCCTCGCAAATGTCATCGTCGTCTCCCCTCAAAGCGGCTCAGTTGAGCTTGATGTTGGCCTGCTTCGCGACCTCTTTCCATTCCGCGATCTCGCGCGCGATGAGATCACGCAATTCCTCCGGCGTTCCGCCGGTCGGCGTGACGCCCTGCTTCTGGAGTTGGGCGACCACCTCCGGCAGGTGGATGATGCGGTTGATCTCCTTGTTCAGCCGCTCGACCACCGGCCGCGGCGTGCCTGCCGTGGTCAGGATGCCGACCCACTGGACCGCCTTGATGTTCGGCAGGCCCTGCTCGGCCGTGGTCGACACCTTCGGCAGGCGCGGGTGGCGCTTTGTCGACCCGTTTGCGATTGGCCGGATCTGGCCGTCGGCGATGAGCGGGAACAGCACATTGGGCGCCAGCATGGTGAACTCGGTCTCGCCGCTGATCATCGCACGCGTCGCCGGCGCGCCGCCGCGATACGGCACGTGCTGCAGCTTGATGCCGGTGCGCAGGCTCAACAGCTCGACGGTCAGGTGCGTCTGGCTGCCGACCCCGGGCGAGGCATAGTTATATTTGCCCGGGCTCTTCTTCGCGAGCGCGACGAACTCCTTCAGCGTGTTCGCCGGCACCTTGGGATTGACGAAGAAGAACATTGCATTGGTGTTGACCTGCGCGATCGGCGCGAAGTCCTTCTCGGTGTCGTAGGGAAGCTTGGCGACCGCCGCCCGTACCGGATGCGACGACGCGATCAACAGCAGCGTGTGGCCGTCGGGCGTCGCCTTCGCGACTGCCTCGGTGCCGACCTGCCCGGCGGCCGCCGGCCGGTTGTCGACCACCACGGTCTGGCCGAGCGCCTTCTCGAGATGCGGCGCGATCAGCCGTCCCATCACGTCGTTCGAGCCGCCGGCCGGGAACGGCACGATCAGCCGGATGGTCTGCGTCGGCCAGGTCTGGGCTGTGGCCGGCGCGGCGAGCGCAGCCAATACGGCCAATGCGAATGCAAGGGATCGTGCTGACATCGGCATCATCGCGCTCCTCGGGCTGCCTTGCCGCCTACCCTAGGCGCAGTCGCACGGGCGGAAAAGCCGTCGCCGACGTGCCAATTGCCGCAAGCCTCGTGTGTCCCGGCGGGCGCGCTTATTTCGCGCCATCGATTGCTTGAACCATCGCTTCGATCGCCGCGCTCTTCTTCAGGCCGCTTTCGCGCACGAGCGTCCGCCAGGTCGGGAAGCTGAGCGCCAGGTGCAGCACCGCGCGCTGCGACGCGTTCAGTTTCGCGCCGAGCACGTCATAATAGGCCTTCATACTCGGTCCGAACCGCATCGCGCTGATCTCCCTCGTGAGGGCATGAAATTCGGCATCGCGCAACACGCACGCGGCGAGTTCGGCATTGCGCTCATACCAGCCATAAACCGCAGCAAGGCCGGTACGCAGCCGCTCGCGCCGATCCTCGACTTGCCGCCATGGCGCGGCCTCGGGCAGCGGATCGCGTTCGAGTGCAAGCGCCGAGCACGCAAGATGAAGGCTCCGCTCGTCGGGGAAATGCGCATAGAGGGTATGGCGCTGCACCCCGGCTCGCTCAGCCACCATGCTGATGGTTGTCAGCGCCGGCCCCACGGTGCCGTGCAGGTCGACGGCGGCCTCGGCGATCCGCCGCCGGGTGTCCGCCTGCCGCTCGGCGCGCCGCCTGAGGGTGTAGGTCCGCGTCATGCAAATTTGACTACACAGCTATGCGCATTCATTTTGAACAATCCGAGCCAATTTCGTTACACACTTATGTATCACCAAATGAGGCCGCTGTCCACGGCCCGCCCGCCCTATCCAACCCATTGATGTGATGGAGGATTTATGGAGACCAAGATCGCCGAAATCGCCGACGGCATCTACCGCCTCTCGACTTACGTGCCGGAGATTGCTCCGCCGGCCGGCTTCGCCTTCAACCAGTTCCTGGTGCTCGGCGACGAGCCGCTGATGTTCCACACCGGGCTGCGCAAGATGTTCCCGCTCAACCGCGACGCCGTGAGCCGTCTCATCGCGCCCGAGCGCCTGCGCTGGATCGCCTACGGCCATTTCGAGGCCGACGAGTGCGGCGCGATGAACGAGTGGCTTGCGATCGCGCCGCAGGCGCAGGCGGCGCACGGGCAGACCGGCTGCCTGGTGTCGCTCAACGACTTCGCCGACCGCCCGCCGCGCGTGCTCAAGGACGGCGAAACGATCGACCTCGGCGGCGGCAAGCGGGTCCGCTATCTCGATACGCCGCACACGCCCCACGGTTGGGATGCCGGCGTTCTCTACGAGGAATCGACACGCACCTTGCTGTGCGGCGACCTGTTCACCCAGCTCGGCGATCACGCCGGACTGACGGAAGGCGATATCGTCGGGCCGGCGATCGCCGCGGAAGACATCTTCAGATATTCCGCCCTCAACCCCGGCATGGGCATGACGATCCGCGGGCTTGCGAAGCTTGCACCGCGCACGCTCGCGCTGATGCACGGCCCCGCGTTCACGGGCGACGGCGCCTCGGCTTTGCGCGCCCTGGCCGACGACTACGACCGCCGCATCTCCGATCGCACGCCGTCTGCCGAGTCGGTCAAGGCGGCCTAGAAGGGAACAGCCGAGAGTCAACCGTTCGCCAGCCGCTCCATCTCCGCAATGATGGCGTCGCCCATCTCAGCCGTGCTGATGACCGTGCTGCCCTCCGACCTGATGTCGGCGGTACGCAATCCCTTCGCCAGCGCGGCCGCGATGGCGGCGTCGATCATGTCGGCCTCCTTGCCGCGGTCGAAGGAGTAGCGCAGCGCCATTCCGAACGACGCGATCATCGCGATGGGGTTGGCGATCCCCTTGCCGGCGATGTCCGGCGCGGAGCCGTGCACCGGCTCGTACATGGCCTTGCGTTTCTTCGTCTTGGGATCGACCTCGCCGAGCGAGGCCGACGGCAGCATGCCCATGGAGCCGGTCAGCATCGCGGCGATATCGGACAGCATGTCGCCGAACAGGTTGTCGGTGACGATCACGTCGAACTGCTTGGGCCAGCGCACGAGCTGCATGCCGCCGGCGTCGGCGAGCTGATGCTCGAGCTCGACGTCCTTGTATTCGCGCTGGTGCAGCGCGGTGACAACCTCGTTCCAGAGCACGCCGGTCTTCATCACGTTGCGCTTCTCCATCGACGTCACCTTCTTCTTGCGCTTGCGGGCAAGCTCGAAGGCGACGCGCGAGATGCGCTCGATCTCGTAGGTGTCGTAGACCTGGGTGTCGACGGCCCGCTTCTGCCCGTTGCCGAGGTCGGTGATGGTCTTGGGCTCGCCGAAATACACGCCGCCGGTAAGCTCGCGCAGGATGATGATGTCGAGCCCGTCGACCACCTCGCGCTTGAGGCTCGATGCCTCGGCCAGCGCCGGATAGCAGATTGCCGGGCGGATGTTGGCGAAGATCGCAAGCTCCTTGCGCAGCCGCAGCAGCGCCGCCTCCGGCCGCTGGTCGTAGGGCACCTTGTCCCACTTCGGCCCGCCGACCGCGCCGAAGATCACGGCGTCGCAGTTTTGCGCCTTCGCCATGGTCTCTTCGGTGACGGCGACGCCGTGGGCGTCGTAGGCGGCGCCGCCGACCAGCCCTTCGTCGGTTTCGAACGTGCCCATGCCGTGCGAATTCATCCAGGCGATGAGCTTCGTGACCTCGGCCATGACTTCGGGGCCGATGCCGTCGCCGGGGAGCAGGAGCAGGTTGTGGGTCGCCATCGCGCATTGCCTCGTACTGAAGGACGTTGCGCGGATTGCTAAAGGGCGGCGGCGCGGATGACAAGGTCGGGTAGCGGCGCAATTGCCGGTCCCGCAGGTGGCACCTATGATCGCGCCGATCTCGCGCATGACGCGGCCTGAGCCCGATGAGCACCGCCTCTCCTGCACCGCCTCCGTCGCCGGGCACCTCGACCGAGGTGCTGGCCGTTTTCCTGCGCCTTGGCCTCACATCCTTCGGCGGGCCGGTCGCGCACCTCGGATATTTCCGCTCCGAGTTCGTCGAACGCCGAAAATGGCTCGACGACAAGGGCTATGCCGATCTGGTCGCACTCTCGCAGTTTCTGCCGGGGCCGGCCAGCAGCAAGGTCGGCATCGCGATCGGGCTCCTGCGCGCGGGCTATCCCGGCGCGGTGGCGGCGTGGATCGGTTTCACGCTGCCGTCGGCCATTGCCCTCGTGCTGTTCGCCTACGGCGTCGCGGCGGCGGGCAATGCGCTCGGCAGCGGCTGGCTGCGCGGGCTGAAGGTGGTTGCGGTGGCGGTGGTGGCGCAGGCGATCCTCGGCATGATGCGGACGCTCGCGCCCGATCGCGAGCGCGCAACGATGGCTGTCGTCGCGGCGGCCATCGTGCTGATGTTTCCAACGGCCTGGGGGCAGGTTGGCGCAATCCTTCTCGGCGGCCTGGTCGGCTATTTCTTGCTGCCGGTCACGCCGCCGACCGATCACGTCGCGCTGCCACGCGTGGTGAGCAAGCCGGTCGCGATCGCGGCCATCGTGCTGTTTTTCGCGATGCTGATCGGGCTCCCGCTGCTGGCCGCCGCGGCACCGAGCCACAGTCTGCAACTGTTCGAGGCGTTCTATCGCGCGGGCTCGCTGGTGTTCGGCGGCGGCCATGTGGTGCTGCCGCTCTTGCAGGCATCGGTCGTGCCGCCCGGCTGGGTCAGCAATGACGCCTTCCTCGCGGGCTATGGCGCGGCGCAGGCGGTGCCGGGGCCGCTGTTCACCTTCTCCGCCTATCTCGGCACGGTGATGGGTCCGGCGCCGAACGGCATCGCCGGCGCGGCGCTCTGCCTCGTCGCGATGTTCCTGCCGGCGTTCCTGCTGGTGATCGGGCCGATGCCGTTCTGGGACGAGCTGCGCGCGCGGCCATGGGCGCAGTCGGCCCTGCGCGGCGTCAATGCGGCGGTGGTCGGGCTGCTGCTCGCCGCGCTCTACGATCCGGTGTGGACCGCCGGCGTCGCCGGGGCGAGCGACTTCGCGCTGGCTGCCGCCGCCTTCCTGCTGCTGTTTATGTGGCAGACGCCGCCGTGGCTGGTGGTGGTGCTGGGCGCAACCGGCGGCGCGCTGATCGCGGCGCTGTCGTAATATCTACAGCCCGCTGAACCAGTTATAGCCCTGCGCTTCCCAGTAACCCGGGTTGTAGTTGTTGATGACGGCGATCTCCATCACGTGCTTGGGATTCTTGAAGCCCAGCTTGGTCGGGATGCGGATGCGCATCGGGAAGCCGTATTTCGGCGGCAATTCCTCGCCGTCGAATTTGAGCGCCATCTGCGTCTGCGGATGCAGCGCGCTCGCCATGTCGATGGACGAGTGATAGCCCTCGGCGCAGCGGAACCAGACATATTTCGCGGTCGTGTCGGCGCCGACGCGGCGCAGGAACTCGGCGAGCCGCACGCCCGTCCATTTGCCGATCTCGCTCCAACCTTCGACGCAGATCAGCCGCGTGATCTGCGTCTCCTGCGGCAACGCGTGGAGCGCATCGAGCGCCCAGGTGTCCTTGCGCTCCACCAGGCCGCCGACCTCGAGCCGGTACTCGGCGCGATCCACCTCGGGAATCTCGGCCTCGGTATAATAGGCGTTGAAGCGGAACGGCCGCGTGATCGCGCTCTCCGGATAGGTCTGCGCCAGCCGGTTGGGGCTGAACAGCAGGGCCTGCGCGCCGTCGTTGAATTGGGATATCTTCATCAGCAGGCTTTCCGCCGAGAAGCCGTCGACGACATCGCAGCCCGCGAGCAGCGTGAGCGCGCCGAGACTCGCGCCCCCGCGCAGGAACAGCCGGCGCGTCGGATCGGGCATCAGCTTCGCTGCGTCCTTGACGAGAAGCCTGGGATCGACGCCGGGAATGGGCTTGCGGATGCGTGGCATGGCCTTCTCCTAACGTCCCGTCACGATCGCGCGCAGGCTCCTCGGCACGACGAAGGCCATCACGATGTGGACCACGAGGAACCCGACGATCGTAGCCATCGCGAAGAAGTGCACATAGCGCGCGGCCTCGTAGCCGCCGCAGAGCGCGGTGAGCCACCACAATTGCACCGGCTTCCAGATCGCGAGGCCGGAGAGCACGACCACGACGCCGGCCAGGATCACGCCGAGATAGAGCAGCTTCTGCACCGCGTTGTAGACGGAGAGGTCGTCGTGGGCGAGCTTGCCGGTGAGCGCGGCCTTGGTGTCGGCGAGGACGGCGCTCGGGCTGATCGGAACCAGCTTGCGGCGGAAGCGGCCGGTGACGATCCCGAGCACGAGATAGACGAGGCCGTTCACCGCCAGGAGCCACATCGCCGCGAAATGCCAGAGCAGCGCGCCCGCGAGCCAGCCGCCGAGCGTGATACTTTTCGGGAAGGTAAACGGGAACAGCGGCGACGCGTTATAGATCTCCCAGCCCGAGCCGATCATCAGC
>JBOHIG010000421.1:0-3396 GCA_050725815.1 Xanthobacteraceae bacterium
GAATTTGACATTCGCTACCCATCTGGCAGCAAGAACGCGATGCGAATGTCAAATCCAAAACTCCACTAGCAGCCTATATCTGCTAGTGGTCCTTTGGTTCTAACATTCGCAAGATCGCCTGCCCAAACGGGATGCGAATGTTAGAATCGGACCACTAGTGGCAAGACATTTACGAGGCCGGTTCACAGGGGTCAAATGCCCGTACTTGACCCCCACCTGACGGTTATGTCACCGAGCCGTGCCCCGGATGCAATGCAGTCTACGCTTCGTGCTGCGCAGCGCCCGGGACACGAGAGCGGAAGCATGTTCACCACCCGCCGGACCGTGCGTATCGAATGGGGCGATTGCGATCCGGCCGGGATCGTCTTCTACCCGCGCTATTTCGCCATGTTCGATCATTCCACCGTGCTGCTGATCGAGCAGGCGCTGGGAATGAAAAAGCACGCGCTCTACCGGCACTACGGCTTCGGCGGATATCCGTCGGTGGAGGCGCGCGCGCGCTTCCATCTGCCGACACGCTACGGCGACGACGTCGAGATCGAAACCGCCGTGGCCAAGGTCGGCCGTTCGAGCTTCAGCCTCGAGCATCGCCTGACGCTGGGCGGGGCGCTGGCAGTCGAAGGCTTCGAGACGCGGGTCTGGGTCAACCGCGATCCGGAACGGCCCGGCAACTTCCGCGCGGCGCCGATGCCCGAGGACGTCCTTGCGCGTTTCACAGCGCGCTGAACGTCTGTTTACGCCGCTGCAACGTCCAGTCGCGCGATTGCCCGCGATTCTTGGTCGCAACCTCGATCCCGGCCAGCGGTTGTACGGCGCGCCGCAGGCGAGCTATCCTGCGCTGCAAAATCACACCTTCCGGGAGCAACACCGTGCGAAAACTCTCCTTTGTCTTGGCGCTTTTCGTGTCGGCCGGCTTAGCCTCGAGCGCGTCCGCGCAGCTTGTGGGCATCGGCACCAGTCCCCAGGGCTCGCTGACCTACCAGATCGGCGCGTCGGTCTCGAAGGTGTTGCAGGACAAGGGCAAGATCCAGTCGCGGATCCAGCCGCAGTCGGGCACCGGGACGATGATCCCGCTGCTCAACTCCGGCGAGCTCGACATCGGGTTCGCCAACACCGCAGAAGTCTATGACGCCTTCCATGGCGTCGGCACGTTCCCCAAGCGGCCCAACAAGAACCTGCGGGTCGTGGCGGTTATCTTCCCGCTCATCGCCGGGTTGTTCGTGCGCGCCGATTCGGACATCAAGTCGATCAAGGACATGAAGGGAAAGCGCATTACCTATGGCCTGACCAGCCAGGAGATCGTGCGCAAGACGGTCGACGCGATGCTGGCGACCGGCGGTCTCACCATCAAGGACCTCCAGCCGGTCATGGTCCCCAACGTCGTCCGCGGCGCCGGCGACCTCGCGGCCGGCCGCGTCGACATCGCGGTGTTCGCCATCGGGGCGCCCAAGGTCGCCGAGGTTGCCGCTTCGGTCGGCGGCATACGCTTCATTCCGCTGGAAAACACGCCGAAGGCCCTGGCGGCGCTCAAGAAGGAATTCCCGACCGGCTATTTCTCGGAAGTAAAGCCGCGGCCCAACCTGGTCGGCGTGACGCAGCCGATGACCGCGATGTACTACGATTATTCCACCATTGTCGGGGCACACGTGTCGAACGCGCGGGTCAAGGAGATCACGCGCCTGATCGCGGAGAACCAAGACGCGCTCGCCAAGGGGCAGCCGCGATTCCGGGGAATGGTGACGAAACGGCTGTTCAACAATTTCGGCGTGCCCTATCACCCCGGCGCCATCGCCTATTACAAGGAAAAGGGCATCGCGGAATCGAAGTAGCCGTGTGACGGCGAATCACGACGACACCGGACCACTAGGATGTGCCGGTCAATCAGGTGCGGTGACGGCGGGCCGTTGCCCCGGAATCCGACGTTCGCACACGTCCGGCCCTGACGTATTGTGGTGGCCATGTCGCCCAGGATCCTGAACGCAGTCATGGCCGTCCTGCGGGCCGCGATCATCGTGATCGTGGTCGGCTGGATACTGAACATCCCAGGGCGGATGCAGATCGGCCTGTTCACCGAGCAGATGCTGGCCGCCGTGCTCGGCCTGTCGCTGGCGCTGACCTTCCTGCAATTCCCGCTGCAGATGAAGACCACCGGCGAGGAGGCGATCGCGCTGAAGGCGCTGACCGGAGAGCAGGATGTCGCCGGTCCGATCGACTGGGTGCTGGCGGCGCTGAGCCTCGCCTGCTGCTTCTATGTCGCGATCCGCTATCCAGAGCTGATCCGCGAGCTGGTAGGGCGCCCGTGGAGCGGCGTCACCATCGCCACCATCATCGTGCTGCTGGTATTCGAGGCGAGTCGCCGCGTCACCGGCCTGGCGCTGGTGCTGATCGTGCTGGCGCTCTGCGCGCATGCCCTGCTCGGCTGGATGCTGCCGGACATGTTCGCCAGCCGCTACGTCTCGCTCAGCCGCCTGATGGTCTATCTCGGCGTCGACACCAATGCGTTGCTCGGCAACACCTTGCAGATCGCCGTCGTGGTGGTGGTGCCGTTCATCATCATGGGACAGGTGCTCACGCGCTGCGGCGGCTCGGACTTCTTCGCCGGCCTCGCCGGCGCACTGATGGGCCAGTTTCGCGGCGGGTCGGCCAAGATCGCCGTGGTCGGCTCGGCGTTCTTCGGCATGGTGTCGGGCAGCGCCGTCGCCAATGTCGCGAGCGTCGGCACCATCACCATCCCGCTGATGAAGCGGTCGGGATTCCCCGCCCATACGGCCGGCGCGATCGAGGCGGTCGGCTCGACCGGCGGCCAGCTCGCGCCGCCAGTCATGGGTGCGGCCGCCTTCCTGATGGCCGACTATCTGCAGGTGCCCTACGCCGAGGTCATGCTGGCGGCGATGATTCCGGCATTCCTCTGGTATGCGACGCTGTTCATCCAGGTCGATCTCGAATCCGCCAAGCTTGGAATCCTGGGCACGCCGCGCGCGGAGCTGCCCTCGCTCGGCAAGGTGATGCGCGAGGGCGGCCACTTCCTGCTGCCGTTCGTGGTGCTGGTCGGCGGGCTGCTCTGGCTGAACTGGGAGCCGGAATACGCCGCGCTGTGCGGAACCGCGGTGCTGATCGTCCTTGTCCTGGTCGTGCCCCACAAGGGCAAGCGCATGACGGTGCGCGAAGTGACATCGGCCGTCGTCTCGTCCGGTGGCGCGGTGGTGGACATCATCGCGATCACCGCGATCGCCGGAATCCTCATCGGCGCCATGAACCTGACCGGGGTCGCCTTCTCGCTCACCCAGCAGCTCATCGGCGTCAGCGGCGGCAGCCTCCCGCTGCTTCTCCTCATCACGGGCTTTGCCGCATTCATCCTCGGTCTGCCGCTGCCGACGGTCGGTGTCTACGTAATCC
>JBOHIG010000422.1:0-4870 GCA_050725815.1 Xanthobacteraceae bacterium
TCATCATGCTGTTCGGCTTGACCTGGCTGATGAAGCTGACGGCGCCGCTGTTCTCGTTGTTCGGGATGGGGATTTCCTGGCGCGATATCATCCTAATCGGCGGGGGCCTGTTCCTGATCGCCAAGGCCACCCACGAGATTCACAACGAGGTCGAGGCCCGGGAGGAAGAGCTGAAACCCGGCGCGGCTTCGCAGGCGTTCTGGATCGTGATCCTGCAGTTGATTGCGATCGATCTGATCTTCTCGCTCGACTCGATCATCACCGCGATCGGCATGGTCCAGGACGTCGAGATCATGATCGCGGCGGTCTGCATCGCCATGGCGGTGATGTATGCCGCCTCAGGTCCGGTCTCCGCCTTCATCGCCGAGCATCCGACCACCAAGATGCTGGCGCTCGCCTTCCTGGTAATGATCGGGGTGGCGCTGGTCGCCGACGGCTTCGACTTCCATATCCCGCGCGGCTACATCTACGCTTCGATGGCGTTTGCCGCCGGGGTCGAGGTGATCAACGTGCTGGCGCGGCGCAAGCGAAAAAAGCGGGCCTCGCTGAAGTCACGCGCCGGGCGTTAAGCTTACGTCCCTTGCGTCCGCGTCGCCCCCACCTATGATCGCCGCGGACATCGACAACCGAGAGGACAACATGGTCGCAGCAGTGCGAGTTCACAAACATGGCGGGCCGGAGGCGCTGACTTATGAGCAGGTCGAAGTGCCCGCTCCAGGTCCGGGCCAGGTCCGCATCAAGAACCACGCCTGCGGGCTGAACTACATCGACACCTATTTCCGGTCCGGGCTCTATCCGGCGGCCGGCGGCTTGCCGTTCATCGGCGGCAACGAGGGCGCCGGCGAAGTCGTGGCGTTAGGCTCCGGCGTTACCGAGGTGAAGGTCGGGGACCGCGTCGGCTACACCTCGGCGCTCGGGAGCTACGCCGCGGAGCGGCTGATGCCGGCCGATCGCGTGGTCAAACTGCCGGCCGCTATATCCTATGAACAGGCAGCGGCGATGATGCTCAAGGGCATGACCGTCGAGTACCTGCTGAATCGTTCGTTCAAGGTGCAGAAAGGCATGAACGTCCTGATCCATGCCGCCGCCGGCGGCATCGGGCTGATCGCGTGCCAGTGGGCGAACTATCTCGGCGCCAATGTGATCGGCACCGTCGGATCGAAGGAGAAGGCGGAGCTCGCCAAGGCGAATGGCTGCCACCACACGATCCTCTATCGCGACGAGGACTTCGTCGCCCGCGTGAACGAGATCACCGGCGGCAAGAAGTGTGAGGTCGTCTATGACGGCGTCGGCAAGGCGACGTTCCCGGCGTCGCTCGACTGCATCAAGCCGCTCGGCATGTTCGTGAGCTTCGGCAATGCCTCGGGCTCGATCGAAGCCTTTAACATCAACCTGCTGCAAGCCAAGGGCTCGCTGTTCTGCACGCGCCCGACGCTCAACACCTATGCGGCGAGCCGCGAGAGCCTGCTGTCGATTGCCAGCAACCTGTTTGACGTTGTCGCCAGCGGCAAGGTGAAGATTCCGGTCAACCAGACATACGCGCTCAAGGACGTGCAGCAGGCGCACCGGGATCTCGAATCCCGCAAGACCACGGGATCGACGGTCCTCATCCCGTAGTCGTTAGAGCAGGGCGGCGAGACGGCCGACGGCCGAGTGCTCGGCAGTGCCGGGCGCCAGCCGGGGCAGTCCGATCACTTCCAGCGGCTTGGCAAAGCGCGTGATGGTCGCCACCGTGGCGTCAAGCGTCGCGCCCGGGGTTTCGCTTTCGCTGACGACTACGCCGGCAATGTCGAGGTTGCGTTGCGCCAGCACATGCAGACCCGTAAGCGTATGGCTGATGGTGCCGAGATAACTCCCGACCACCAGTAGCACCGGGACGCGCAGCGCGCTCATCCAGTCGAGCACGGTGTGGGTTTCGTCAAGCGGCACCATGATCCCGCCGACGCCCTCGATCAGCAACAGCCCTCTCGTTGCAACCGCGGTGTCGCGGCAGCGGTCGACCAGCGCCCGGAAGTCGACCGCCCGGCCTTCCGCCTTCGCCGCCAGATCGGGGGAGAGCGGCGCTGCAAAGCGCCAAGGTGAGACGCGGGCGAGTTCGTCTGGTGTCGGTTGGCGATCGAGCGCCTCGAGCAGTAACGCGGTGTCGCTCGTGGCATCCGCGGGATCGAAGCCGCTTGCGACCGGCTTGATCGCGTCGACCGCTTGGCCATTGGCGCGGAAATGGCGGATCAGCGCTGCGGTGACGAACGTCTTGCCGACGCCGGTCCCGGTTCCGGTGACGAAGAGAGAAGCCACGGCTCAGCGCCCCATGATGCGGCTGCGCACCAGTCCGGCGAGGCGTTCGATCTCCGCGTCAGGATGGCCGGCGGTGAAAGTGAAGCGCAGGCGCGCCGTCCCAGCCGGCACCGTCGGTGGCCGGATCGCGATCACCAGGAAGCCTTCCGCTTCCAAAAGCTGCGACGCCTTGAGCGCGTCGTTCGCGTCGCCGATCACCATCGGCACGATCGGGCTCTGCGCGTCCGGCAGTCCGACTGCGCGCGTAAACGCTTTCGCCTTGGCAAGAGGCGACGCCGCGAAATCCGGCTCGCGTTCGATCAGGTCGAGCGCCGCGATTGCCGCCGCCACCGTCGCCGGCGGCAGCCCGGTCGAATAGACGAACGTACGGGCGCGGTTGTGGATCAGGTCGATCACCGCAGCCGAGGCGCAAAGATAACCGCCGTAGCCGCCGATCGCCTTCGACAGCGTGCCCATCTGCAAGGGCACCTCGACCGCCGCTCCGTGCGCGAAAGTCGAGCCGCGCCCACCGCCGACCACCCCGATGCCGTGAGCATCGTCGGTCATCAGCCAGGCGTCGTAGCACGTCGCCAACGCTGCCAGTTCGGGCAACGGCGCCAGATCTCCGTCCATGGAGAACACGCCGTCGGTGGCGATCAGCGCGTGACGATGGCGCGCACGGTGCTCGCCAAGCAGCGCCTTCAGATGGGTCACGTCGGAATGGCGGAACGGAACGACTCTGGCGCGGGACAGACGCGCACCGGCCCACAGACAGGCGTGAGCCAACTCGTCGATCAGCACCAGATCGCCTTCACCGATCAGGGCCGGGATGATGCCGGCGTTGGCAAGGTAGCCCGAGCCGAACACGCAGGCGGCCTCGGTCCCCTTGAGCCGGGCGAGACGGGTTTCGAGGGCACCGAACAGCGGATGGTTGCCGGTCACCAGCCGGGAGGCAGCACTCCCAACGCCGTAACGATCGATCGCCTTGCGTGCCGCCTCCTTGAGCGCGGAGTGGTGAGTGAGGCCGAGATAGTCGTTGCAGCAGAATGACAGCAGCCGGCGTCCGTTGCGGTCCACCCAGACGGAATCGAGGCGATCGGTTTCGGCCAGCAGGCGATGCAGGCTCGCGCGGTCGAGTTCGGCAAGCTTTTGCTGCGCGAAGGCTTCAAGCGAACGCATGACCGGAACCATACTCCACCATGGCCCCAAACCTGCCATGCCCAGTATGTCACGCCCCGTGAAAGCGGGCATCCAATACTCCCGGCAACCTCCGTGACATACCGCGCGTCGGAGGGTACTGGATCATCCGTTTGCGCGGATGACGATGGAGGGTATCGCGCGGATGTCGCGTAGCCGCAACGATGAACCTGGCTGGTACAAGGCCGGCCTGGACCATGCATGGCTGCCTTATGCGCAGATGAAGACCTTGCGGCTGCCGCTGGCGGTCGCGCGCACAGAGGGCTGCCGCATTGTGCTTGCCGACGGGCGGGCGCTGATCGATGGCATTGCATCGTGGTGGACGGCCTGCCACGGCTATAACCACCCGCATATCCGCGCCGTCGTCGAGCGCCAGCTTGCGCAGATGCCGCATGTGATGTTCGGCGGGCTCGTGCACGAGCAGGCGCTGACACTGGCGCGGCGGCTCGCTGAGCTCTTGCCCGGCGACCTCGACCGGGTGTTCTTCTCCGAGTCCGGTTCGGTAGCGGTCGAGGTCGCGCTCAAGATGGCGGTGCAATACTGGCTCAACCGCGGGCTCCGCACGCGAAGGCGCTTCGTCGCGTTCAAGGGCGGCTACCACGGCGACACCACGGCCGCGATGGCGGTCAGCGACGACGCCGGCATGCACGGGATGTTCCGTGGATTGCTGCCCGAGCATCACGTGGTGGATCTGCCGGCGACCGAAGAAACCGCTGCTGCACTGCGTGCCTTGCTTGAACGCCATGCCGGCGAAGTCGCCGGGATCATCGTCGAACCGCTGGTGCAGGGCGCGGGGGGCATGCGTTTCCATGACGCGGCTGTACTGCGCAGCCTGCGAGAGTTAGCCGACCGCTACGAGGTCCTGCTGATCTTCGACGAAATCTTCACGGGCTTCGGTCGCACCGGCACGATGTTCGCGTGCGAGGCAGCAGGTGTCGTGCCCGACATTATCACCGTCGGTAAGGCGATCACCGGCGGGACGCTGCCGCTCGCGGCCACTATCGCGCGAAAGCAGGTCTTCGAGGCCTTCTGGTCGGACGATCCCGCGCACGCGCTGATGCACGGACCGACCTTCATGGCCAATGCGCTTGCTTGCGCCGCCGCCAACGCCTCCCTCGACCTGTTCGAACGCGAGCCGCGGCTGGCGCAGGTCAAGGCGATCTCCGAGCAGATGGCGCGCGAGCTTGCATCTTGCCGTAAATGTCCTGGGGTCAAGGATGTTCGTGTGAAGGGCGCGATCGGCGTCGTCGAGATGGAGCGGATCGACGACCTCGAAGCAATACGGGCGAGCTTCGTGCAGCAGGACGTATTCATCCGCCCGTTCGGCAATATCGTTTATCTGACGCCGAGCTTCACCATCGCGCCGGACGAATTGACGGCGCTGACAGCAGCGATTGCG
>JBOHIG010000423.1:0-2638 GCA_050725815.1 Xanthobacteraceae bacterium
ACTACATTGAGCGCTTCTACAATCCGAAGCGCAGACACTCTACAATCGGATATCTGAGCCCGATGGAGTTCGAGCAGAAGGCAGGATTAGCTTAGGCGGGTGTCAACGAAACCGGGTGCAGGCCAAATAGTGCAAAATTGGGAACACTTTAAGAGCGTAATTCCCAACCAAGAATGGTTGCGCCAACGCATGTCCGAACTCGAAAAGGCGCGCCACTTTGTTGCTCACAATAGGATGCTTCTTCCGACGGAGTTTCAGCGGATTTACATGTACATTTCTGACTGGAATAAAGTAATCGGAATCTGAACTGCAAATTCTTCTGTGAGTAAGCCATGTCCGCACCCGTCCCCCATCCCGTCCCGCCGTACCGCCACACGCCCCTGTTCCCGCTGGGCGAGGACCGCACGCCTTACCGTAAGCTGGCGAGCACCGGCGTCCGCGCCGAAAAAATCCTCGGGCGCGACATGCTCGTCATCGAGCGCGAAGCCATCCGCGCGCTGGCGGAGGCGGCCTTCACCGACATCAATCATCTGCTGCGTCCCGGGCACCTGAAGCAGCTCCGCGCCATCCTCGATGACGCCGACGCGAGCGCGAACGACAAGTTCGTCGCCTACGACTTCCTCAAGAACGCCAACATCGCGGCGGGCGGCGTCTTGCCGATGTGCCAGGACACCGGCACCGCCATCATCATGGGCAAGAAGGGGCGGCTGGTGTTCACCGCGGGCCAAGGAAATGATAGTGACGAGGCGGCGGTCGCCGAGGGCGCGCGCGACGCCTACCTCAAGCGCAACCTGCGCTATTCGCAGCTCGCGCCGCTCTCCATGTTCGAGGAGAAGAACACCGCGTCGAACATGCCGGCGCAGGTCGAGATCTATGCCGAGAACGACCACGAGGACGAATACAAGTTCCTGTTCATGGCCAAGGGCGGCGGCTCGGCCAACAAGTCGTTCCTCTATCAGGCAACGCCGTCGATCCTCACGCACGACCGCATGATCGCGTTCCTGAAGGAGAAGATCCTGACGCTCGGGACGGCGGCGTGCCCGCCGTATCACCTCGCCATCGTGATCGGCGGCACCTCGGCGGAGCTGACCATGAAGACGGTGAAGCTCGCGTCGGCGCGCTACTACGACGACCTGCCGACCGAGGGCTCGGAGGACGGCCACGCCTTCCGCGATCTCAACATGGAGGCGGAGGTCCACAAGTTGACGCAGTCGTTGGGCGTCGGCGCGCAATTCGGCGGCAAGTATTTCTGCCACGACGTGCGGGTGATCCGCCTGCCGCGCCATGGTGCAAGCCTCCCCATCGGCCTGGGCGTGTCGTGCTCGGCCGACCGGCAGGCGCTCGGCAAGATCACGCGCGAGGGCGTGTTCCTCGAGCAGCTCGAAGCCAACCCGGCGCAGTATCTGCCGGACGTCGACCAGGAGAAACTCGGCGGCGATGTCGTGAAGGTCGACCTGCGCAAGCCGATGAAGGAGATATTGGCGACGCTGTCGAAGTATCCGGTGAAGACGCGGCTGTCGCTGACGGGGCCGATGATCGTCGCGCGCGATCTGGCGCATGCGAAGCTGCGCGAGCGGCTCGAAGCCGGGCAGGGGCTGCCCGACTATTTCAAGAACCACCCGGTCTATTACGCCGGACCGGCGAAAACGCCGGAGGGCTATGCGTCCGGCGCATTCGGCCCGACCACGGCAGGCCGCATGGATTCCTTCGTCGCCGATTTCCAGGCGGCGGGCGGCTCGATGGTGATGCTGGCGAAGGGCAACCGTTCGGGCGCGGTGCGCGAGGCCTGCCAGAAGCACGGCGGTTTCTATTTAGCTTCCATCGGCGGCGCGGCGGCGAACCTCGCCGAGCACTGCATCAAGAAGGTCGAGGTGCTGGAATATCCCGAGCTCGGCATGGAGGCGATCTGGCGCATCGAGGTGGAGAACTTCCCCGCCTTCATCGTCATCGACGACAAGGGCAACGACTTCTTCAAGGAATTGAATTTGGGGTGAGATACGGCTTGCTGAGAGCAAAGCCGTGCAGCGGACTCAGCCTGCTCCCTCTCCCGCTTGCGGGAGAGGGGTGGGGAGAGGGTGTTCTTGCACCGCCCGTCGTTCATGCCCTCTCCCTGTCCCTCCCCCGCAAGCGGGGGAGGGGACGCTAGCGGCGCCGCCCGTCGCAACTCGCTACTTCTGCATCGCGATCAGCCGCTTCTTGATCTCCGCCGGGATGGCGTAGGCCGCGCGGATATGCGCGTCCATCTGCGCGCCGGTGCGGCTGTCGTCGCACTCGACGCCTTGCTTCTTGCAGTCGGCAAGGAATCGCGGGTCCCTAAAGGTTGCCGCGAAAGCCGCGCGCAGCGTGGCGATGCGGTCGGCCGGCGCGCCAGGCGGTGCAGCGTAGGGACGGCCGAAACCGAGCGGCGCCGAGGCCGCGGTGAGCAGTAGCTTGTCGTCGGCGTTCTCGACCAAATCCAGCGCGAACGGCACATCCTTGAGCTCCGGATGCGGCGCTGCGCCATACTGGAAGATGATGCTGACGATCTTCTGCGGATACCAGGTCGGGCGCTGCACCTTCAGGCTCGACCAGAACGGCGAGGTCATCGCGTTGGTCTCGCCCTGTTCCATCGACAGCAGCAGCTCGAGCTGTCCGGGAT
>JBOHIG010000424.1:0-3471 GCA_050725815.1 Xanthobacteraceae bacterium
ACGCGTCACCTTGAACGGCGGCGTCCATACCAGCGCGCGGGCGGCGAGATATTCGGCGACCTGTCGGCTCGACGAATCGCGCAGCCGCGCCAGCGTGACGTGGGGCGTGTATTTACGCCCTTCCGGCTCGAGCCCGACGCGCTGCATCAGCCGCTCGTGCTCGGATTGCAGTTCCATCAGCGCCGGCGTCTGCGCCAGCGTCGCGATCACCGCCCGCGGCCGCCGGCCGCCGAAAGAGGACAACGCGTCGAATTGCAGCTCGAACGACGTGCGGCGGACGCGACCGAGCATCGACGCCACCTCGTGCGCGGTCGAATCGTCGACGTCGCCGATGAAGCGGAGCGTCACGTGGTAGTTCTCCGGATCGATCCAGCGCGCGCCCGGGAGCCCGCCGCGCAGCATCGAGAGCGACTGCGAGACTTCGGCGGGGAGTTCGAGGCCGGTGAAGATGCGGGGCATGAGAACGCTATCGTATGCTTTTGACAAAAGACGGCCGGCGAATCAATTCGTCTACGACGTCATCATTCTTGCGTGACAATCATGATGGCGGGCGCTTGCGGATGCGATCGATCAGCTCCTCCGCCTTCGGCAGGATGCCCGCGACCATGCTGTCCACCCCGGCAGCGGAGGGATGGACGCCGTCGCGCAGATTGAGCCCGGCATCGCCGGCCACGCCCTCCAGGAAGAACGGATAGAACACCACGCGGTATTTGGCGGCCAACTCCTTGTAGATCGCCTCGAAGCCCTCGCCAAAGTCCGTGCCCAGGTTCGGCATCGCACGCATACCGGCGAGCAGCACCTCGAGGCGGCGCTCGGTAAGGCGGCGCAAGATCGCGTCCAGCGTCCGTCGCGTCAGTTTCGGATCGAAGCCGCGCAGCATGTCGTTGGCGCCGAGCGCCAGGATGACGCCGTCGGCATCCTCCGGCACCGACCAGTCGAGCCGGGCGAGCCCGCCCGCGGCGGTGTCGCCGGACACCCCGGCATTGACGACCTCGACCGCATGACCCTTGGCCTTGAGCGCTCGCTCCAGCCGCTCTGGAAACGCCTCGTTCGCCGTCAAGCCGAACCCGGCGGTGAGCGAATCGCCGAGCGCCACGATCTTGATCGGCTTCACCGCCGCCGCCGGGCTGTCACCGCACAGCAGGGCAATGATGGCCAGTAAGGCAAATGCCTGGACCAACCCCGCCCAATTCCCATATGAGCGGGCACGCCTCGATCCCTGGGGCGCCAAAGGCTGCTGCATGGACGACAATCCGGTCTCGCCCCGCGGCAATGGCGCGGCGATCGCGCTCCGCGGGGTCAATCTCTCGCTCGGGCGCGGCGCAGCGCGCGTGCACATCCTGAAAGACATCGACCTCAATATAGGGCGCGGCGAGGCGATCGGAATGGTCGGACCGTCCGGGTCGGGCAAATCGACCCTGCTGATGGTCATGGCGGGGCTGGAGCGCCCCGATACCGGCACGGTCACGATCGCAAGCGAGCCGCTCGGCGGGCTGAGCGAAGACGCACTGGCGCGCTTTCGCGGCCGCCAGATCGGTATCGTTTTTCAATCCTTTCATCTCATCCCGACCATGACCGCGCTTGAGAACGTCGCGGTGCCACTGGAGCTCGCCGGCCGGCCCGATGCGCACGAACGGGCGGCGGCGGAACTTGCCGCAGTCGGCCTTGCAGCGCGCAGCCGGCATTATCCGGCGGAGCTGTCCGGCGGCGAGCAGCAGCGCGTCGCGCTGGCGCGCGCGCTCGCGCTCAATCCGGCGATCCTGATCGCGGACGAGCCGACCGGAAACCTCGACGAGGCGACCGGCGCGGAAATCATCGGACTGATGTTCGCCGGCCATGCCGGGCGCGGCACCACGCTGGTGCTCGTCACCCACGACCCGATGCTGGCGCAGCGCTGCGACCGTGTGGTGCGCATGCGCTCGGGTCGGGTGGAAGCGGAGCGGCACGCAGATGATCAAGCAGCCGACTGAATCGCTCCGTCATCCTGAGGTGCTCGGCCGAAGGCCGAGCCTCGAAGGACGACGGCCGATACTTTGCGAGCGACCGGCCGTTCATCCTTCGAGGCTCGCCATAGCGCGTCGAAGACGCGCGTGGACGCGCTTATGGCTCGCACCTCAGGATGACGGATAAAGGAAGCGGCACTGATCGATGACAGACACGAAGATCAACTCGGCCGCTCCGCGGCTGCCGCTGTGGCTCAAGCTTGCCTACACCGCATTCATGGCGGTGCTGGTGCCGGTCTATCTGTATTACTACGGCCCGACCAACTTCCTCTATTTCTGCGACGTCGCGCTGATCCTCACGCTCGTTGCGCTCTGGATCGAAAGCCCGTTGCTAGTGTCCATGTGCACGGTCGGCATCCTGATCCCGCAGGCAGGTTGGGTGCTGGACTTCGTCGGCATCATCCTCGGCATGCCGCTCAACAACATGACCGCGTACATGTTCGAAGCGCACCGCTCCATGTTTTTGCGCGGACTATCGCTGTTTCATGGCTGGCTGCCGTTCCTGCTGCTCTATCTGGTCGCCAAGCTCGGCTACGACCGGCGCGGATTCCTCTATTGGACCGTGCTGGCGTGGGTGCTGATCCCGATCAGCTACTTCTTCATGCCGCCGCCGAGCCCGAATGCCGGCCTCACGCCGGTCAACATCAACTATGTCTGGGGACTGAACGATTCCGAGCCGCAGCAATGGGTGCCACCCGCGGTCTGGGTGATCGGGATGATGGTGCTGATGCCGGTGCTGCTGTTTGCGCCGGTGCATTATCTGCTCGCCCGGATCATGCCGCCGGCGCCGAGCAAGACGAACGGCGACGCGTGATGTACTCACAGAGCGGCTCTCGTATTTTCGTAATCAGTGCCGGGCAGACCTCAACAACTCGTGGACGCCGATGACACTCTCCTCACTCGCACAGCCCTCCTCCCGCATTGGGCTGCCGCTCCGCCTCGCCATGCGCGAGCTGCGCGGTGGGTTGCGCGGCTTCTATGTGTTCATCGCCTGCATTGCGATCGGCGTCATGGCGATTGCCGGCGTCGGCTCGTTCGCGTCGAGCCTGGGCGCGGGCCTCGCGCGCGAGGGCCGCACCATCCTCGGCGGCGATCTGGCGTTCATCCTCAGCCACCGCGAAGCGAGTGCCCGGGAACGCGCCTTCCTGGAGTCGCAGGGGCGAATCTCCCTGGCCGCCACCATGCGCGCGATGGCGCGCACCGCCGACGGCCGCAACGCGCTGGTCGAGATCAAGGCGGTGGACGCCGCCCATCCGCTCACCGGCGCGGTGCGGCTCGATCCCGCGGGTTCGCTCGCCGAAGCACTCGCGCCGCGCGACGGGGCGTTCGGCGCGGCCGTCGATCCGGCGCTGCTGGCGCGGCTCGAACTCAAGCCCGGCACACGTGTCACGGTCGGCAAGGCGACGATCGCGCTGCGCGCCGCGCTGGTCTCCGAGCCCGACCGGCTGGCGAGCGGCATCGGCTTCGG
>JBOHIG010000425.1:0-26547 GCA_050725815.1 Xanthobacteraceae bacterium
TCTTCGACGCGCTATGGCGAGCCGGGTGGGGTTACGCTCGCGGCGAAGACCCCACCCCGACCGCCTTCGCTCCGCTTGGCGGTCGACCCTCCCCCGCTTCGCGGGGAGGGATGTGAGCCAGCCTCACGCGAGGGGCACATCTGCGAATCTGCATTGCGCAGGCGCGAGCAAAAGCCGCTATAGATCGCCGTCTAAGTGAGCCCGAGGGGAATGCAAGAGAAGAACAACAACGACAGCGGCTCCAAGGCCTCCGCGCTTCCAGCCTTCATCGGCAAGCCACTCGAACGGCCCCGCATCCACTGGGCCGCGATGACCGGCGTGCGCCGCGGAATCGCGCTCGTCTCCGCCGGCTCGCTGACGCTCGTACTGATGGCCGTCCTGGTGAAGCATGTTGGCGAGCGCATCCCGGCGATGGAGATCTTCTTCTTCCGCTCGCTGATCGGATTCTTCTTGGTGCTGGCGGTGTGCTGGCGCGATCCGTTCGAGGCGCTGCGGACAAAACGGCCCGGCATGCATTTCGTGCGCGGCGCGACCGGCGCGCTCGGCAATGCCTGCTTCTTCTGGACGCTGACGAACCTGCTGCTCGCCGACGCCATGGCGCTGCAATTTTCGCGGCCGCTGTTCATGATCCCGCTGGCGATGCTCTTCCTCGGCGAGATCGTTGGCTGGCACAGGATCGGCGTCGCGATGGCCGGCTTCCTCGGCATTCTCATCTACGCGCGTCCGTTCACTGCGGGCTTCGAGCCGGGCGCGTTCATCGGCGCGCTCGGCGCATTCACCGGAGGACTGGTGGTGATCTGCATCAAGCGTTTGCAGACCACCGAGCCGACGCGCGTCATCATGTTCTATTATGCGTTCTGGAACGCGCTCATCGCGGCGGTGCCGGCCGCAATCTGGTGGGTGACGCCGAATTCCTACGAGCTCGGCATCCTTGTGGTCATCGGCGTGCTGGGCATCGGCGGGCAGGCGATGATCACGCACGGATTGTCGCAGGGCGATGCCACCGTGCTGGTGCCGCTCGACTATTCGCGCATCGTCTATTCGGCAGTGCTGGGGTATCTGTTGTTCAGCGAAGTGCCCGGCCCGTGGAGTTTCGCGGGCATGGCGGTGATCGTGGCGTGCTCGCTCTATCTCGTGCTCACCGAAAAGCGGCGGATAATCGCTGCGGGCAGCGCAGGCGACATCGCAAGACAGTAAGTCGCATTGACGTTGGCGCGGAGCGTCGCGCCAATGGCCGGGCGGGGGGCTGCGACCGCACGCATGACTCGCGCGCGCCGGAACACCACGGGAGAGAAACATGAGGCAGGCAAAGCCGATTGCCTTCATCGCCGCCGTCTTGCTGGCCGGCGCCGCTCAGGCTCAAGCCGAGGACTACTACAAAGGCAAGACGATCAATCTGATCATCGGCGCCAATCCCGGCGGCGGATACGATCTCTACGGACGCGCCCTGGCGCGACATTACGCCAGGCATATTCCAGGCGAGCCGAACATCGTCGTGCAGAACATGCCCGGGGCGGGCAGCGTCAATTCGGCCAATCACATGGCCAACCGCGCCTCCAAGGACGGTCTCACCATCGGCATGATCTTCCCGGGCGCGATCATCGGTCCGCTGCTTGACGACAAGATCAAGGCGCGGGCAAAGTACAAGCCGCGCGAATTCGAATATCTCGGCACGGCGAATGTCAGCACGCGTGTCTGCGCGACCTACCACACCTCGAAGACCAAGACCTTCAAGGATGCGCTCACGCGCAAAACCGTCATCGGCGCAGACGCGCCCGGCGGCTCGCTGTTCGACTACGCCAATTTCCTGCGCAACGAAGTCGGTGCGAAGTTCGACGTCTCGCGCGGCTACAAGGGCTCGACCGACATCACGCTGGCGATGGAGCGCGGCGAGGTCGAAGGCATCTGCGGCTTTGACTGGTCGAGCCTAAGGACGCAGAAGCGCCATTGGGTCACGGAAAAGAAGATCAATGTCATCCTGCAGGTCGCGCTCGACGAACATGAGGGACTGGCGAAGATGGGAGTTCCCACGCTCTGGAAGTTCGTGAAGGACAAAGGCACCCGCGAGGTCCTGGAACTGATCGTGAGTCAGCAAATATTCGGCCGTCCGTTCCTGGTGCCGGCCGGAACGTCGAAGGAGCCGCTCGCCATCCTGCGCAAGGCCTTCGGCGCCACCATGGCCGACAAGGTATTCTTGGCCGACGCCAAGAAGATGGGGCTCGAAATCGCACCGGCCTCGGGCAAGAAAGTCCAGGAAACGGTGGTGAAGCTCTACGACGCGCCCGACGCTGTCGTCGCGCGTGCTAAGAAGGCGCTGGCGCCATAGCGGCATGCGAGCCGCGGAATCGGGGCAACCGATGATGAATTCGACACGATGCTTATCGGCTGCGGCCGGCGCACTTGGCATTCTCGCCTGCGTTACAACAAGCGGACCGGTGTCCGCGCAGTCGGTCGAGGCATTCTACAAGGCCAATCAGCTTGTCTTCCTGGTCGGGCATGGCGCGGGCGGGGGCTACGACGCCTATACGCGCACGCTGGCGCGACACATGGTGAAGCATATTCCCGGACACCCCAACGCCGTGGTCAAGACGATGCCGGGCGCCGGCGGGATCCGGATGATCAACCAGCTCTATGCTAAGATGCCGCGCGACGGCTCGACCTTCGGCATCTCGGACCGCGGTTATGTGCTCGAGCCGATGCTCGGCAACAAGGCCGCGCAATTCGACGCCACCAGGCTGAGCACGGTCGGCTCGATCGGACGGCAGACGCCGACTTGCGCGCTTTGGCACGGCGCCAAGGCCAAGACGCTCAAGGATACGTTGACGCAGGAAACGATCATCGGGGGCACCGGGCCGTCCGCCACCACGATCTATCCCTCGATCCTCAACAATGTGATCAAGACCAGGTTCAAGATCGTTGCGGGGTATAAGGCGTCGCCGGAGATCATGCTGGCGATGGAGCGCGGCGAGGCGGAAGGCGTGTGCCTGTCATGGGATACGCTGAAAACCATCAAGCCCGACTGGCTGGCCGACGGCAAGCTCAAGCCGATCGTGCAGATGGCGTCGGAGCGTAAGGCGGAGATGAAGTCGGTCCCGACCGCCTCCGAATTCGCCAAGACCGACGCCGACCGCAAGCTGCTCGAGCTCTATTTCGGGCCGAACGAGATGGGACGTCCGTATGTCGGTCCGCCCGGCGTGCCCAAGGATCGCCTGAACGCGATCCGGCGCGCCTTCGACGCCACCATGAAGGACCCGGCCTATCTGGCGGAAGCCAAGAGCCAGAAGATGAGCGTCGACCCGATGACCGGCGAGGAGATGGAGAGGCTGATTAAAAGCTTCCATGCGACTCCGCCGGAGCTGGTGGCGCGCCTGAAGGTGGCGATGGAGGGTTATCGGAAGTGATCCGGCAGGCGATGGGGCGTACGCACGTCAGTCCTTGAGCACCCGGCGCACCTTCTGGATGATCGCGTCCGGCAGCGCATAGGCGTCGGCGACAACGCGCTCCATGTCCGCGCCCGCGGTCGGGTCGATGGTGAGCTGGAGCCGTTTGGTATCGGCCAGGAATTGCGGGTCCTTCATCGTCGCCATGAAGGCGTCGCGCAGCGCCTGCTTGCGGTCGGCCGGTATACCCGGCGGCGCCAGGTAAGGCCGCGCGAGGACGGTGCTGGTGAATACGACGTCGAGCACCTTCTTGTCGTCGTCGTTGCTCACGTACTCCTTCACCAGCGGCACGTGCGCGGGCACTTCCGGCATCTTGCGCGGCGCAAGCTGCGCCACAATGTTGATGCTGCCGTTCTTGAGCCATTGCGGGCGCGCCGCCTTGATGCCTTCCATGTCCCAGACGCGGCCGCTGATCTCGCCGCGCTCGAGCGCCAGCGCCGCCTCCCGCGTGCCGGGATAGCCGAGGATGATCTTGAGGTTGCCGAGGCCGAGCGTGTTCTTGACTGCCAGCGGCAGGAGATAGGTGTCGCCGGTGCGCGAGGTCGCGGCGATCACCAGTGGTTTGGTGCGGATGTCGTCGAGCGTCTTGATGCCGGAGGTGTGCCAGGCGATCAGCACCGATGCCGAGCTTACGGCATTGCCGATCATGGTCATCTCGGGGCCGCTGAACTGCGCCTTCGAGGCGTCGCCGGAGAACAGCCGCTCGAACACCAGCGCGGAATTCACCGCGCCGAAGGCGGTGCCGTCCTTGGGCGCACGGCGCGCCAGATGGTTGGCGAGGATCATGCTGCTCGCGCCCGGCATGTTGACCGGAACGATCGACGGATTACCCGGAATGTGGCGCGACATGTGCTTGCTGATGGTGCGCGCGAACAGGTCGTAACCGCCGCCGACGCCGTAGCCGATGAAGCAGGTGATGGTCTTGCCGCGGTAGAAATCGGCGACCGACTGGGCGGCCGTCGTGCCGGCGGGCAGCACGATAAGGGCTGAGGCGAACGCTACGTTAAGCCAGCGAGACATCATGGCGACCCTCTGTTGCTAGGCGGTGTTAGCACGACAAGCGCATCCAGAGCGAAAGCCCCCTTGTCGCAGACCAGGAAGGGATTGACGTCGACCACTTTGATCACGTCGCTGAGGTCGCGCGCGAGGCGGCCAATCGCGACCAGTGTTGAATAAAGAGCCTCGACATCGGCAGGCTTGCCGCCGCGCAATCCTTCCAGCAGACGGCCGGCGCGTGTCGCCTCGACCATACCGCGAGCCTGATCGCGATCAAGGAAGGCGGGCGCGAATCTCACGTCCTTGAACAGCTCGACCAGAATGCCTCCGAGGCCGAACATCACGACTGGACCCATCTCCACGTCGCGCTGGATGCCGAGCACGGTTTCGACGCCGCCGGCGATGTATTTGGCAACCAGGATGCCGTCGATCTGCGCGGGCAGGGCGCTTGCGCGCTCCATCAGCGTGGCGAAAGCCCGTTGCACGGCGTCGGTGTCCGGCACGTCGAGTATCACGAGCCCAGCGTCGCTCTTGTGCGGCAACGCCGCCGACACCGCTTTGAGCACGACCGGGAAGCCGATCTCCTGCGCAGCCTCCACCGCTTCTTTCGTACCGGTTACCATTCGTTCCGGCGGCAGCGTGATTCCGTACGCCTGCAGCAATGACTTGGACTCCACTTCGTTGAGCGCGGTTGGACCGGCAAGAGTGGCAGCGCGCTTGCGCCATGTGGCCGCGACGCCATCCTGCGCGGGCGGCGCATAGAACGCTCCCGCATGCAGCGAGTGGCAGGTGGCATTGGAAATCGCGCCAACCACGCGCAGCGTGCGCTCCGTTCCCCGTAACATCGGCACATGCGACAGTCCGGCGCGGATTTCGTGGCCGTATTCGGTCATGCCGACATGCAGCGGCGTGAATATCGCGACCGGCTTGCCGATCTGCGCCGCGCGTCGCGCGGCATCCGACAGGGCGCCCAGGTTTGCGATACGCCGCGCGACTCCGGGCTCGATCGGCAACTCCTCGGCGACCAGGACGATATCGATCTCGGGCGCGTCGATGAGTGCGTCGAGGCAGGCGCCATATTGCTCGGCGGGGATCGTGCGCTTGGTGTCGAGCGGGTTCGCGATCTCGGCCTGGTCGAGCGCGGCGCGCAGCGCGGTTTCGGTGGCGGGCGACAGCGACGCGAGCGTGGTGCCGGTGCGCTCGGCGGCTTCGGTCGCGAGGCTGCGCAATGCGCCGGAATTGGACATGACCGCGATGTTGCGCCCCCGCGGCCATGGGGCGCGGGCGAGGAATTCGACTGCCTCGATCGCGTCCTCAAACGCGCTGAATTGCACGATGCCGGCGCTGCGCGCGAAGGCCGCAAACGCTTCCGCGCTGCCGGCGAGTGAGCCGGTATGGGCGAGTGCGGAGGCGCGCGCTGCGTCCGAGCCGCCAATCTTGACCGCCACCACCAGCTTGCCGTTCTCTCGTGCGCGTCGCGCGGCCTCCAGAAAATGGGCGGCGTCCGCCACCGCTTCGACGTAGCAGAGGATGACGCGCAACTCCGGCTGCTCGGCGAAATAGGCGATGAAGTCGCTGACCCGGCAACCGAGCTGGCTGCCGCAGGAGGCGAGATAGGCGACTTTCAGCCCGAGATCGTTGATGGCGCGGTTGATCGAGGCGCACATCGCGCCGCTCTGTACCACCACTGCGACCGGGCTCGGCGCAAGCTTCTGCAAGGTTTCGTCGGGCACGGTGGCGAACCGCGACGCGCCGCAGGCGACGCCCATGCAGACCGGTCCGACGACGGTGATGCCGGTGTCGGCGATCACCTTGCGCAGCTCATTCCCGCGTGCGAGCCCTTGCGGATCGGCGCCCTCGCCGAAGCCCGCGGCGTAGACGGTCGCGCTCTGCGCGCCGACGCGGCCGCCCTCAGCGAGGACGCGGACGGTGGTTTCGGCCGGCGTGAAGATGGCGAGATGACCGGGCGGCTGGGGCAGGGCGTCGAGGTTCGGGAAACACGCTTCGCCCCAGATTTCCGCGCGGTTTGGATTGACCGGAAACACCCGATCCGGAAATCCGAAGCGGCGGAGGTTGTCCCACACCCGCTTCGACCAATGTCCGGGGCGGTCGGAGGCGCCGACCAGAACGACGTTCTTCGGGTGAAACAGGCGCCCGATGGCGTCGGTCTGGCCGGCCGCTTCCATGCCGAACGCGCCTTTCAGACGTTCTCGACTTTCCGGAACGGCCCGAGACCCGGACGATAGGACTTCTCATCCAGGAACTGCTTCATGCCGTGCTGCTCGCGGATCTCCTTGTCGTTCTTCGACAGCGAGTCCTGCTTCGACTTCAGGTAATCGCGCGCCTGTTTGTCGTCCATCTTGCGCACCGCCTTGATCGCTTCCTTGGTGTAGCGCACGACGTTCGGATTGAGCTTGAGGAGCTTCTCAGCGAGCTTGACCGTCTCCTCGCGGAGCTTCGCCTTCGGAACGGCGAAGTTGACGAGCCCGATTTCGACCGCGCGCTTACCATCGAGCGTGTCGCCGGTCACCGCGTAGTAGAGCGCATGCCGGGGCAGCAGCATGTCGGTGAGGTTCCAACTCACGAGTCCGCCCGGGATGATGCCCCAGTTGACTTCCGACAGGCCGAAGGTGGCGTCTTCCGCCGCGATCGCGAAGTCGCAAGCGCAGAGCTGCGTGAACGCGCCGCCGAAGGCAAAGCCGTTGACCATGGCGATGGTCGGCTTCGGGAACTGCGAGAGCCGCTCCCAGCGCCAGCTATGGCTGTCGTTGTTGGCCTTGTAGCGCGCTTCCGGGTTTTCCTGGGTGCCGCGGAAATAGAGTCGCAGATCCTGCCCGGCGCACCAGGCTTCGCCCTTGCCGCCGAGCACCAGCACCTTGGTCTGTTTGTCGGTGGCGAGCCAGCTCAGCGCGTCGTCCATGTCGGCGTGCAGCCCCGGGCTCATGGCGTTGCGCTTGTCCGGGCGGTTCAGCCACAGGAACGTGATGCCACCCTCCCGCTCAATCAGGATGTTCTCGTAGGTCTTGTCAGCCATTTCGTTACTCCCTCGTGTCAACCGAAAATCCGTAGGGTGGGCAAAATCGCATGCGCGCCGTGCCCACCATCCGTGCAAAGCCAAGCGATTTGCCCACCCTACATCGCTTCCCTCGTCAACTGAATGTACTTAGCACATGCCGGGCGAGCGCCATGCGCATGATCTCGGGCGTGCCTTCCGTGATCATGTGGCTGCGCTGGTCGCGCCAGAGCCGCTCGACGGGCAAGTCGGTGGTGAGCCCGATGCCGCCATGCACCTGCAGGCACATGTCGGCGGCTTTCCACGCCATTTCCGTGCAATAGAGCTTCACCAGATAGGCCTCGTTGCGATCGTCCTCGCCGCTGTCGTGGCGGGCGGCGGCGCGATGCACCAGCAGCGTCGCCGCTTCGAGCGCCACGTAGGTATCCACCAGCTTCCACTGGATGCTCTGCCGGTCGGCGAGGGGCCGGCCGAAGGTCGAACGCTGCTTGGCATAGGAGGAGGCAAGCTCGAGGCAACGCCGGGTGGCGCCAAGCGCGCGGGCGCCCTGCTTGATGCGGCCGGCGCCGAGCCATTTCTGCCCAAGGCCGAAGCCGCCGCCTTCCTTGCCGATCAGGCGGTCCTGATGGACGCGCACGTTCTCGAACACGATTTCCCACGGCGTCTCGCCGGTAAGGGTGTGATAGCAGGCGCCGAGCCGCACCCCGGGCGTGTCCATATCGATGACGAAGCACGAGATGCCGCCGCGCGAGCCCTTGCTGCGATCTGTCGCCGCCATCAGCAGCACGAAATCGGCATTGTCGGCATTGGTGATGAATCGCTTCACGCCATTGATGACGTAGTGGTCGCCGTCGCGGATGGCGGTGGTGCGCATCGAGCCGGGATCGGAACCGGCGTCCGGCTCGGTCTGTGCGAAGCAGCCTTCGATCTCGCCGCGGATGCTCGGCATCAGATAGCGCTCGCGCATCTCGCCGGTGAGCGCATAGAGCGGTGCGCGGATGTCGGGTCCGAGGATGCGGACGGTGCGGGTCGGCAACGCCACGGTACGTCCGAGCTCGGACCACACGATTGCACGCCCCAGCGTGCCGAGGCCCTGACCGCCGAGCTCCTCCGGCACGTCGAGTTGCCAGAGGCCGAGCTCCTTGCAGCGCCCGATCAGGCACTCTTCGATATCGGGCTTGAGACGTTGTCCGTCGAGCGAGCGGCCTTCGAGCGGAATGAGCTCGTCGTCGACGAACCGCCGCACCATGTCCTGCAGCATCTTGAATTCGTCAGGAAGCGCGGCCTCCGCATTCACCTTGGTTGGCCGTTGCAAGGACAACTCCGAACGCTCGCACGATCTCGTTGGCGATAGAGGCTAAACTCCGGTCCCAACTAGCGGCCACCGCGACGAGGCGTCAAGCTTGCCACCGCCGCCGATCCGGCGGCAAGGCGTCAACTTGTACGGGCATTTTATATCCCGTATCGTCGGCAACATTGATTTTACGGGCCTTCTGACGGCAAACAGGAGAGGGCAATGTTCCCGAAGAACGGCTGGTATGCGGCGATCTGGTCGAAGGATCTGACGGACAAGCCGGTCGCCCGTACGTTCCTCGACGAACAGGTCGTGCTGTTTCGCGCAACCAGCGGACGCCCGGGCGCGCTCGAGGATCGCTGTTGCCACCGCGCCGCGCCGTTGTCGCTCGGTGCGGTCGACGGCGATCACCTTCGCTGCGGCTATCATGGGCTGACGTTCGATACCGACGGGCAATGCGTCGCGATCCCCGGCCAGGACACGGTTCCGTCGAGCGCGCGCGTGCGCGCCTATCCGGTTGCAGAGCGATTCAATGTCGTCTGGATCTGGATGGGCGATCCCGCCCGCGCCGACGAGTCGAAGATCGTCGAATTGCCCTGGTTGGCAAGCAAAGACTGGACGTTGACGCCCGGTTACCTGCGCATCGATGCCAATGCGCAGCTCTTGGTCGACAATCTCCTCGACTACACCCACGTCGCACATCTGCACAAGAACACCATCTCAGGGGATCCGCGCGAAGCGACCACGCCGACCAAGACCGAGCGGCTCAACGACGGTGTGCGCGTCGGGCGTTGGATGATCGACTTCAAACCGCCGCCGCTGTTCGCCAAGGCCGGCGGCTTCGACGGCAATGTCGACCGCTGGCAGCACGCAACCTGGAAGCCGCCGTCGATCGTCTACATGGACGTCGGCGCGGCGAGGACGGGCACTGGAGCGCCCGAGGGCGACCGCAGCCAAGGCATCTCGCTTTGGTCGACGCATCTGGTGACGCCGGAAACCGAAACCACCTGCCACTACCACTTCGGCTTCGCGCGCAATTTCCAGCGCGACGACGCGGCGATGTCGAAGATGCTGTACGAGGGCTCGGTCAACACCTTCCTCGAAGACAAGGTCATGCTGGAAGCGCAGCAGAAGAACGTACGGGGTGGCGTGCTCGAAAGCATGATCCACATCAACGCCGATTCCGCGCAGTTGCAGGCGCGCCGCATGCTCGACGAGCTGGTGCGCGCCGAGACGCGTTAAGACATGTCCCGCATTCCGATTCCAACCTTGGAGACGATGTCGGCCGAACAGCGCCGCGTCTACGATGCCATCGTCGGCTTGCGCGACGGGCACATGCCGGCGCCGTACCGGCCGGCGCTGCATTCGCCGGAGCTTGCCGACAAGTGGCAGCAGCTTGGCGAGCTCTTGCGTTACCGCACGAGCCTACCGACTCGTTTGTCCGAGTTGGCCGTGCTCGTGGTCGCGCGGCACCACGACTGCGGCTACGTCTGGACCGCGCATGAGCCGGTTGCGCTGAAGGCTGGAATCGCAGCCGGTGTCGCCGAGGCGATCAAAGCCGGACGGCGGCCGGGTTTCCAGCAGGCGGATGAGGCCGCGGTCCATGACTATTGCAGGGAGTTGCTCGAATCCAAATTCGTTGGCGAAGCTGTCTATGCGGCCGCGCTAAAGCATGTCGACGTGAAGGGTATCGTGGAACTCACCGCCTTGCTCGGTTGCTACGTGATGGTGGCGATGTCGCTCAACGCCCACGGCCAATCGCGCCCGCTTGGCACCGAACAGGACAGCTTGTAGAGTTTCGTTGTCGCAGCGCGCGGAATACTTCACCGGAGATCGCACGATGAGGCTGGGCTACTTCACGATGCCGATGCATCCGCTGCATCGTGATTGGGCGGAGACGCTCCAGGAGGACCGCCAGATCGTCATGCTGGCGGACAAGCTCGGCTTCTACGACGCTTTCATCGGCGAGCACCTCACCGACGCGAACGAGAACATCACCAACAGCCTGCTGTTCCTCGCGACGCTGATCTCCGAGACGACCAACATCAAGCTTGCGACCGGCACCACCAACCTGTCGCAGTCGCATCCGGTGCTGGTCGCGACGCACGCGGCGATGTTCGATCACCTTGCCAAGGGGCGCTTCATCATGGGCGTCAGCCCGGGCAATTTGCGCACCGACGCGGAGGCGATCGGCAATCTCGATGAGGACCGCACCAAGCTGTTCGAGGAAGCGATCGACGTGATCCTCGAAATCTGGACTCGCGATCCGCCCTATGACATCGACCTACCGAACAACCGCTTCAAGGTCTCGACCGGGAAGACCATGCGTCCTGAGATCGGCCTCGGCATTCTGGCGAAGCCCTATCAGAAGCCGTATCCGGAAATCGTCGGCACCGTGGTCGCGCCGTTTTCCAAGGGCGTGATCGCCATGGGCAAGCGCGACTTTCATCCGCTCTCGGCAAACTTCCTGCTGCCCAAGTGGGTGAAGACCCACTGGCAGAACTATCTCCAGGGCAAGACCGAGGTCGGCAAGACGCCCGACGTCAGCGAATGGCGGGTCGCGCGCACGATCTTCGTTTGTGAGGACGGCAAAGTGGCGGCGCGCTATGCACGCAACGACTCGAACAGTCCCTACCTGTTCTACTTCCAGCAGCTGCTGGCGAAATTCCGCGCGAGCGGACGGCTGGCGCTGTTCAAGGACCGGATGGACCAGCCCGACGCCGAGATCACCGACGACTACGTCATGGACAAGCTCGTCTGGTACGGCTCGGTCAACAAGATCGTCGATCATATCCTGGCGTTCCGCGAAGAGATCGGAGAGTTCGGCGAGTTGGTCTATTGCGGCGTCGACTGGACCGATCCGGCGCTGTCGCGCCGCTCCATGGAGCTGCTGGCGACCGAGGTCATGCCGCGCGTCAACGCCGCGATCGGCACCTCGGTGGCGGCGCAGTAGCCCCGCAGCGTTGGACGCGCCCCGTGAGCTCGACTATCGTTCCAGCCGGCACGCGCAACAAGTGTCGAAGGAGGTTTTCATGCTGTGGGCGTCCTGGAGAAGCGGCCTGATCTGTGCCGCGGCATTGGGTTTCCTTCTCCCCGCCCCGGATGCTGGCGCCCAGTCGGTCGAGGATTTCTACCGCGGCAAGCAGCTCAGCATGGTCATCGGCTACCCGACCGGCGGCAGCAACGACATCTATGCGCGCGCAGTGGCGCGCCACATCGGCAGGCATATCCCGGGCAAGCCGACCGTCATCCCGAAGAACATGCCCGGTGGCGGCAGCCTGATCGCGGCCAACCACGTGTTCAACATCGCGCCCAAGGACGGCACCGTGCTCGCTCTGATTGCGCCCACCATCCCGCTGGAGGAGCGGCTGGGCGCTCCGAACGTGCGGCTTAAGGTAACGCAGTTCAACTGGATCGGGCGGGTGGCGCCGTCGGTGAACATGACCTTCGTGATGAACACGGTCCCGGTGAAGACCATCCAGGACACGTTCAAGCGCGAAATCATCCTGGGGGCGAGCGCGCGCACTTCGACGGTGGCGCTCTATCCGATGGTGCTCGCCAACGTGATCGGGGCCAAGTTCAAGATGGTGATGGGCTACAAGAGCTCGTCGACCGCGATGCTGGCAATGGAACGCGGTGAGGTCGAGGGCCATTCGACCAGCATGGAGATCGTGCGCGCGCTGCATGCGGATTGGATTCGGGACAAGAAGATCACGATACTGGTCCAGTATGCGCTGAAGCGGCATCGGGAGATGCCGGACGTGCCGATGTCGTGGGAGCTCGGCCGCACGCCGGATGAGAAACAGGTTCTGCGCGTTGTCGCCAACGCGACCGAGATCGGCAAGATGATCCTGTCGACGCCGAGCACGCCGGCTGACCGCATTCAGGCGTTGCGTCGCGCCTTCGATGCGACCGTCAAGGACCCGGCGTTCCTCGCCGAGCTGAAGGCGGCGCGCGTCGATGTCGGTCCGATGTCGGGTGAGGACTTGCAAAAACTCGTTACCGAGGTCGCCAATGTGTCGCCGGCGATCATCGACAAAGTCAAAGCAATCTATCCACTGAACTGATGTTGGGCGGGTGCTATGAGGTAAGGCTGGGCCAATTGGTTGAACACCGGTATGGACGACATCGTTGCCAACACGCGGAGCGAACAAGGCACCCAGCCGCGGCTCGACCTGCAGGAGCACATCGCGGACCTGGAGGCGAGGGGGCTGTTGACGCGGATCGACCATCCGATCAACAAGGACACCGAGTTGCATCCGCTGGTGCGGCTGCAATTCATCGGAGGCATCCCCGAATCCGAGCGACGCGCGTTCCTTTTCACCAACGTCGTGGACTCGACGGGCCGCAAATACGACATGCCGGTGGTGGTTGGTTCGATCGCCGCCTCGGCGGAGATCTATTCGCTTGGCATGCGCAGCGCGGTCGAGGACATCGGCAAGCGCTGGATAGAGGCGATCGCGCACCCGGTGCCGCCGATCAGGACCAATGCGGCGCGTTGCCAGGAGGTCGTCATCAAGGGAGACGACCTGCGCAAGCCCAACGGCGGGCTGAAGCTGTTGCCGGTTCCGATTTCGACGCCGGGCTTCGACTCTGCGCCGTACATCAGCGCGACCTTCTGCGTCACCAAGGACCCTGACTCCGGCATCCAGAACGGCGGCACCTATCGCGCGGCGCTCAAGGCGACCGACCGCTGCGTGGTGCGCATGGTGGCGCGGCCGGGCGGGGCAGGCGGCTACCTGCACTGGGAGAAGTACAACAGGCGCAAAGAACCGATGCCGATCGCCATCGTGGTCGGAGCCGCGCCGGTCGTGCTATTCACCGGCGCGCAGAAGCTTGACGTCGATCTCGATGAAATCGGGGTGGCGGGCGCGCTCGCCGGGCGGCCGATCCCGATGGTCAAGTGCGCCACCATCGACCTCGATGTCCCTGCTGACGCCGAGATCGTCATCGAAGGGCTGATCGATCCGGAAAAGCTCGAGCCGGAGGCGCCGTTCGGAGAAAGCAACGGCTACGTCGCGCTCGAGGCCTACAACATGCCGGTGCAGGTGACGGCGATCACCCACCGGCGCAATCCGGTGTTTGCGTCGATCATCAGTCAGGTCACGCCGAGCGAGTCGAGCCTGGTCAAGAAGGTCGCCTACGAGCCGGTCTATCTCGTCCACCTCAGGGAGAGCATGGGCGTGCGCGGTGTCCGCCGGGTCGTGATGCATGAGGCGTTGACCAATCTGCGCCCGGTGATCTTTGTGCAATACGCGGCCGGTACGCCGCGATCGGAAGTCTGGCGCGGCATGCACGGTGCGGCGAGTCTCAATGCCATCGCCGGGAAGATCATCATCGCGGTAAGCGAGGACATCGATCCCGACAATCTCGACGCCGTGATGTGGGCGATCGCCTATCGCTGCAACCCGGTGGACGACGTGCAAATCCCGCCCTATCACGGCGGCGTGCAGGGCGCGCAGTACGGCGACCGTGGGCTTGGATCGAAGCTCCTGATCGACGCCACCATGAAAGGCTCCATGCCGCCGCTGGCCTTGCCAAAGAAGGAATTCATGGAGCGCGCGCATGACTTGTGGAGGCAGCTCGATCTGCCGCCGGTGACGCTCAAGCAGCCATGGCACGGCTATAATCTGGGCGATTGGATCGAGCGCTGGGACACCTGGGCGGCGCGCGCCGTCAACGGGACCTGGGAGGAGACCGGACGCGAGACGCTGGCACGCCAGAAAACCGGACTGAAGCCGGAAACGCCGGCGCGCAAGGTGCCGGACTGATGGGTTGGTTCGGCGCAAGCGTCAAGCGCAAGGAAGATCCGGCGCTGCTCACCGGCCGCGGCCGCTTTGTCGACGACATCAACCTGTCCGGGATGCTCCACGCGGTGGTGTTGCGCAGTCCGCACGGCCACGCGGCGATCCGCGGCATCGACGCGAGGGAGGCGCTGGCATTGCCCGGCGTGCATGCGGTGTTTGCCTATCGCGACCTGCCGGAGTCGATGCGACGGCAGACGGTGCCGCTGCTGGTGCCGAGCCCGACGATCAAGCAGGTGTTCATGCCCTATTGCCTCGCCAAGGACGAGGCATGCTTCGTCGGCGAACCGGTGGCGATCGTGGTCGCCGACAGCCGCTACCTCGCGGAGGACGCGGCGGCGCTGGTGAACGTCGACTACGAGGTGCTGCCGGCGGTGTCCGACTGCGCCAGGGCGCTCGAGGCCGGCGCACCGGTCGCCCATCGCAATTCGCCGAACAATCTTGCCGCCTTCATCCCGATCAATGTCGGCAATACCGATGCGGCCTTTGCACAGGCGGCACACATCTTCCGTGAAAAGATCTATCAGCATCGCGGCGGCCCGTTCTTCATCGAATGTCGTGGGATGATCGCGGTGCCCGATCCGATCACCGACGCGCTGACGATCTACGTCTCCTCGCAGGGACCGCATCGCCACAAGCGCGTGCTGCTCGATCTGATGGACTGGGCCGACCACCAGCTTCGCATCGTCACGCCGGATGTCGGCGGCGGCTTTGGCCCGAAGGGCAGCTTCTACGCCGAATATGGCGCGCTGGCCGCGGCGGCGCTGGCGCTGCGCCGTCCGATCAAGTGGATCGAGGATCGGCGGGAGAATTTCCTCTCCACCCAGCAGGAGCGCGACCAGTATTGGGACGTGGAGATCGCGGTCGATGACGATGCGCGAATCCTTGGGCTACGCGGCACGCTGACCCACGAGGCCGGCGCCTACATGCCGTGGGGCGTGGTGCTGCCGTGGATCGCCGCCACTTCGGTGCCCGGACCGTATGTCATTCCGGCGTTCAAGCTCGACGTGTCATGCGCCTTCACCAACAAAGTGCCGACCTCGCCGGTGCGCGGCGCCGGTCGGCCCGAAGCGGCGGTCGTGATGGAGCGGCTGATGGATCGCTTGGCGCGCGAAATGAAGCTCGACCGTGCCGAGGTGCGGCGGCGCAATTTCATTCAGCCCTCCCAGATGCCCTACAAGGTCGGCATCATCTTCCGCGATGGCCGGCCGGTCACCTATGACAGCGGCGACTATCCGACCTGCCAGCAGAAGGCGCTCGACGCCGCCGGCTACGACGGTTTCCGCGCCCGCCAGGCCGAAGCGCGCAAGCAGGAGCGCTATATCGGCATCGGTATCGGAAATGCCGTGGAGGCGACGGGACTCGGCCCATACGAGAGCGCGACCGCGCGCGTATCGACCAGCGGCAAGATCACGGTCTATACCGGCGCGACGCCGCAGGGCCAGTCGCACAAGACGACGCTTGCCCAGATCGCGGCCGATCATTTCGGCTGCACGCCCAACGAAGTGACCATCGTCACCGCCGATACGGCGGCGACGGGCCTCGGCGTCGGCTCGTTCGCGGCGCGAACCGCAGTCAACGCCGGCTCGTCGGTGCATCTCGCGTCCGCTCAGGTGGCGCAGAAGATCAAGCAGTTCGCCGCGCAGGCGATGGAAGTCGCAGAGCATGACATCGTACTGGAGGATGGCTACGCCAAGGTTGCCGGCTCCGACATGAAGCGGAGCTTCAAGGAGGTGGCGGCGCGCGCGGTCGGCATGCCCGGCTTCTCGATGGCGGGCGGCCCCGAACCGGGGCTAGAGGCGACCAGTCACTTCACGCCCGATCAGTCGACCTACTCCAACGGCACCCACATCGCTGAAGTAGACGTCGATATCGAGACCGGGCAGGTCAAGATCCTGCGCTACATCGTGACGCATGATTGCGGACACGTCATCAACCCGATGGTGGTTGAAGGCCAGGTGATTGGCGGCGTGATTCACGGTGTCGGCAACGCGTTCTTCGAGCGCATGGTCTACGACGACCAGGCGCAGCCGCTGTCCACCCAATTCGGCGAATACCTGCTGCCGCTCTCGACCGACTCGCCGAACGTCGAAATCCTGCACATGGAAACGCCGTCACCGCTCAACCCGCTTGGCCTCAAGGGAGCGGGCGAGGGCGGCACGATCCCGGCGATCGCGGCGCTGGTGTCGGCCGTCGAGGATGCGCTCGAGCCGTTTGGCGTCCGTATTGCGGAGGCGCCGATCATGCCGGATCGCCTCGTTGCCCTGCTGGGCAAGGCTGCGCGCGGCGGCGCGCGCTGATCCCCGCGCCGCGAAGCCGGTTGGAACAAGATGCCGGCCCCGACCGTTTCCTTAAATCGGGCTCGACCCGGTTCAAAAACAAATACCGGCAATCATCGGCAGCGGACAGCACGGAATGCAGGCGCTTTTCATCGGACAAAGCTACATCGACATCACCTTCCTGACCGACGTCATGCCGACCGGCGACGAAAAGGCGGTGGCGCGCGACTACGCCATCTCGTTCGGCGGGAACGCGGTGACGGCGGCGTTCTGTTGCGCCAAGCTGGGCATCGCGCCCGATCTGCTCGCCTCGGTCGCCGACGACTGGCTCGGCCGCATGTTCGTGGACATGGCGTTGAAATACGGCATCACCGTCCACCACCGCAAAGTCCAGGAATCGTCGCTGTCGTTCGTCATGCCCAAGGGCGGCGAGCGCGCGATCGTGCGCTGCCGCGACGACCACTATCTGCATCCGTTTCCGCCGCTCAATCTCGCCGGCTGCCGGGCATTGCATGTCGACGGGCATCAGGCCGATGCTGCAATCCACTACGCCAAGGGTTGCCGTGAGGCTGGCATCCTGACCTCGCTCGACGGCGGCGGCCTGCGCTCGAACACGCGCGAGCTGCTTGGCTTCATCGACGTTGCAGTGGTTGCCGAACGCCTGTGCGAGCAGATGTCGATGTCTCCGTGCGAGATGCTGCAATACCTGCGCTCGCGCGGCTGTCGCATCGGCGGCGTGACGCTCGGCGAGCGGGGTATGGTCTGGTACGACGAGACCGGCACCGACCGCATCCTGCCGGCGCTGAACGTGCCGGACGATCTCGTCGTCGATACCAACGGCGCCGGCGACATCTTTCACGGCGCCTACATCTACTCGGCGCTCGCCCACAAGGACGCCCGCTGGGAGGATCATTTTCGTTTCGCGCGGGCGGCGTCGGCGTATTCCATCCAGCATCTCGGCAATGAAGCGAGCCTGCCGGTCCTGTCCGACATCAAGACGACGCAAGCGCGCTTCAGCGAGCGGAGTGATGGCGACGCCCCGCGTGCGGCGAAGCCAAAGCAGCAGCGGCCCGCAGAGCCCGCGCAGCGCCGCATGTGACGCCGGAATTTTAGCTCAGGCGTTGGCCAGCAGATCGCGCAGCCAGCCTGACAGGGCGAACGTGCCTGCATCTTCGTCAGCGAAGCCCATCACCTGCAGCCCGAGCGGCATTCCTCCCACGTCGAACAGCGGCAGCGATAACGCCGGGACGCCAAGCAGCGAGCTTGGAACTGCAAACTGCGCGTTGCCGGTCGATTGCAGCCCGACGGGCGCTCCGCCGCCGGCGGGAAGCGCGATGCAGCCGTCGCATGAGCCCGCAAGCTCGGCGTAAGTTGCGCGGATGCGCGCGCGTTCGGCCAGCGCGGTGCGATAGTTGGCCAATGTCAGGGCCTCGGCTTCCTTGAGACGCTCCTGCATGACTTTGCTGAGCTTCTCCGCATCGCGGTCGCGCGCGCCGCGGATGAACCAGCGCGCCTCCCACGCATTGATCCGGTTCGAGAGCATGTGCGCGTTCGAGATTGCCTCCTCGACTGCGGCGATTTTGGCGTCGTCGCGCCGTGTTGCGACGGCGATGCCCGCTGACTTGAGGCGTGCGATCGTATCGTCGATACAGCGGCGCGCCGCTTCGGTGGCGGCCGGCCACGCCTGCGTCTCGATGAAGGCGAGATGCCGCGGCTTCGCCGGCGCAGGCGCGCGATCGGGCCCGATGAGGCCCGGTGTTCCTGCGTCGCCGCCAACGCGCGTGACGATCTCGTGGGCGACCTGCCAGGTGTCCTCGAGCGTTGCAGCAAGAATGCCGGTACAGCTCTGGCTCTGATAGTCGTGGCAGCCTTCGCGGTTGAGCGCGTTGACGGTCGGCTTGTAGCCATAGACGCCGCAGAAACTGGCCGGCCGCAGCGTGGATCCGATCACCTGGGTGCCGAGCGCCGCGCTGACCATGCCGCACCCCACTGCCGCCGCCGAGCCGCTGCTCGATCCGCCGGGCGTATGCTCGGGGTTCCATGGATTGCGGGTGCCGCGCGGCTCGGTTGCCGCAAACTCGGTGGTGACGGTCTTGCCGAGGATGACGACGCCCGCCTGCCGCAGCGCTGAGACGCAGGCCGCATCCTTCTCGGAGCGCCAGCCCGCGAACAGTGGCGAGCCCATCTCCGTAGGCATGTCGACGGTCTCGATGATGTCCTTGATGCCCATCGGCATGCCGTCGATGGGCGAGGCCGGCTTGCCGGCCTGCCAGCGCTCGGTGGATGCGTCGGCCGCCGCGCGGGCGCCCTGGATGTCGAAGTTGACGAAGGCGCCGATCGTCGGCTCCCAGTCGGCGAATTCGGCAAGGCCGCCGTCGAGGAACTGGCGCGGAGTCATTGCACCGGTCGCGAATTGTTTCGTGACGGCGAGAAAAGGACGTGCGGTCGGCCGCTGCCGCTGCTCGGGCGCCACCGCCGTCATGCGTCCTCCAATGCCAGCGCATCGGCGCGGCGCTGGCTTGCAATCATGGCGGTGCGCAGCAGGAACTGCCGCGCGCGTTCCGGGTCGGCCGCGGTCGCGCGCAGGTCGTCGAGATTTTTTCGGCGGACCTCGGGATCGTTGGCTTCGAGACGCTTCTTGTTTGCGATCGACTGCTCCTGCACGAATTCGACCGCGACGGTCCGGCGCTGCCGGTCATAGATGTCGAGCAGGCGCTCGGGCGCGCCGTCGAGCAGGATGCGGGTCAGCTTGTCGGTGAGATTGGCGGCGTCCTGCAAGCCGCCATTGAGTCCCATGCCACCGATCGGATTGTTGACGTGAGCGGAATCGCCCGCGAGCAGCACGCGTCCCTTGCGGAAGGTCGCCGCGACGCGCTGATGCGTGACATACAGATTGCGATGCACGATCTCGTAGTCGTAGGGCGCGGGAAAGAATTTGTGCATCAGCGCCTGCGCAGCGGTGTCGGCGGTCAGCTCCGCTTCCGGCGTCGTCGAGTCGGTCGGAAATACCGTGCGCCAGAGCCCGGGCGGACCGTCGGCGGATACCTTGAAGCAATTGCACCACGCGCCCGGGTCGGCGAAATAGCTGCGGAAGCAGTAGCCGCGGTTGGCCTGGAAGTCGAAGGGCGTCGTGAACACGACGAACCGCTCGGGCCAGGTGAAGCCGTCAAACGAAATGCCCGACTGCTTGCGCACGGCGCTGCGGCCGCCTTCGGCGCCGATGACATAGGCGCCCCTGTGGGACCTGGTGCCGTCGGGTCCGCGCACGGTCAGGCTCGCCGATTCCGCATCCTGTGCCACGTCGATGACGGTGTGGCCGAACATGACCTCGACATCCGGCAATGTCCGCAGCCGCTGCAGGATCAAGTTCGCGGTCTTGAACTGCTCGCACTGCACCACGTAGGGGTGGCGAGTGTCGTTCTTGAGGATGGCGTGATCGAACTCCGCCACCAGGGAGTCGGTAGGGCGGTCCCAGAACTGAAAGATCGGCGCGACCAGGCCGACGCGCGCCATGTCGTCGGCCAGACCGTCATCGGCGAGCAAGTCGAGTGTCGCCGGGTGCGTCGTGGCGGCACGCGGATCGGTCTGCGGGCGATCGTTCTCGTCGAACAGGCGCACAGGTATGCCGCGGCGGCCGAGCAGCCATGCGCACAGCAGCCCGACCGGGCCGCCGCCCGCAATCAACACGCGTCCGTCTCCGTCACTCATCCGTACAAACCCGCCTTAGCTGCCAAAGGGCTAGTTCTTGCTCTCATCGTAGTAGTGGATCTCGTACAGCAGGCAGCCACGGTCCGACTTGAACGGCCCATGGTGGACGCCGGGCGGACGGCAGGCGTAAGTCGGCGCTTCGAATGCCTCGCCGCCCTTGCCGGCCGCATCGTTGCCGACGATGAGATCGCCCGACACCAGATAGACCTCTTCCCAGTGGTCGTGGACGAAGGGCATGGTCGTGTAGACGCCGGGATCGAAGCGCAGGAGCCGCGTGCGGCTGCCCATCTTGCGATGCTCGTCGAGATCGCTGGCGAGCGTCTTCTGCTTGATCCCGGACGGATAGCCCGACGGCGTGAACCAGCCTTCGTTCATGTCGACGCGCTGGAACTCAAGATGCGGCTTGTTGAAGGGCATGGCGATTGTCCCGGAGCGATAATGCTTGCGTGCGATGGTCGCGGCTATGCGCGCAAAGGTCAAGACTTGGGCTGCGCGACCGGGGGGAGGGACAACGCCGCATCGACCAGGCCGGTCGCGCGCTTGTAGTCATAGAAGCGGTTGACGTTCATCTTGATCAGGAATGACGCGCCGCCGTAGAACTTCTCGTACTGCTGGTGACGGCTGCCGAACTCCGTGCCGATGAAGTCCCAGGCGTGGCGCAGCAGCGCCATGCGTTCCCGGGCGCCGGTGGAGGCCGAGCGCATGTAGCGCTCGATGTCGCTGGCGGCGTCCGGATTGTCGAAATCGCGGAGCGACGACGGCAGCGTGATCATGGCGGAGCCCGCAAGCTCGCGGATGGTTTCGAGCATCCGTCCGTTAAGCTCGGATTGCAGCGCCATCGCCGAATAGAGTGTGGTGCGCGAAGGCCACAGCACGCCGTCGGTGTCGATCGTTGCGGTCACTTCGTGCGCCAGCAGCATGGTCTCGTAGATCGACACCAGCGCGGCAAGCTCGCCCATCAGCGTCGCGACTGCGGGGTTGGCCTCGTTGCCGGTCATCTCGTTGAGGCGCTTGGCGAGCCCGATCATGAAGCGGAGCTTGGTGACATAGCGCACCTGCGCCTGGTGGTTGCCGTAGAGATGCGCCGGCGTCTTCCACCATTGGTCGCGGCAGATTTCGAGGTTGCGGTAAATGAACACGTGCTCCCACGGCACGAACACGTTGTCGAACACGACGTAGGAGTCTGTTTCGTCGAAGCGGCTGGAGAGCGGATAGTCGAACGAGTTGGCCGCCATGGCGGCAAACGAACGCCGCGGATAGAGCTTCAACCCCGGCGCGCCGATCGGCACCACGAGGCCGTTGGCATAGTTCTCGTCGCCCGGTTGCAAAGGATGGATGCAGCTCAGATAGAGGTAGTCGGAATAGATCGCGCCAGTCGCGAGCTGCTGTGCGCCGGAGATGACGATACCGTCGTCGCGTTCCTTGACCACGCCGGCATAAAGGGCCGGGTCGCTCTGCTTGTGCGCCGGCTTGCTGCGGTCGATCTGCGGCGGCACGATCGCATAGGCCAGGTAGAGATGTTCGTCACGGGCACGCTCGTAGAAGGCCGTGACGTTGTCCGCGAATTTCTGCCCTGCGGCCGCGAACAGGCGCGGTGTTGCCGCGAAGCCGCAAAGAAATCCCGCGACATGGTCGAGAGTACGGCCCATGAGGCCGAAAGTCGCTTCCGCCCAAGTCTCCGAGAATCGGCGCCGCGCCGCGAGGTCGGCATGGCTGTGCGGGATCTGGTAGGCGCGCAGGACCGGCTGGCCGGTCTTGGGCGATGCGAACGTCATCGTCTCGCGGCAATCAGGCGTAGCGGCGATGTCGTAGAGCCGGGCCAGCGAATGCGCGGCCTCGCGCAGCGCCGGATGCGCCGTGACGTCGGCGACGGTCTCGCCGTCGAGGACGATGTGCCGTCCGTCCTTGAGCGATTTGAGATAGTCCTGTCCGCTTCTCATCGTTGCAACGTCCACCTTGGCTTACCGGCTGGTCTTGTCGAGGCTGGTCTTGAAGGCTCACCTGCCTCTACCATCATCACATCCGCGGGATGTTCGCGCTAGCAGGGAGAGCGACGTGGCGAAGGAAACGATTGGCTTCATCGGGGTTGGCCGCATGGGCCAACCCATGGCCTCGCGACTGATCGCCGCGGGACACGAGATCGTCGCCTACGACGTTCAAGGGCAGGCATTGAGCGCGATCGCGGGAAAAGGCGCGCAGACAGCCTCATCCCCTGCCGAGGTCGCCTCGCGAGCAGCGATCGTGATGACAAGCCTGCCGGTCCCCGCGGTGGTGGAAGAAGTCGCGCTGGGCGCCAACGGCATCGTTGCAGGAACGGCGGTGCGGACCTTTGTCGATCTGTCGACCACCGGTCCGCGGGTCGCCAAAGCCATGGCCGCGAAGCTCGGCGAGCGCGGTATAACGGCTATCGACGCGCCGGTGAGCGGCGGCGTCGCCAGCGCAGTCAAGGGCACGCTTGCCGTTATGACCTCCGGGCCGGCGGCCGAATGCGACCGGCTGCGCCCGGTTCTCGAAGCGATCGGCAAGGTGTTCTACATCGGCCCCGACGCGGGCATGGGCCAGATGATGAAGCTCATCAACAACCTGCTCTCGGCCACCGCCACGGCCGCGACCTCGGAGGCCGTTGTGCTCGGGGTGAAATCGGGACTCGATCCGCGCGTGATGATCGATGTGATCAACGCCGGAAGCGGACGCAACACCGCAAGCGAGGACAAATTCCCGCGCGCGATCCTGCCACGCAGCTTCGACTTCGGCTTCGCGCTGCCTCTGATGGCCAAGGACGTGAAGCTCTGCATCGACGAGGCGGACGCGCTCGGGGTGCCGATGTGGATCGGCAGCACGGTGAAGCAGCTATGGCTCTACGGTCTAAGCCAGGGCGGTGCCGATCAGGATATGACCGAGATCATCCGCCATATCGAGAAATGGTCGAATGTGACGGTGGAAGGCCGGACCGGGCCGCAACGGAAGCGGACTTCGGATTCGGGACTCTAGTGGAGTGGATTTGACATTCGCGACCCACCTAGCAGCTAGTTCGCGACGCGAATGTCAAATCCAAAACTCCACTAGCACGTGATACTTGCTAGTGGTCCTTCAATTCTAACATTCGCAAAATCACTCGCCGAAACGGGATGCGAATGTTAGAATCGGACCACTAGCCCGGACGATGCCTCTCACTTCCATTTCAGGATCTGCGCGGCCCGGTCGAGAACCGGCTTCGGCGTCGAGGTGACCTTTTTGACCAACGCTTCCACCTCGGGGCCGGTCTGGCTGCGGACCGACATTCGGGTCTTCTTGGTCTCCTTGATGAATTCCGGATCCTTGATCACCGCAGCATAGGCCGCGCGCAATGCGGCGATGCGGTCCTTCGGCACGCCGGGCCCGAGCCAATGGCCGTAGCCGATCGCGGTCGGCAGGCTCACCACCTTGACCACGCCGGTCGCCTCGTCACCCTTCACGAGGTCGAGCAGCAGCGGCACCTGCGGAAGGTCCGGCTCCTTTTGGAAGCCGACCTGAACGAGGAGATTGATCCTATTCTCCTTGAGCCAGCTCGCATTGGCGGTTTGCAGGCTGGCATAGGTGCTGCCGCCGCGGCCCATCACCTCGCCGCGTTCCATCGCAAGATGGATTTGCGTGGTGCCGGCGTAGCCCGTGATCGGCTTGAATTTGGTCCCGAGCAGTTCGTTGATCAGGTTGGGGAAGATCACGGAATCGGACTGCTTACCCACCGCGCCGACCGGGACTTCCCTGCGTTTTGCGTCGTCCAGCGTTTTGATTCCGCTGGCGTGCCATGTGTAAAGCATGCCGTTCGAGTTGGCGATGCTGCCGAGCCATTGCAGCTTCGCGGCCTCGAATTTTGCGCCGGCGCCGCCGAGCACCTGATACATCGCGGCGTTCTGGTTGACCGCGGCGATCACGGTTCCATCCTGCGGCCCGCCATAGACGTGGTTGGCGGCGCGGATGCTGCTGGCGCCGGTCATGTTCTGCACCACGATGCTCGGATTGCCCGGCACGTGCTTCCCGAGATAGCGCCCGAGCGCGCGCGCGTAGAGATCGTAACCGCCGCCGACGCCAAAGCCCACGATGATCTGGATGGTCTTGCCTTTATAAAAATCGGCGACGCTTTGCGCGGATGCAGGCGTGGCCACTGTCAGAGCGCCGGCAAGCGCCAAGAGATATCGAGCGCCTTTCATCATGGTCTCCTTGCTGGCCGAGCGATGCTCGCGCTGTCCTGCAGTTACGCGCCGGGATCGGAAAGGTAACGTTCCAGCGTCATCGGATTGGGACGGGTCGACGGCTCCGTCAACGTGGCGGAGACAAACGGCGTTGCCTCCACGAACCACTTCTTTTGCGCCGGCAAGCCCCAGGGATTGGCGTTCGCGGGATCCCACCGCACCGGCGCAACCTCCAGGTCCATGGCCTGGTAGTGGGTGTTGAATAGCTCGACGCGATGCCCGTCGGGGTCGCGCAGATAGACGTACAACGCGTGTCCGGGACCATGCCTTCCCGGCCCGCGTTCCACAATCGTACCGAAGCCGAGCGCGCCGGCGACGTCGCATGCGCGCATGATGTGATAGGTCTCGGGCGCTGTGAATGCGGCATGATGCAGCCTGGGACCGGCCTCCTTGAAGAACACGATGTCGTGCGGATTGCCCTTGCGGGCAAGGAATACCCCCGTGAGTTCGCCGCTGTTGCCGGGCGAGAGATATTCGGTCAGCCAGAAGCCCGCCGACATATATAAGGCGCACGCCTTACGGACGTCCGGGACCAGGAGCTGATAGTGATCGATCCGGTGGGCGCAGCCGCCCTTGTGTAGGTGAAACTGTGTCAGTGGGCGCGGCACCACCGTCATCGTGGCACAGAATTCGAGCGGCACTCCGGAGATGTCGGTGACGCGCAGCGTACGTCCCTGGTGCGGCACTTCGGCCCATGCGGTCGGACAGCCGTTGTCGTCGAAGAAAGTCTTGAGCAGGTCGAGGTCGCGCTCGCGCCGGACTCGCATGCCGATCCGCTCGCAGGTCGGCACATCGTTGGCTTGCCGTAACACGAAGCTGTGGTGGCAGGCCTCCTCGATACCGCGAAAGTAAAGCGTGTCGCCCACTTGTTCGGTGACGATAAGCCCGACTACCTCGGTGTAGAACAGGCGGCTGGCCTCAAGGTCCCTGACGGTGAGGACGACGTGGCTGCAACGGGTAATGTTGAACGGCGTGTCGTGATCGGTCTGGGGCAGGTCCATGTTCAATCTAGAGGTTGTGATCTGGGAGCGCCATGCGATAGATAATCGAATTTTGACGGATCGAGCGCAAGCGACATGAGCGCCCCCAAAGTGAGTGTCCCATGACGACAGGAATCGGACAGCCCGTTTGCCGCAAGGAAGACTCGCGGCTTCTCGTGGGTGCCGGTTGCTACAGCGACGACGTGGATTTGCCGCGGCAGGCCCGCGCCTTTGTGCTGCGTTCGGTCCATGCTCATGCCCGCATCCGCGGCATCGAGACTGCACCTGCGAAGGCGATGCGCGGCGTGTTGGCGGTGCTGACGGGATCCGATTTCAAGGCGGATGGTCTCAAGCCCATCCCGCAAGACGCGTCGATCACCGTGCCGATCGAGGCGCAGCGCAAGCTGCCGGATGTTATCCTCATCAACCGTCACGGTCCATTGCCGCCCACGCCCTACTATCCGCTCGCGGTGGACAAGGTCCGCTACGTCGGCGAGGCTGTCGTCCTCGTGATCGCCGAAACGCTTGCGATCGCCAAGGACGCCGCCGAGCGGGTCGAGATCGACTACGAGCCGCTGCCGTCGGTCACCGAAACGGAGCGCGCCTCAGCGCCCGACTCGCCTGCGCTCTGGGATGGGATCGCCGCCAACCTCTTTCTTGAAGCCGAGGTCGGTGACGCTGCCGCAACCGAGCGTGCGTTTGCGGACGCCGCCCACGTGGCGCGGCTAGAAACCTGGGTGCAGCGCGTCACCGGCGTGCCGATGGAGGCGCGCACCGCGGTCGGCCACTACGACAAGCAGG
>JBOHIG010000426.1:0-5052 GCA_050725815.1 Xanthobacteraceae bacterium
GATGACGTCGGCGCGATGCGCGCCGCGGTCGCCATGGGTGCCCAGATAGATCACGAACGCGCCCGGTGCGATTTCGATCTCGTCAGCGCCGAGCAGGAAGACGACGTCGAGCGCCCCCGATTCCGCCATCTGCGTCGCGGTCAAGCCTCCAGCTTGCGGCACGAACCAAAGATCGAGCGCCCCGACCCGCGACGCCGCCGTGTGCAGGACCGAGAATCCATTCCAGCCTTCTTTCACCGCGCCGAGCCCGAGCGCGGCCTTGGCGGCGAGCGACGCGATCGCCGCGCCGTCCAGTCGCGCGGTCGCACCGGGCCCGAGGATGACCAGCGGCCGCTCCGCCTGTTTGAGCACATCAGCGAACGGATGGCGGCCTTCGGCGATCTCCGCCAACGTGTCGGGTCCCTGCCCGAGATACTCATAACGATAGGTAAGATCGGCGCGCTCGCCGATCAGGCCGGCGGCGTAGTTGCCAGCGCGCCAGCGCTTGCGGATGCGGGCGTTGAGCAGCGCCGCTTCGCGGCGTGGATTGGCACCAATCATCAGCAGAGCGTCGGAGGTTTCGACACCGGTAATAGTGGCGTTGAACAGGTAGCTCGCGCGGCCCCAAGCGGGGTCCTGCACTGCGCCGTCCTGACGGCAATCGAGACTGGCGGCCCCAAGCCGCGTCACCAGATCCTTGAGCGCGAAGATTTCCTCGACCGCTGCAAGGTCGCCGGCGATCGCACCGATGCGCGCTCCCGGTGCGCCCTTGAGCCGCGTGGCAATCGCCCCAAATACCGCCGGCCAGCTCGCGGGCCGCAGCCGCCCGTCCTCGCGCAGATAAGGCTGGTCCAGCCGCTGGGTACGCAAGCCGTCCACCACGTGGCGGGTCTTGTCCGAGATCCATTCCTCGTTCACGTCGTCGTTGACGCGCGGCAAGATGCGCATGACCTCGCGGCCGCGCGTATCGATTCGGATCGCCGAGCCGAGCGCGTCCATGACGTCGACCGACTCGGTCTTGGTCAGTTCCCACGGCCGTGCCGCAAACGCATAAGGCTTGCTCGTGAGCGCCCCGACCGGGCAGAGATCGACGACGTTGCCCTGCAACTCCGAGGTCATGGCCTGCTCGAGATAGGTGGTGATCTCCATATCCTCGCCGCGCCCAATGGCGCCGAGTTCGGGCACTCCGGCGACTTCGGTCATGAAGCGGATGCAGCGCGTGCAATGAATGCAACGCGTCATGATGGTCTTGACCAGCGCTCCGACATATTTGTCCTCGACCGCGCGCTTGTTCTCCTGATAGCGACTGTTGTCGACGCCGTAGGCCATGGCCTGGTCCTGCAGGTCGCACTCGCCGCCCTGATCGCAGATCGGGCAATCGAGCGGGTGGTTGATCAGCAGGAATTCCATCACGCCTTCGCGCGCCTTGCGTACCATCGGCGTGCGCGTCCGCACCTCCGGCGGCTCGCCCTTGGGGCCGGGACGGCAGTCGCGCACACCCCATGCACAAGAAGCGACCGGCTTCGGCGAGCCGACCAGTTCAACCAGGCACATGCGACAGTTGCCGGCGATCGAGAGCCGCTCGTGAAAACAGAAGCGCGGGATCTCCGCGCCCGCAGCCTCGCACGCTTGGAGCAGCGTGTACTCCGGCGGGACCTCGATCTCGTGTCCGTCGACGATGAGCTTGGTCATGGTGTGGATAAAGCCCGTTCGGCCGCCCACTCGGCGGCGTTGAGCCGCTCCTCGATGGGCCAACTGGCGGATGCCAGAACCCACAACATCACCATGTTGACGAACGGCACGAGTGCAATCAGGCCCCACCAGCGCGAGTAGCCGATCCGGCGAACGACGATCATGCTCGGCACCACGACGCCAACGATGTACAAAAGTGCACCGAAGAATTCTCCTCCGCTCATCGCACGGCGCTCCCGGATCGCTGTTGCGCTGCCACCGCATCGGCGGCGAGGAACGATTGAAAGACCTTGTCGATGCGGGTCATCGCCGTCACTCCGCTGCCTCCGGAACAGGATCGCGCTCGCCGAGCTCGTCGGCGCGCGCCGTGTATTCGTCGATGCGCCGCTGGATCTCGGGCCGGAAGTGACGCAACAGTCCCTGCACCGGCCAGGCCGCTCCGTCGCCGAAGGCGCAGATGGTGTGACCTTCGATCTGCCGGGTCACCTCGAACAATTGGTCGATCTCGCGCTTCTGTGCGCGGCCTTCCGCCATGCGAGTCAGTACGCGCCACATCCAGCCCATGCCTTCGCGGCAGGGCGTGCACTGGCCGCAACTCTCGTGCTTGTAGAAGTACGAGATGCGCGTCATCGCCTTCACGATGTCGGCAGTCTTGTCCATTACGATCACGGCGGCGGTGCCAAGTGCCGACTTCTTCTCGCGGCACCCGTCGAAATCCATCAGCAGCGAGTCGCACTGATCGGGGCCGGCCGGAACAAGCGGCATCGACGAGCCACCGGGGATCACCGCCAGGAGGTTGCCCCAGCCGCCGCGCACGCCGCCGGCATGTTTCTCGATCAACTCGCGCAGAGGGATACCCATCGCTTCTTCGACATTGCAGGGCCGCTCGACGTGGCCCGAGATGCAATAGAGCTTGGTTCCGGTGTTGTTCTGCCGCCCGATGCTGGCGAACCAAGCCGCTCCGCGGCGCAGGATGTCTGGTACCTGCGCGATCGTCTCGACATTATTCACTGTGGTCGGACAGCCGTAGAGGCCGACATTGGCGGGGAACGGCGGCTTCAGCCGCGGCTGGCCTTTCTTGCCTTCAAGGCTTTCGAGCAGCGCAGTCTCTTCGCCGCAGATATAGGCGCCGGCGCCGTGATGGACGTAAAGGTCGAAGTCCCAGCCGTGGACGTTGTTCTTGCCGATCAGCTTTGCCTCATAGGCCTGATCGATCGCGGCTTGCAGCCGCTCGCGCTCGCGCACAAACTCGCCGCGGATATAGATGTAGCCTGTGTTCGCCGCCATGGCGGCGCCGGCATAGAGGCAGCCCTCGGCCAGCAGATGCGGATCGTGCCGCATGATCTCGCGGTCCTTGCAGGTGCCGGGCTCGGACTCGTCGGCATTGACCACCAGATAGTGCGGCCGGTCGCCGACCTGTTTGGGCATGAACGACCATTTGAGGCCGGTCGCGAACCCCGCGCCACCGCGCCCGCGCTGGCCCGAGGCCTTCACCTCGTTCACCAGCCAGTCGCGGCCCTTCTCGATGAAGCCCTTGGCGCCATCCCAGGCGCCGCGCGCACGCGCGCCGTCGAGGCCCCAGTCGCCCTGGCCGTAGAGATTGCGGAAGATGCGGTCCTTGTCCTCGAGCATCGGCTCAGGCCTTCGTCGTCTTGAGCGTGGTCGGCCCGCCAATCGGCGCCGACAATTGCCGGCCGATCTGCGGCCCGGGCTTGGGCGTGCGGCCGGCCGCCAACTCATCGAGGATTCTCTCGAACGTTTCCGGCGTGAGGTCCTCATAATAGTCGTAGTTGATCTGCGCCATCGGCGCATTCACGCAGGCACCCAGGCATTCGACCTCGACCCAGGAGAACGTGCCGTCCGCGGTCACGTCGTACTGATGGCCGATGCGGCGATTGCAAATGTCAATCAGCGCGCCGGCGCCGCGCAACATGCAGGGCGTCGTGCCGCACATCTGCACGTGGAATTTGCCGACCGGGACGAGGTTGAACATGGTGTAGAAGGTCGCGACCTCGAGTACGCGGATGCGCGCCATTCCGAGCATTTCGGCGACGTGCTCAATCGCCTTTTGCGGCAGCCAGCCGCCAGCCTGCTCCTGCGCGCGCCACAGCAACGGAATCACCGCCGACGCCTGCCGGCCGTCGGGATATTTCGCGGTCTGCTGGCGCACCCACACGAGATTCTCTTCCGTGAAGGAGAACTCCTTCGGTTGCAGATGCGGTTCGGCGAGGCGGCGGACGGCCATTAGCGATCCACCTCCCCGAACACGATATCGATGGAACCGAGGATCGCGGAAATGTCCGCCAGCATGTGGCCCTTGCAGAGGAAATCCATCGCCGAGAGATGCGGGAAGCCGGGTGCACGGATCTTGCACTTGTAGGGCTTGTTGCTGCCGTCGGCGATCAGATAGACGCCGAACTCGCCCTTGGGCGCCTCGACCGCGGCGTAGACCTCTCCCGCCGGTACATGAAAGCCTTCGGTATAAAGTTTGAAGTGATGGATGAGCGCCTCCATCGAGCGCTTCATCTCGCCGCGCCGCGGCGGCGTGATCTTGTTGTCGTCGACCACCACCCGCCCCTGCCCCTCGGGCTCGCGCAGCTTGGCGATGCACTGCTTCATGATGCTGGTCGACTGCCGCATCTCCTCCATGCGGATGAGATAACGGTCGTAGCAATCGCCGTTCTTGCCGATCGGGATATCGAAATCTATCTCGGCATAGCACTCGTAGGGTTGTGCCTTGCGCAAATCCCAGGCCGCGCCGGAGCCACGCACCATCACGCCCGAGAAACCCCACTTCCAGGCATCATCGAGCTTGACCACGCCGATATCGACGTTGCGCTGCTTGAAGATACGGTTGCCGGTGAGCAGCCGGTCGAGATCATCGACCACCTTGAGGAACGGACCGCAGAACGCCTCGATGTCGTCGATCAGCTTCGGCGGCAGGTCCTGGTGTACCCCGCCGACGCGAAAATAAGCCGCGTGCATGCGCGAACCGGACGCGCGCTCGTAGAACACCATCAGCTTCTCGCGCTCCTCGAAGCCCCACAGCGGCGGCGTCAGCGCGCCGACATCCATGGCCTGGGTGGTGACGTTGAGCAGGTGGGAAAGGAGGCGCCCGATCTCGGAATAGAGCACGCGGATCAGCTGCGCCCGCTTCGGCACGGCGACGCCGACCAGCTTCTCGACCGCGAGCGAATAGGCATGCTCCTGATTCATCGGCGCGACATAGTCGAGCCGGTCGAAATACGGGAGCGCCTGGAGATAGGTCTTGTACTCGATCAGCTTCTCGGTGCCGCGATGCAGGAGTCCGATATGGGGATCGACACGCTCGACCACCTCGCCATCGAGCTCAAGCACCAGGCGGAGCACACCGTGAGCCGC
>JBOHIG010000427.1:0-24559 GCA_050725815.1 Xanthobacteraceae bacterium
TGCTGGGCGCCGCCGCTCTGGCGCAATCCGCAGGCGGCACTGGCGGCACTGGCACCGGAGCCGGCACCCCGCGCGCGCCCCGCATCGCGACGCCCGATGCCACGGAGTCGCCCGGGACCACGCTGGCGCCGGGCACACCGTCGCCGAATACCTGGACGCCCGACGCCACGGTCGGCGGCCCGAGCGTCAATCCGGCCAATCCGCAGGATCTCATCGGCCGCAGCAATCCGCAGGATCTGACCGCCCCGCGCGCCCGGACCCCGCAAGGCGGCACCACCGGCACCGGCACGCCGCAGATCATGGTGCCGGAGCGATAGTCTAAGCGCGGCCGTTCCACAAATCTGCATGGCGCGTATGAACGCACCGCGGCGCTCCGCCGACTAAGGAGGGAATCCCCCTGCTTTGGCGAGCCCGGCCGCGCCATGTCTCCGATCCGGCATTCCGCCGTTTATCTGGCCATCGCCGCATTGCTGGCGGGGCCGGTGGCGGCCATCGCCGGCGCCCCCGCCGACACCGGGACCATCATGATGCTGGCCGGGGAAAGAGGCGCGTGCCCCACCCCGGCCGAGCTGGCGCGCTTCGAGCACCCGCTGCCGCGCCTGGCACGCCGGCTGGCCGCACGCGCGCCGGCCACCGTCGTGGCGATCGGCTCGTCCTCGACCTATGGCGAAGGCGCAAGCTCGCCGGCCGCGACCTATCCCGAGCGGCTCGCGCGCGAGCTGGCGCAGCGGTTGTCCGGGCAGCGCATCAGCGTGCTGAACCGCGGCGTCAACGGCGACACCGACCAGGACGCCCGCAACCGCTTCGAACGCGACGTCATCGCCGAACGGCCTGATGTGGTGATCTGGCAGCTCGGCACCAATTCCATGCTCAACGGCGACGCGCTCGACGCGCATCTGCCGGTGATGCGCGACGGCATCCGCCATCTGCGCGCGGCGACCGGCGCCGATATCGTGCTGCTCGATCCGCAATACGCGCCGCATGTGCTCAACGGCGGCCCGGCTGGCGAGCTCGTACGCATGATCGCGCAAGCGGCCGGCAACACCGGCGTCAACGTGTTCCGGCGCTTCGAGCTGATGCGCCGCTGGCGCGAGGTGAAGCAGATCGCCTTCGACACGTTCCTGTCGGAGGACGAATTCCACATGAACGACTGGAGCTACGCCTGTGTGGCGAGCGCCCTCGCCGAAGCGTTGGCGGAAGGCGCGACGCGGACGGCAAAGCCGGTGCAGGTGTCGGCGCGGTGAGCGTCAGTCGCGCTTGCTCGGCCGGTCGCAGACCTTGCACATGAACGGCGGCGTCTCTGCGCCGGGCTCCACCATCACATGGCTCGATTCACCGCAGCGGCCGCATTGCCGAACCAGCTTGGTCGGCAGCTTCACGATGGGCTTGGTCACGGCCGCCACGGCCTGCTCGGCCTGGGCGCGTAGTTCGGCCTTGGTCATTGGCGGTGCTTTTTGCCGCTGTCTCATGCTTCATCCATCGTTCAGAGCGCGCGATCCGCGTACCGGTGCTCTATGGCACAAGGACGCAGGGCGCGATAGGGCGTGAGGCAGATGCATTCGGGATGGGCAGATCGATTCCCGGATTTCGCCGCCGCCTGTCGCAGACGCGCGCTTGAGACGCCATCCCGGCGAAGCGCCCGCTCTTGCTTACCGCTTTGCGTGCAAAGTCGGTCGACTTTACGCGCAAAGTCCGCGACCGGATTAACGAGCATCCAACGTCCTGCCGGATACGGTCCCGTACGATACGATTGTTCAGAAATCCAACGACGGACTGGTGTCCGGACCAGACCATGGTTGAATTCGATCATCTGCCGCCAACGAGCCGCTCGCTGATCCTTGCGACGCTTGCGCTGGACATTGTTTCCAGAAATTGCAGGAGCATCTTTGACCTTGCGCTGAGGCGCAATCAAACCGTCAAAGACGTCTGGCGCGACATCTGCCGAAGGACCGCGCAGCCGCATTGCACGATGCCGCGCCAGGTCCTGGAATCGCAATATACCGGGACATCATTTCCGCCTGCGCCTGCGGCTGCGGCCACCTTCCCGGCCGCGGCGCCTGCGGCCGCCTCCCCGGCTTCGACATCCGCCGCGGCCCCGGCTCGAATATTGCCGGAGCACGCGACCGGGCCGAATGTCATTCAACTCGGCGATCTGATCGCCATTCCGTCGGACGAGCCCGTGACCACGCCGCCGCCGCTCCATGGCCACGACGTGCCGAAATGGCAATTCATGATGGCGGCTGGCCTTGCCGCCATCGTCCTGATCGCTGCCGGAGTCGCCATCGTGATCGCGACACCCGATCCGGCGCAGACAACCGCCGCAAGGTTTGACGGGCCCGTGCTCGCCGGCGGCGCAAGTTCCGACGCGGCTGCCCGCACCGTTGGCGCCGGGTCGGGCGCCGACGCCGTCAGCGTGCCCGCCCCGCAGGGCACGCTGCACCGCATGGATGCGATCAGCAAGGCATTCTCGAAGCAGTAGCGCGGCGCGCTGGCCTGAACGACGAGGAACGGACAGGGGTGTCCGCGGCCTCGTCGCGGCCTTCCGCAGGTGGCTGCGCTTCGCTCAGGCCCGCCAGCGCGCCGGGTAAAATAGCCGCGTCACCAGAATGAGAAGACAGGCGCCGACGAACCCGGAGATCAGATATCCGAGCCAGCCCGCCTGCATCCGGACGCCAAGCAGGCCGAACAGCCACGCGGCAATGCCGGCGCCGATCACGCCCAGGATGATGTTCACGAGCAGGCCCATGGTACTGCCAGTGACTTTCTCGGCCAGCCAACCGGCAATGCCGCCGATGATGATGGCCGCGATCCAGCCAACGCCCGCCTGCTCCATTGTCTCGTCTCCGTGCTGAGTGGAACCAATGCACATCAAAGCGGTTGGCTGCGGGGAGGTTCCACATCAATGTGGGCCGGGTCACGCATCCGACGCGCATGTCCCCTGGTTTGAGATGGGTGTCATCGAAAAAGGACACATCACATGGCCAAGAATCACATGGCCAAGAAAAATCTCCGCTCGCTGTCACTGGGCGCGCTGGTGAAGCTGCGCGACGAGGTGGGCGCCATGATCGGCCGCCGGGCGGACGCGCTGAAGCAGGAGCTTGGCGCGATGGGCGAGGACTACAAGCACGTCGGGCGAATCGCGATCTACGGAAAGAAGAAGGCGAAACAGATGCGCTCCGCACAGAAGCCCGCGCGCAAGAGCAAGCGGAAGGCTGCTTCCCGCAAGCGCCGCACCAAGGCCGCCGCATCCGCGCGCGGCCGGACGCAAACGCGCCGCGCCGCCGGGATGCGGAAACGAAAGACCGCGACGGCACGGAAGACGACGACAGCACGCAAGACGGCAAGAAGGCCGGCCAAGAAGCGCAGCCGGGGCCGCTAAGCCAACGGCTGTGCGCGCTTCGTCCCACAGGCGCAGCACCATGTCGCTTGCCGGATGCCAGGACGCGCCGCATGCTCCTGCCGGGCATTGCTGATCCACCGCCCGGGCCAGGAGGTTGTCATGAACACGGACGCACCGGCGTCGCATGCCGAACGCATGCGCCGCGCCGCCGACAAGGCCGGCACGCCGCTGGTCGAGGGCTTTCATCTGCTCGGGCTGTTTGTAATCGGCGCCGCCACCGTATGGGCGGCGGCCGTCGCTTTCATCGCCATGGCCCGCAAGGGCGGCGCCTCGATCGAGGATCTGCTCCTGCTTTTCATCTATCTCGAGATCGGCGCCATGGTCGGCATCTATTTCAAGACCAACCACATGCCGGTGCGCTTCCTGATCTATGTCGCGATCACCGCGCTCACGCGGCATCTGCTCGGATTTGTCAACGCGCATCACAAGCCCGAATACGACATCCTGATATCGGCCGGCGCGATCCTCATTCTTGCCATCGCCGTGCTGCTCCTGCGTTACGCATCGCATTCATTTCCGAGCGAGCAGCGCACCGGGGCCGAGACCAAGGTCACGGGCGGCGATTAGGACGAGACGACGTGTCGGCCTCACAGGCGACAAGGCGCTCCGCGTTCGGACTTGCACCTACGCGGCGCCGTGCGCGGCTTTCTCAGGCGTCATCATCCGCGGATGCGGATGATCCAGTAACCGCCAGACCCGCTTGAACATCGAAAGCGCACCGGCTAGTGGATGCCCCGCTTTCGCGGGGCATGACGCCCCTGGGATGGATAGAACGATGCCTCCCGTCGCACATCCCGCATCACGGACATTATCAACGGCCGGCGCGCAATCACGGCCGACTTCGCAGTGCGGCTCGGCCGCTATTTCGGCAACCGCGCGCAATTCTGGCTCGACTTGCAGAGCCAATATGACATCGCGACTGTCGAACGCGAGCATGGCAAGGAGATTGCGCTGCGCGTTAGGCCGGCGGACGCGGCGTGACCTCGTAGACTTCGTAGCCCGCATGAGCGGAAGCGACATGCGGGATTCTTGCGGCAAGGCAAGTCCCGGATATCGCTACGCTCATCCGGGCTACTTGCTTATTTGAGCTTTACCCCGCCCGCTCATGGAAAAAATCATAGATCTTCTTCGCCGTCTCCGCGCTCACGCCTTCGACCTTCGCCAGGTCCACCGGTGACGCGCGCTCGATCGCCTTGAGCGTGCCGAAGAATGCCAACAGCGCGCGCTTGCGTGCGGGGCCGATGCCGGGGATTTCCTGCAGACCGGCCTCGCGGATGTCCTTCTTGCGCCGCGTGCGGTGCGAGCCGATGGCGAAGCGGTGCGCCTCGTCGCGCAGCCGCTGCACGAAATACAACAGCGGGTCGCGCGGCCTCAGCTTGAACGGCTCGCGCCCGGGCGCGAAGAAGGTCTCGCGGCCGGCGTCGCGCTCAGGCCCCTTGGCGACGGCAATGATCGGCACGTCCTTGATGCCGAGCGCGGTCAGCGTGTCGACCGCGGCCGAAAGCTGCCCGCGCCCGCCGTCGATGATCACGAGATCGGGCCAGGGGGACTCGGGACTGGCATCGCTGCCGTCGTCCTGCTCTTCGGTGGAAAGGTCCGGCACGCTAGAAGCTGGCTCCGATACCCTCTCCCCTTGCGGGAGAGGGTGTCCGACGCCGGACTTGATCCGGCGGAGGGCGGGTGAGGGGTTCGCGAGCGAAGCGAGCTCTTGCGAAGAGACCCCCTCACCCGGCTCGCTTCGCTCGCCACCCTCTCCCTCAAGGGAAGAGGGTGACGGAGTATGCCTCGCGTGCTCAGCTTCATTTTGCGCCATGCTCGCGTTGTGCGCGCCCAACCGACTAGCGCCAAACGTCCCGTTGCTTCCCGCCATCGCGGCGCCGGCCACGTCCGCCGGCACGTCGCTCGCGCGCGGGGCTTCCGCCAGCAGCCGCTTGAAGCGCCGCTCCAGCACCTCACGCATCATCGCGAAATCGTCGCCGGGCGTCAGCTCGGCCGAGCGGATGTTGAACTTGCGGTACTGGTTCTTCGCGAAGCCCTCCCGCCCGGCCACGATCATGGCGCCGACCGCGTTCGTACCCATGATGTGGCTGTTGTCGTAGACCTCGATGCGGCGCGGCGCGCGTGCAAGGCCGAAGCATTCGGCGAGCGCGTCGAGCAACTTGCGCTGCGAGGCGGTGTCGGCGAGCTTGCGGCCGAGCGCTTCGCGCGCATTGGCGAGCGCGTGCTCGACCAGATCCTTCTTCTCGCCGCGCCGCGGCTTCGACACCTCGACCTTGCGGCCACTCCTGGCGGCGAGCGCGTCGGCGAGCAGCGCGCGGTCCTCGACGTCGTGCGAGACGAGCACCAGCGCCGGCACCGGCTTGTCGTCGTAGAACTGCGCGAGGAAGGCGCTCAGCACCTCGCCCGGACCAAGCGCGCGGTCGGCCTTGGGGAAATAGGCGCGGTTGCCCCAGTTCTGCCCGGTGCGGAAGAAGAACACCTCGACGCAGAAGAAGCCGCCGTCCTGGTGCACGGCGAAGACGTCGGCCTCTTCGGTCGAGCGCGGGTTGATGCCCTGCTGCGCGGTTACCGCCGAGAGCGCGGCGAGGCGGTCGCGATAGACCGCGGCGCGCTCGAAATCGAGCGCCTCGGACGCCTTCTCCATTTCGGCGGCCAGCTCCTCCTTCACCGCGCGGCTCTTGCCGGAGAGGAAGGCGTTGGCCTCGCGCACCAGCTCCCGGTAGCCGGCGAACTCGATCTCTCGCGTACACGGCGCCGAGCAGCGCTTGATCTGGTGCAGCAGGCACGGGCGCGTGCGGCTCTCGAAGAAGCCATCCGAGCATGAGCGGAGGAGAAACGCGCGCTGCAGCGCGGTGATGGTGCGGTTGACGGCCCAGACCGAAGCGAACGGGCCGTAGTAGCGGCCGTCGCGGTTGCGCGCGCCGCGGTGCTTGAAAATCTGCGGCGCCCAGTGATCGCCGGTGATCATGATGTAGGGGAACGACTTGTCGTCGCGCAGGAGCACATTGAACCGCGGGCGCAGCCGCTTGATCAGGTTGGCTTCGAGCAGCAGCGCCTCGGTCTCCGTTTTCGTGGAGACGAATTCGAGCGAGGCGGTGGCGGCGATCATGCGCTCGATGCGCGGATCGTATCCGGTCGGGCGGCCGTAGGACGCGATGCGTTTGCGGATGTTCTTGGCCTTGCCGACATAGAGCACGTCGCCCTGCGCACCGATCATGCGGTAGACGCCGGGGGCGTTGGGCGCATGCTTGATGTGGCGCAGGATGGCGGCGCGGCCGGCGGCGAGCGGGCCACTCCCTACGCCGAGGTCGATCTCGGATTCGCGCTCGATCTCCGGGAGGGTCGACTCGTCCTCTTCCTCGGCGAGCTCGCTCGCCGGGTCGATGTCCTTTCGCGGGATGCTCATGGCGCGAAGGTAAGGATTCGGCGCAGCCGGGGCCAGCATGCCGAGGAACGCGGCGTGTCCGACCAACGATACGATTCGTTAGCCATGGATGCGCGCAAACGCCCAAGATTCACGCGCGTTTAAAGCCGGAAGGCCCATAAATCCGAGCGCAACGGGGTTTTCGGCGCGGCCGCGCCGGGGTGCGTTTAAAGTATTATTAAGTAATAATTTGCCATATATAAGATTATTAATAGATTATTTTCTACATTAATGGCGGCGCCATGGCGGATATCCAGTCAAAATGGGGCAATATAATTTCATTATTGCTGTGTCTTTGTTGCACTAGACTCTCATAAAATCGCGAATACTATGCACTCACCGAGTTTCGAGGAGGGTTGAGTCATGAAACGCGTAATTCTTGCATGCGCCGGGCTGTTGGTGCTGGCGGCGTCGGCGGGCGCAGCCGATCTGCCCCGTCGTTACGATCCCGCTCCGGTCCGCGCGCCGGTGTACGGGCTCTACAACTGGACGGGCTTCTACATCGGCATCAACGGCGGCGGCGGCTGGGGCCACTCGGACTGGACCAGCGCCGGCGGCTTCGATCTGAACGGCGGCCTGATCGGCGGCACCATCGGCTACAACTGGCAGAGCGGCCCGATGGTCTTCGGTCTCGAAGGCGACATCGACTGGACCAACATCAAGGGCAGCACCACTGTGCTGTGCGGCGTCGCCTGCAGCACCAGGAACAGCTGGCTTGCCACCGTCCGCGGCCGGCTCGGCTACTCCTTCGACCGCTTCATGCCGTACGTGACGGGCGGTCTTGCGATGGGCGACATCGCAGCACGTGTCGGCGGCACGGAGGTATCCAGCGACACCAATGCCGGCTGGACCGTCGGCGGCGGCCTCGAATTTGCGATCGCCGGCAACTGGACCGCGAAGGCCGAATATCTCTACGTCGATCTCGGCGACTTCAACTGCGGCATCGCCTGCGGCGTCGGCAATCCCGACAACGTGTCGTTCCGCACGCATATCGTGCGCGGCGGCGTGAACGTGCGGTTCTAGCCGCTCACGTGCGAACGGACATGCAAAGCCCCGGCGCGAGCCGGGGCTTTTTTTGTGGGACGAAGCGAGCGCGGTCAGCCCGGCGGCGGCTTGGTCGCTTCGAAGGCGGGCACCTTGGCCGCAAACGTATCGAGCCAGGCGGCAAGCCGCTTGTGTCCGTCGCGCCAGCTTCCCGGAAAGCGGAAGTCGCGATAGCCGAGCGCGCAGGCGACCGCGATCTGGCCCACATTGGGCGTCGGGTCGAGGCCGGGCGGTGCGGCTTCGAGCGCCGCGAGCCCGCGCGCCACCTTGCCGTTCTGCAAGTCCAGCCACTTCGGCTCGTGCTTCTCGGCTGCGCGGTAGCGGCCCTCGTAGACCACCAGGATCGACGCATCCAGGATGCCGTCGGCCAGTGCCTGCAGGCGCAGTGCATCGAAGCGCGCCTTCCCGTCTTTCGGCAGGATCCGCCCGCCGCCCGCGAGATGGTCGAGATAGTCAAGGATCACGCGCGAATCAAACAGCGCGTTGCCGTCGTCGAGGATCAGCACCGGTATCTTGCCGAGCGGATTTTGCCGACGCAGCGGATCGGCCGGATGCTGCGTCGTGGCGGACTCGACCTTCACCTTGTCGGCAAGCCCGAGCAGCTCCACCGCTATGCGCGCCTTGCGGCCAAACGGAGAACCGAAGCTCGTTCGTACAGTCAACATGGACAATGCCACCTTTCCTGCCGCGACGGCCGGTCGCGTCGACAACAATCGGGATGATGCAGGCGGTCTCGCGCCCGCGCGTTTGATCTAGTCTAGTCGGTGATGACGAGATTGACGGCCTTGGGGCCTTTGCCTTTCTTGTCGGGCTCCACCTCGAAGGAGATGCGCTGGCCCTCATTCAGCGATTTGAGTCCCGCGCGCTCGACCGCCGTGATGTGGACGAAGACATCGCGCCCGCCGTCGTCGGGCTTGATGAAACCGTAACCGCGCTCGGCATTGAAGAACTTGACGACACCTGCCATGGCCATCGGGAAACTCCCTTCCCCGTGGTTGCCCCCCGCCGGCCCCTGCGGCGCGGCGGCTCAGCCGGACATTCACAAACGGGGAAAGCATCGGCCAACGCAGGCCTCAGTCACTCCGCCGGGCCCCCACCGGAGGCGGAACGTCTAAGCCAGAACCCTTTACCAATAGGCCAATTTGGAGATGTGGAAAAGTGGCATCCGGGGATTTTGGGCGGTTTGCGGGCCCCAAGAAATGAGGGGTGAGATCCATCACGGGATGGCATCACCGGACCGCGAAGCGCAGAAGCCGGCACGGCCGCGCGCGCTTCATTCGGGCGTCGTGAGCCAGTCCATCCGCCAGTCCGCGCGCGTCGCACCGATGACGCCGGCGAGCGCGGGCAGCACAACACGCAGCTCGGCATCGAGCGTCCAGGGCGGGTTGGCGACGATCAAGCCGCAGCCGGCGAGACGCTCGGTATCCTTCGCAGCCGCGAACCCGATCTCGATGCGAAGGAGCCTGGGAATTCCGGAACGCCGCAGCCGGCGCGCCAGCGCATCGGGACGCTGGCGGGTCTTGACCGGATACCACAGCACGAAGATGCCGGTGGCCCATTTGCGGTGGGCAGCCTCGAGCCCGCGCGCCAGGCGGTCGAAATCGTCGGGCTGTTCGAACGGCGGATCGACCAGAACGATGCCGCGCCGCTCCGGCGGGGGAACATAGGCGCTGAGCGCCGTCCAGCCATCGATCGCAACGGCCTTCGCGCGGCGGTCGCCGCCGAGATTGCGCGCGAGGGCAGCCGCGGCGTTCGGCTCAAGCTCACAGGCAATCAGGCGATCCTGCGAACGCAGGAAACCGCGCACCAGCACCGGCGAGCCGGGATAGGCCGCAAGGCGACCGGCGGCGTTGAAGCTTGCGACCGCGTCGAGATAGGGCGCCAGCAGCACGCGGGAATCCTCATCGAGCGGCGTGGCGAGCAGGCGGTGAATCCCGTCACGCCATTCCGGGCTGCGGCTCGCTTCCGCGCCGGCGAGATCGTAGAGCCCGGCGCCGGCGTGCGTGTCGACGACGCGGAAGGCGGCGGGCTTCTGCCGCAGGTGCACTAGGATGCGCGTGAGAACGGCATGCTTGACGACGTCGGCCGGCCCGCCGGCGTGAAAGGCATGACGATAGTTCATGCGGTCCGCGTCAAGGTCGGGAAGACGTTACAGTCTGCCGGCTTGATCCGGCAATCATTTCCCGGCCGCCGGCCCGCCGCGAACCGGCGGCATCACCAGTTGGCTGCGCCTGCAGGCGCGCCGGTCGATCTCGGCGCAGTCGCGAAACTGGAAGTCCTTGCTCAAGCAGATCCGGACCTCGCTGAGGCGATGGCTGTTGCAGGTCACCGCGACGCCGGCCCGGGTCATGCCCGGATTGGCCTTGATGAACCGCTCCTCGACGGCGTTCGGCGTCACCGTGAGGATGCGGGTCAGCTCGAGGTAATCCTCCGGGATTTTCACCTGGGCGCGGGCTTTGCGAATAGCGGCGAAATAGGCGTGCTGCGTCAGCCCCGAGCAAGTGCCGTGCTTGTCCCACTGATGGAAGATCAGGCGCGGCGCCGGCATCAGGTCGAGCATCGAACCGACGATCCTGCGATCAAGGCGCGGCGACGGATTCTGGCAGAACTCCGGGAAGCCCTTCTCGTATTGAGGCCACAGCCCATGCACCACAAAGGAGAACGGCCGGGCGCCGCATTGCTCCTTGGGAGCGCGGCCGCGTTCGGCCGACGCCTCGCAGAACGACGGCGACCACGACAGCGCCAGCACGAAGAAGTCGAATTGCCCGGGGCGGTTCTGCCGCCGATCCTGTGCGGATGCCGCAAACGACGCGAGCACCACCGTGACGGCAAACACGCGAACGCCCAACCGAACCATCGACGCACCTCCGCCGACCTGACCCCGGCGACTATGCCGGGGACGTCGGAACGTTTCAAGAACAAACGGTTCGACCGTCACCGAGCGGTCGCTCCCGGCACGCGTCAGTTTCGGTGAATCAAGGCCGCGCCATCTTGCAACCGGGATTGTAGGCCCAATTGCGGTCGAGACCGACGACGCACCATTCGACGCCCCAGCCGGCTCCGAGCCAGCCGGTCGATTCACCGATCGAATAGTGGACCGGATGCTTGAGACCGTCCGACACCAGCGCCACCGCGCTGCAGAAGCGGCGCGGGATCGTGTTGGGCGCCCACGACCGGTAAGCGGTTTCGCGAACGCGCTCGTAACCCTGGATGGTGAGGGTCGAGCTCCAGAAGCGGCCTTCCTTCTGCGCGAAACGCGAGCTGATGGTGTCGAGCGCAGCCTCGCACGGCGGCAGGGCGCCGTCATAGCGCGGCCCGGACAGCGAGAAATTCAGTTCGAGCAGCTTGAGCGGGTCCAGGGCGCTCGCCGGTTGCGTCGGCAACATGCCGAGGGCCACGGCAAGCGCGACACCAAGCAGAAGAGCGCGGCCGGACATGGATCGGACTCCCTACACGTACGCCGCGCGGGGGGGCGTACAGAATGTACCAGACAAAAGGACGGTGACGCGCCGTCCCATCACGGTCAAGGGTGGAATGTCACACCACACCGCAAGCGTCTTTGCCTGTGGCGTTCCTGCCACGGCACGCTTGGAATGGCGAGAGCGAAACCGTTATCCCCGCACCGCGCACGCGCCCACGGGCGCCGTCAAAAAGTGGTTTCCCCCCGCCGCGGGCATGCTTTAGACTTTCACCCTTGACGGGGTGGAGGCGGCGATGCGTTCAGCGTTGCGTTTGTCGGCGATCGGCGCGGCGATCCTACTTTCGACTGCGGCCGCGCAGGCGCAGTTCTTTTCCAGCGGGATCTATGACGGCAATGATACCGGCGGCATCATCAGCTGGTCCTGCGAGGCCGAGGCGACCGCGCGCGAAGTCGCCCAGGCCCATTGCGCACGCTTCAACAAATTCGCCCGCATCACCAGCGTGAAGCGGATGTACGGCGACTTTATCGGCTTCAACTGTCTGTGGCGGCCGGACATCGCGCGTTTCCAGATTCCGGAAGCGCGGACGCGCTCGACCTGTCGCGCGACCTATCGCGGGCCGAGCCTGCGCGTCCGCTATTGAGCGCGACGCCGCTGTCACACGCCATTCGTGACGGCTGCGGCCATCCTGGGCGGCGCGCAAGAAAAGCCGCAATCCCGGAACATCGAGAGGCCAATCGAATCAAAGGGAGGTCACCATGCGCCTGTGCCTGTCGCTTGCCGCCTTTAGCCTCGCCGCCATCTCGCCCGCCGCGGCGCTCGATCTTCCCGCGCGCAAGCCGGGCCTCTGGGAGCTCAGGACCACTCACGAGGGGCGCAACACACCGCCGCAAACCATGCATCAGTGCATCGACGCGGCGACCGATAAGATGATGAGCGCCATGGGTGGCGCCATGGCCGCCAGCATGTGCCAGTCGCAGAACATCCGCCAGGTCGGCGGCACCTTCGTGATCGACGCCACCTGCAAGATCGGCCCGATGACGACCATCTCGCGCAGCGTCGCCTCGGGCGATTTCAACAGCGCCTATAGCGTCAGGGTCACGTCCAAGGTGGAAGGCGTCCCGGCGCAGATGCAGGCGATGGTCGGCGGCAATACCGTGATCGAGGCGAAATGGGTGAGCGCCTGCAAGCAAGGGCAGAAGCCGGGCGACATCATCATGGCGGACGGCAAGACCATGAACATCAAGAACCTGGAGAAGATGATGAGTGGCGCCGGCTCACGGCAGCGCGGTAAGCCGCCGCAATAAAGCGGCCCGCCTCGCTCAGGTCCACGCAATGCCGTGGCGGGCGAGCACCTTGCGCACGGCTTCGACCAGCTCGCCTTCCTTCACTGCGAACTGCGCCTCGGCCTGTTTCTTCAGGTAGTCGTCGCGGTCCTTCGACAGGCCGGCGATCTCGGCGCCCAGGATCAGGTCCTTGATCTGCACCTCGCCCTTGGCCTTCTCGTCGCCGCCCTGGATGACGACGCAGGGCGAGGCGCGCTTGTCGGCATATTTGACCTGGTTGCCGAAGTTCTTCGGATTGCCGAGGTAGAGTTCGGCGCGGATGTTCGCATTGCGCAGCGAAGCGACCATGCGCTGGTAGTCGGCGATGCGATCGCGGTCGAACACCGTGACCACGACCGGTCCCGGCGCGGGCTTGGCGTCGAGCTTGCCGATCAACGTGAGTGCCGCCTGCAATCGCGAGACGCCAATGGAGAAGCCAGTCGCCGGCACCGGCTCGCCGCGGAAGCGCGAGACCAGCCCATCGTAGCGCCCGCCGCCGCCGACCGAGCCGAAACGCACGGGCCGGCCTTTTTCGTCTTTCGTCTCCAGCAGGAGTTCAACTTCGTAGACGGGGCCGGTGTAGTATTCGAGGCCGCGCACGACGGAGGGATCGATGCGGATGCGATCATCGTTGTAGTCCGACGCCAATACCAACCTTCTAATTTCGCTGAGCTCTACAATGCCTTCTACGAAGCGCATGCCTGTGTTCTTGAAGTAATCGTTGATTGGAAACTTAGGATGCGGTGTGAACCCGGCACCACTTCCGTGAGCCTCGGCACCTCCGGCTTTTCCCTCAATCGCAACTGTTGAATGAATTATGCCGAGCAAGAAATCTGACTGGTCCGTACTCAAGCCTGCACCTTTGGTGAAATCTCCGCTCTCATCCTTTCGGCCTTCGACAAGCAATTGCCGAACACCTTCGACGCCCAATCGATCCAGTTTATCAACCGCACGCAGTACAGTGAGGCGCTTTCCTGCGTTGTTCTCACCACCAAGCCCGATGGCCTCAAGCGCGCCATCCAACAGCTTGCGGTTATTGACCTTCACCACGTAGCTGCCGCGCGGGATGCCGAGCGCTTCCATCGTGTCTGCCGCCATCATGCACATCTCGGCATCGGCGGCCATCGAGGCCGATCCCACCGTGTCGGCGTCGAATTGCATGAACTGCCGGAAGCGCCCCGGGCCCGGCTTCTCGTTGCGGAACACGTAGCCCGAGCGATAGGAGCGATAGGGCCGCGGCAGCGCGTCGAAATTCTCCGCCACGTAGCGCGCGAGCGGCGCGGTGAGGTCGTAGCGCAGCGAGAGCCATTGCTCGTCGTCGTCCTGGAACGAGAACACGCCCTCGTTCGGCCGGTCCTGATCGGGCAGGAACTTGCCGAGCGCGTCGGTATATTCGATCGCCGGCGTCTCCACCGGCTCGAAGCCGTAGCGCTCGTAGACCTCGCGGATCTTGTCCAGCATCGCCCGCGTCGCCGCGATCTCGGCCGGGCCGCGGTCGGCGAGCCCGCGCGGCAGGCGGGCTTTCAGCTTGTTGGATTTGCTGGGCTTCTCGGCCATGTGCGCGTGGTAGCAGCCGCATCCTCCTTTGTCATTATCCGCGAAAGCGGATAGTCCAGTACTTACTGGGATTTCAAAGTCGGAGTCGATCATGCCCGGCGCCACCACGCCCGTCCCGAACGACCTCGAACCCTACTGGCTCCCGTTCACGCCCAACCGCGCGTTCAAGGCCGCGCCGCGCCTGATCGCGCGCGCCAAGGACATGCACTACTACACGCCCGACGGCCGCGCGGTGCTCGACGGCACCGCCGGGCTGTGGTGCACCAATGCCGGGCACAATCGCGATCCGATCGTGGCGGCGATCCGCGCCCAGGCGGCCGAGCTCGACTATGCGCCGGCGTTCCAGTTCACCCATCCCAAGGCGTTCGAACTGGCGAGCCGGGTGGCGGCGCTGGCGCCCGGCGATCTCGATCATGTGTTCTTCTGCAATTCCGGCTCGGAGGCGGTGGACACCGCGCTCAAGATCGCGCTCGCCTATCACAACATCCGCGGCGAAGGCGCGCGCACGCGGTTGATCGGGCGCGAGCGCGGATACCACGGCGTCGGCTTCGGCGGCATCTCGGTCGGCGGCATTGTCGCCAACCGCAAGTTTTTCGGGTCGCTGCTCGCCGGCGTCGATCACCTGCCGGCGACCTATAATCGCGAGCAGCAGGCCTTCAGCAAGGGCGAGCCCGACTGGGGCGCGCACCTTGCCGACGATCTCGAACGCATCGTGGCGCTGCACGACGCCTCCACCATCGCTGCGGTGATCGTCGAGCCGATGGCGGGCTCGACCGGCGTGCTCCCGGCCCCGAAAGGCTATCTCCCGCGGCTGCGCGCGATCTGCGACAAATACGGCATCCTGCTGATCTTCGACGAGGTCATCACCGGCTTCGGCCGGCTCGGCCACGCCTTCGCGGCCGAACGCTACGGCGTGACGCCCGACATCATCACCTTCGCCAAGGGCGTCACCTCAGGCACCGTGCCGATGGGCGGCGCGATCGTGAAGAAGGCGATCTACGATGCTTTCATGCGCGGGCCCGAGCACGCGGTCGAGCTGTTCCACGGCTACACCTATTCCGCCCACCCGCTGGCCTGCGCGGCGGGACTGGCAACGCTCGACCTCTACCGCGAGGAAGACCTGTTCGCGCGCGCGCGCAAGCGCGAGCCGATCTGGGCCGACGCGGTGATGACGCTCAAGGACGCGCCCAACGTGCTCGACATCCGCTGCGTGGGGCTGACCGCCGGCATCGACCTCGCCGCGCACGCGGGCGCGCCCGGCCGGCGCGCCTATGACGCGATGGTGCACGCGTTCCAGAACGAGAGCCTGGTGGTGCGCGTAACGGGCGACACCATCGCCCTCACCCCGCCTTTGATCGTGAGCGAAGGCGAAATCGGCGAGATCGTCGAAAAGGTCGAACGCAGCATCCGGGCGGTAGCGTAACGCGCCATTCGCCCGGATTTGAATCAAGAGTTCACCGCCGGGGCGATACCCGCGGCGCTTGCACTCGCGGCGCGCATCGGGAAAGGTGTGTGAATCCTTGCGAATCGGGCCTTGGCTCGGCGGCCGATTGAACGGGACGATCCCGGATGCGCTTTGGAGCGATGTTCGTTGCTCTCTGCATGGTGCTGATCGCCGGCTCCGCGGGCGCGATCGCCTATCTGGGCGTGGGTCTTCCGATGACCGAGTCCGCCCTGGTCGGGCTGGCCGTGCTGACCACGCTGGTCCTCTACAACGCTCTCTCCACCCGGCTCGGCGTTCGCGCCATGGTGGGCAACCAGTTGACCGACCTCTCCCGCGGCAGCGCCGACGTGGCGCGCCAGGTCGCCGAGCTGAACCGCCGCCTCGCGTCGGTCGAAGGCCGGATGGACAGCGCGATCGAGCGGACGCGGGCGGCAACCGATCCGCTCGCCGCCGAAATCGGAGAGCTCGGCACGCTGGTCAGGCAGCTTGCCGAATCCGTGGCCGCTCACGAGACGACGATCGGCGATATCGCGCGCGTAGCATCAACGCCCCGCATGCCCGAACCAGCGGCCGTGACCGTCCCCCAGCCAGTGGTGGATACCGTCCCGGCCGCGGCCGAGCGGAAACCAGCGCCTCCGCCGGCGGCCGAGGAGCCGGAGGAGGAATTGTCTCGCGCGGTGATCCAGGAGGCCATCGAGAACAGCCGCGTCGATCTTTATCTGCAACCGATCGTGACCCTGCCGCAGCGCAAGGTCCGCTACTACGAAGCGATGTCGCGGCTGCGCACCGACAAGGGCGACGTGTTGCAGGCGGCCGACTTCATCGTCCAGGCCGAACGCGGCGGGCTGATGCCGACCATCGACAACCTCGCGGTGTTCCGCTGTGTGCAGGTGGTCCGTCGGCTGCTGCTCAAGAACCGCGACATCGGCTTGTTCTGCAATCTCTCCGGATCGACGCTTACCGACGCGAAGGTGTTCCAGCAACTGCTCGATTTCCTGGACGCCAACCGCGCGATTGCCCCTTCGGTCATCCTCGAATTCACGCAGGCCACGCTGCGCGGCGCGGGCCCGATCGAGAACGAAAGCCTCTCGGCGCTGGCCGATCGCGGCTTCCGCTTTTCGCTCGACAATCTGCAGGACCTGCGGATCGAGCCGCGCGAGCTCGCCGACCGCGGCTTCCGTTTCGTCAAGGTGCCGGGCGGCCTCCTGCTCAATCGCAACGGCGTTTCGACCGACATCCACCCGGCCGATCTCTCCGACCTGCTTGGCCGCTTCGGCATCGACCTGATCGCGGAGAAGATCGAGAGCGAGGGCATGGTGGTCGACCTGCTCGATTACGATGTGCGCTTCGGCCAGGGATTCCTGTTCTCGCCACCGCGTCCGGTGCGCGCGGAGGCCTTGCAGGGCGTCGCCGAGCGCGGCGACGTCATCGCGCGCGAGAGCGCGCCCATGGCGGACGCGGCGCCGTCGCGGCGGGACGCGGGGGACGAGTTGACCGTCACCGAGACCGCAAATGCCCCCACATCCGGGCTGGCTCAGCTTGCCCGCCGCATTTGATGGCGGCGACGGGATGGGCTAAGAAACGTCTGCCCCGCCATGTCCTCGACGCCCCCGTTTACCGCACATTTTTCCGCGCTCGCACACGCCTACGACGTGCTGCTCTGCGACGTCTGGGGTGTCGTACACAACGGCGTCGAGGCGACGCCGGAATCCTGCGATGCGCTGCGCCGCTTTCGCGAACGCGGCGGCGCCGTGATCCTGATCACCAACGCGCCGCGGCCGGGCGACGTGGTGCAAGCGTTCATCGACCGGCTCCACGTCCCGCGCAAGACCTATGACGCCATCGTCAGCTCGGGCGATGTGACGCGCGCGCTGATCGCCGAACGGCCGGGACAGGCCGTCTATCACGTCGGCCCCGAACGCGATCTGCCGATCTTCGACGGCCTTGCGAAACGAACGGAGACGGTAGAGAGCGCCGACTACGTCGTCTGTTCCGGTCTGTTCGACGACACCAAGGAAACGCCGCAGGACTACAGCGACCTCATCGGCAAGTTGCGCGCGCGCGGCCTGGCCATGATCTGCGCCAATCCCGACGTCGTGGTCGAGCGCGGCGCCGATCTCGTTTATTGCGCGGGCGCGATCGCCGATCTCTATGCGGCCGCCGGCGGCGAGGTGATCTACGCCGGCAAGCCCTACCGCCCGATCTACGAGCAGGCCATGGCCACGGCGGAAGGCGTACGCGGGCGCCGCGCTGAACTATCGCGCGTCCTGGCCATCGGAGATTCCGTACGCACCGACCTCAAGGGCGCGGTTGCGTTCGGAATCGACTGCCTGTTCGTGACCGCCGGCATCCATGCCGAGGAACTGGGTGCGCGCGACAATCCCGACGCCGCCGCGCTTGCCGGATTTTTCACGGCGGTCGGCGTGATTCCAAAATTCGTGATGCGTCGGCTGGACTGGTGAGCCGTGTCAGGCTGCGAGCGGCGGCGGAGCTTCGGGGAAGACCGCCTGAATCTTGTGCTGCAGCGTCTGCGCGTTGAACGGCTTGACGATGTAGTTGTCGACGCCGGCCTTCTTCGCGGCGATGACGTTCTCGGTCTTCGACTCCGCCGTGACCATGATGAAAGGGGTCTTGTTCAGAGCGGGATCGGCGCGAATTTCACGGAGCAGGTCAAAGCCGGTCATCGGCTCCATGTTCCAATCCGAAATCACCAGCGCGTAATTCTTCTGCCGCAACTTGGTGAGCGCAGCAGTGCCGTCGGAGGCATCGTCGACATTCTCGAACCCGAGCTGGCGCAGCAGATTCCGGATGATCCGAATCATCGTAGGGTAGTCGTCAACGATCAGGATCGGCATCGACACGTCAGCAGCCATTGTTCCGCTCCGTCAGACCCAATCGGCACGTGATTGCCGGCTTGTGGGCTGCTGCCGGCGCCACGGCAAAAGAGGCCTCGTCCGAGACCCTTGCGGGCCGCCCCATCCGATCCCCACTAGCAAAAGCCGTTGAATATCCGGTTAACTGCCCGCATGGCGTTAGCCGGCAGTCCCGCAAGTTGACGGATTCTTCAATGGAATCATGCCGATTCTGAACGCCGGCCCGAACCGCAGCCAACCCGCAAAAAACTGCCCGCTCACCGTCGTACCAATGCAAGCCGCATGACCGAAGACAGCAAGCCGATCCCGCCGTTCGCGGTGGCCCGCAGCGAGACCCCGCCGGGTCATCCGCTGCGCGGCGCCGTAGTCGCGATCGGCAATTTCGACGGTGTGCATCGCGGCCATCGCGCGGTGATCGCCGCCGCGATGGCGCGCGCGCGCGCTCTCGGACGTCCGGCCGCGGCGCTGACCTTCGAGCCGCATCCGCGCGGCTTCCTGCGGCCGCAGGAGCCGTTGTTCCGGCTCACCGACGAAACCGCCAAGCTGCGGCTGCTGGCCGGCGCCGGACTCGACGGCGCGATCGTCCTGCGCTTCGATGCGGAGCTTGCCGCGCTCACGGCAGAGGATTTCGTCAACCGCATTCTGGTCGAGAAGCTTGGCGTCGCCGGCGTGGCGATCGGATTCGATTTCCATTTCGGGATGAACCGCGCTGGCTCCCCCGACTATCTCGCAGCCGAAGGCGCGCGCCGCGGCTTCGCCGTCGATGTCGTGCCGCGCTTCGAGGACGATGGCCGGCGGATATCGTCCGGCCCGATCCGCGCCGCTCTCGCCGAAGGCCGCGTTGCGGAGGCCGCGCAGATGCTCGGCTATCCGTGGTTCATCACCGGCGAGGTCGTGCATGGCGACAAGCGCGGGCGCGATCTCGGCTACCCGACTGCCAATCTCATGTCCGATCCCATGTGCGCGTTGCGTCACGGCATCTATGCGGTGCGCGTCGGAGCAGGCGGCGGCCGTCACGACGGCGTCGCAAGCTTCGGGCGCCGTCCGATGTTCGACATCGGAACGGTATTGCTCGAGTCTTTTCTGTTCGACTTCTCCGGCGACCTCTACGGCCAGACGATCGACGTCGCCTTCATCGAGTGGATCAGGCCCGAGCAGGCTTTTAACAGCGTGCAGGACCTCGTGCGCCGTATGGACGACGACAGTCGGCGGGCGCGCGCCGCACTGGCGCGCGTGCCGGACGCATTTCCCCGGCTTGGCCGCATCTGATCAACTTTCGTCCGCCGCCGCATCATCGTCCCCTTCGGCCACCCGATTCCCGAACCACTCCCGCGACAAAGTCATCGCGAGGAAGCCCACCGCGATCAGCGGAACGATCCTGCGCAGGCCGATGGCGCGGCCAAGCTGGAGCCCGACCGCCAGCGTCGAGGGGTCGGTCCATTGACTGCGGGCCTGAAGCGCCAGCCTAGCCTGTTCGGCGACGCGCTTGTGGGTGATGAGGCAGGCGAGCGCCGCAAGGATCGCCAGCATCAGGAAGAAACCGAACAGCACCAGCGACGCCGTCAATGCGCCGTATCGTTCTTCGAGCCAGATAAAGCCGACCACGATCAGCAGCACGAACGCCACCGCGGCGCAGATAGCGGCAATGATCGCGAACGCGACGACCGCGCCGCTGAGGCCGGTCTTCGCCTTGGCCGTCAGCTTGATGTGACGCACCAGACCGCTGAACATGCTTTCGCTCACTCAAAATGGCTGTGCTTGCAAAATGACTGTGCTTGCGGGCTCACCTTTGCTTGCGGGCTCACCTTTGCGGTCTTGGCGTCGCCGAAGCGAGAGCCGCCAAGCTTAGCGACGCCAGTAGCGCCAAGCCCTAGCGGTGCTAAGCCTTTAGCGGCGCCAAGCCTTAACGTCGCCATGTCGCTCCGAATAGGAATCCGATGCCGAGCGCGAGCGCGAGCGTGGTGTAGGGGCGCTTCTTTAGCGACTCGTCGACCGCATCGACCATATTGTCGCCGACCTCGCGCACCGCGCCCACCGCTTCCATCCCCTTGTCCTGGACTTCCGCGAATACATCCTCGGCATTCGAGCGCGCCCGCTGCCAAGCCTTGTTGCCTTTCGCCGAAAGGATGCCACCAATCTGCTGGGTGAGCCGCGCAACGTCATCGCGCAGCGCTTCCAGATCGTCCTGGATGTCTTTTGCGCCGGCCGACGCGGCTTTGCTGGTTTCCTTGGCGGTGTCCTTGGCGTCCTTCGCCGCGTCGCGCCCCATGTTCGACATGCTGGACATGTACGATACTCCGATGTGTGGAAAGGTACTGAGCCGACAACGGGGCTCGGGCAAAAAAGTTCCATTCAGGCCGGGAGCTTGTCGGCCTCCGGCGGCACGACGTGGTTGAAAACCACCAAAGCCATGATCGAGAGCGGCACGGCCAGAAATGTGCCCATCGGCCCCCACAGCCAGGCCCAGAACACCAGCGCGACGAACACCACGAACGGGTTGAGGGCGAGCCGGCGGCCGAGAATGGTCGGCGTGACGATCTGGCCTTCGATGGTGGCGACGGCAATGAAAGCGGCCGGCGGCAGCAGGGCGTAACCGAGCGTCGGGAAGGTGATCAGGCTCACGCCGAACAGGATCACCGTCGTGCAGGCCGGGCCGATATACGGAATGAAATTGAGGATCGCCGCCACTAGCCCGAAGATCGCGGGATTGGGCAGGCCGAACAGCCATGCGCCGATCGCAACCACCACGCCGACACCGGCATTGATGGCGGAAACGACCGCGAGATAGGACGCAAGATTGTATTCGATATCGTTCACGATCCGCAGGAATCGCAGCTTCGCGTCGCGGCCTGTGAACATCCCCGCAATCTGCCGGCGGAGCTCCATCTGGCCGACCAGGAAGAACAGCAGCGTGGCGCTGAAAATCACGAGCTGGGCGACGGCCGGCGTGACCGTGGCGAGGATGGGCCCGACCCACGTCATCTCCGAGGTCTCGATCTTCACCGTGTTCGCGGCAGGCGGGACCAGCGTATTATGGAGTTCGCGCAATGCAGTCAGCGGCCAGTCCAGCACATAAAGCTTCTGCTTGATCTGGGCGGCGATGTCAGGTGCGCGGCCGATCCATTCGGTCACCGGCGCCGCCAGCAGCGTCACCGCAATGCCGGCAAGCGCGATCAGTCCGCCGACCAGCAGCACGGCGCTGAGCCATATCGGAATGCGATAATCCCGCGCGCGCTTGACGAGCGGCGCCAGCGTCATGCCGACCACCAGCGCCGCGGCGATCGGCAGCAGGATCGGGCGCGCGAAGTAGAGCGCCGCACCAAGCAGCAGGAGGAAAATGCCGACCGTCGCCAGCCGGGCGGCCGAACCCCAGATGCTGTCGACGCTTGCGATCGGCTGCGGATCATTGATGATCAAAGCGTGCCGCCTTTCCCTCCGGGCGCGGAGCAGCTCCACCATCATCTCCGAATGTGAGCGTATTGGACCGACCCGACAACGCGCCACCGGTGGCCCGGTTCCAGACGGCCGGCGACGCCCATCCCGGCCGAAAGCGCCCTGGGTGGCATGCCTTTGCGCCGTGCGCGCGATCTGGTACTAACGCCCCATGATGGCGCGCGATTCAATCGTTTTCGTATGTCGGTCGGTGTTCGCTCGGCCCATTAGCCGCCCGGCTTCCGCCTGATATCGCGTCGGCGGAGGACCGGGATCTTCCGAGCCCTCATTGCATCCTTGCCCTGGTTTGACGTTCATGACCGACGCCGCCCGCGACTACAGCGAGACTCTGTTTCTACCCAAGACCGACTTCCCCATGCGCGCCGGGCTCCCGCAGAAGGAGCCCGAGATTCTCGCGCGCTGGGCCAGGCTCGGCCTCTACGAGCGGCTGCGCAACGCAGCCAAGGGACGCGCGAAATTCGTTCTCCACGACGGCCCGCCCTACGCCAACGGCAACATCCATATCGGCCATGCGCTCAACAAGATCCTCAAGGACGTGGTGACGCGCAGCCAGCAGATGCTCGGCCACGATTCCAACTACGTGCCGGGCTGGGACTGCCACGGATTGCCGATCGAGTGGAAGATCGAGGAGGAGAACTACCGCTCGAAGAACAAGCAGAAGCCGAATCTCTCGGACCCGGCGGCGATGATCGCGTTCCGCAAGGAGTGCCGCGCCTATGCCCAGCACTGGCTTGAGGTTCAGCGCGAGGAGTTCAAGCGGCTCGGAGTCGAGGGCGACTGGGACCACCCCTATTCCACCATGGATTTCGCCGCCGAAGCGCAGATCGCGCGCGAGATCATGAAATTCGCGCAGAACGGCACGCTCTATCGCGGCTCGAAGCCGGTGATGTGGTCGGTGGTCGAGAAGACCGCGCTGGCCGAAGCCGAGGTCGAGTACGAGGACTACACCAGCGATCAGGTGTGGGTGAAGTTTCCGGTGTCAAATTATCAGATTGATGAATTAAAGGGCGCATCGATTGTAATTTGGACGACGACGCCTTGGACTATCCCTGGCAATCGCGCCGTAAGCTTTTCGTCGAAGATCGGATACGGCCTCTATGAGGTAACCGACGCGCCCGCGGACAATTGGGCGAAGGTCGGCGACAAATTTGTTATCGCCGAGAAGCTAGCGATTGAAGTCCTAAGACAGTGTCGCGTCACGGCATTCAAACAAGTCTTGAGCGTCCCCACCGGGCTTGTCGCATCGCTTACCTGCGCACATCCACTCAGGGGATTCTTCCCCGGCTACGATTTTATCGTGCCCTTGTTTGATGGTGAGCATGTCAGCGACGACACCGGCACTGGCTTCGTACACACCGCGCCCGGTCATGGCCGGGAGGACTTCGAAGTTTGGATGGAGAACAAGTCGCTGCTGGATGCCGCCGGTATCGACACCGTCATCCCCTATACGGTCGACGAGAACGGCGCCTTCACCGGCTATGCGCCGGGCTTCACCGGCAAGCGCGTGCTCAACGACAAGGGCGACAAGGGCGACGCCAACGACGCTGTCATCAAGGCACTCAGCGACAACGGCATGCTTGTCGCGCGCGGCCGCCTCAAGCACCAGTATCCGCACTCCTGGCGCTCCAAGAAGCCGGTGATCTTCCGCAATACCCCGCAGTGGTTCATCGCCATGGACAAGCCCATTACTGATGGCCTTATCAAGTGGGCAGAGCACTCGGGAGTCGCCTCTTACGACACGCTGCGTAACCGTGCCTTGAAAGCGATTCAAGAAACGCGCTGGGTGCCCGAGCAGGGCCGCAACCGCATCAACGGCATGGTCGAGAGCCGTCCCGACTGGGTGATCTCGCGCCAGCGCGCCTGGGGCGTGCCGATCGCGGTGTTCATACGCGAGAAGGGCGACGGCTCGGTCGAAATCCTCGACGACGATCGCGTCAACCAACGCATCGCCGACGCCTTCGAGACCGAAGGCGCCGACGCCTGGTACGCGACGGGCGCCGCGGCACGCTTCCTCACGCCCGACTACGATTCCAACGAGTGGAAGAAAGTCGACGACATCCTCGACGTCTGGTTCGACTCCGGCTCCACCCACGCCTTCGTGCTCGAAGATCCGAAGCACTTTCCGGGCCTCGCCGGGATCAAGCGCAAGAAGGATGGCGGAGCCGACACCGTGATGTATCTCGAAGGCTCCGACCAGCATCGCGGCTGGTTCCAGTCCTCGCTCTTGGAAAGCTGCGGCACCCGCGGGACAGCGCCGTTCGACGTGGTGGTGACGCACGGCTTCACCCTCGACGAGGACGGCCGCAAGATGTCGAAGTCGCTCGGCAACACCACCGCGCCGCAGGACGTGACGAAAGCCTCCGGTGCAGACATCCTGCGGCTGTGGGCGTGCGCGGTCGATTATGCCGACGATCAGCGCATCGGCCCGGAAATCCTCAAGACCACGGTCGATACCTACCGCAAGCTCCGCAACACCATCCGCTGGATGCTCGGCAACCTCGCGCACTTCCGCGGTGAGGACGCCATCGCGCCGGACAGGATGCCGGAGCTGGAGCGGCTGATGCTGCACCGGCTCGCCGAGCTCGACGGGCTGGTGCGCCAGGCCTACGCCGACTTCGAC
>JBOHIG010000428.1:0-12004 GCA_050725815.1 Xanthobacteraceae bacterium
GGGTGCAATAGGTCGCGCCTGAACGGTAAAGCCCCATGAGCCGGCTGTTGGCGGAAGGATCGATCACGGTTTCGATTTCGAGCCGGAAAGGGCGCTGCGGCGGCTGCGCGATAGTCAGCCGGTCGGGTGCTGCGACGTACTGCTCGGGCCCCAGCGCGTCTCCGTCGAGTCGGAGCGCGGCGAGGTTCAGTTCGTCGCCGTCGAGCACCAGCGGCGCGGGGGCCGATGCCTTCGGGTTGGGCTTCAATTGCAGAGTCGCGCGCACCTTGGTGGCGGCGGGATCGAGCGAGACGTCGAGCGCGACAGTTTCCACCAGCCAGTCGGGTGGGCGGTAGTCGGCAAGGCGGATGGTCGGGGCCTGTTCGGTTCGCATCGGCGGCTCGTCTTGGAGCCGGGGGTCGGCTCGGGCGCCCGTCTTAACACAGTCCGTGGCGGATCAAGGGGCGGCGGGCCCTGCGGTAACGATGCCGGCCGGGTCGCCGTTCCGGAAATTTCGCTGTGTCCACCGGCAAAGCTTCATGGTCTAATCGACCCAGGCTGTGCAGGCCTGCCAATTGATCAAAGGGAGGACAATGATGTTCCGGTATCGCATTTTGGGTATTGGCGTAGCGGCGTTGCTGGCCGCGAGCACAAGCGCGTTCGCGCAGAATTATCCGAACCAGACAGTACGCATCGTCGTGCCGTTCTCGGCCGGCAGCATCACCGACGGGCTTGCGCGGATGCTCGCCGACAAGCTCGGCGTCATGTGGAAGCAGCAGGTCATCGTCGAGAACCGCCCCGGCCTGCCGGGCACCACCGGCGTCGCCAAGAGCAAGCCCGACGGCTATACGCTGATGCTCACCTCCAACGGCCATACGATTGCGCGCGCGATCAACAAGGCCGTGCAGTTCGATCCGGTGAAGGACTTTGCCGGGATCACCGTCGTGGCATCGGTGCCGCTGGTCGCGATCGTGAATCCGGGCTCTCCCGCCAAGACGCTCAAGGAGTTTATCGAGCTGGCGCGAAAGAACCCGGGCAAGCTCAACTTCTCTTCGGCGGGTCCCGCCTCGACCTCGTTTCTGTCGGCTGAAATCTTCCGGCAGGCAGCGAAGCTCCAGATGGTCCACGTCCCCTTCAAGGGAGCGCCACCGGCCGTGACCGCGGTGGTGCGCGGCGACGTGCAGATCTATTTCGCGCCGATTCCCCAGGCGCAATCGCTGGACGCCGCCGGCAAGGTGAGGGCGCTGGCCGTCAATTCCGAGAAACGAATTCCGCAGCTTCCCAAGGTCCCGACCATCGCCGAGGCGGCGCTGCCGAACTACAAGTACGAGTCCTGGTTCGGTGTGATGGCGCCGGCCGGCACGCCGATGGCGATCCGCACCAAGGTCGCCCAGGACATCGCGACCGTGATCAAGATGAAGGACGTGGTCGCGCACATGCTCAAGCTTGGCAACTACCCGGCGCCAAACACGCCGGCGCAGTTCGACGCCATCATCAAGGCCGACACCGCGCGCTACACCAAGGTGATCGAGGCTGCCGGCATCGCGCCGAAGTAACTCAATCGCGCGCGGGACCACCACCGGTCCCGCGCTTCCAACGGGGACGCGCTTTACCAGCGACAGCGCGCGCTGGCGATTACGCTGCGCCGTGAACCGTAGAAGCAGTTGTTGTCGACGTTGTAACACGTTGCCACATACTCTTTGTCGAAGAGGTTCTCGGCATTCACCGCAAAGCTACGCCCTGCGGCGCACGCCTTGGTGACGTCGCGCTCAGCGCGGCTCAGCGTGGCCGATCACCCGCTTGATCGAGGGGAAGTGTGCGCGCAGCGCGCGCTCGAGCTCATCGATCTGCTCATGGATTTCCGCGACGGAGAGCGCAGGATCGGCGGTGCCGTGGAAGTTGACGACCTCGCCCTCCGCGGTTTCGCGCACGCGCACGTCATGGATGTTGCGCACCGCTCCGGTCTTGGCCGCCTCCGCCGCCAGCACCGCGCGCACTTCGGCGAGCCGCCGCTCCGGCGCATCGTGGCCGGAAACGTCGCGCACCTGAAGTGGTTCGATGTGGGTCTCGACCTCGACCTCGGGCCCGAGTTCGTCGCGCAGAGCGGTCTCCAGTCCGTCCGCGATCTCGTGCGCGCGCGAGAGCGACAGGTTGCCATCCACTTCGAGATCGAGCGAGACCGACAGTCGGTCGCTGATGGAGTGAACGGTGACGTGGTGAACCGCGAGCGCCCGGTTGCGTGCGATCACGGTGACGCGCTCCATCACGGTTTCATCGTCGAGCGCACGCGGCTCGGTGTTGACGGTGGTCTCGGCCTTGGGAAAGCGCGCCCGCACGGCGTCCTCGACCCGCAGTTTGATGGCGGTGACGCGATCGAGCGGGAGCGTGCGGCTCACCGCCAGCAGGAGATCGACGAACAGCACATCGCCCGCCGGCCGCACCCGCACCCGTTCGACCGCGACCACGCCGGCAATCCCTTCCGCCGCGGTGCGGGCCACCTCGGCCGCGCCCGGCGGCGCGGTGTCGGTGAGCGTGCCGACGGTGCGGCGGCCGAGCCGCCAGCCGGCGACGCAGATGAACACGGCGACGATCACCGCCGCTGCCGAATCCGCCCAGGGATAGCCGAGCGCAACTGCGCCGAGCCCGATCAGCACCGCGATCGACGACCACATGTCGGAGCCGAAATGCAGGGCGTCGGCTTCCAGCGCTTCGCTCGAAGTTTCGGCCGCCACGCGGTAGAGCAACCGCGCGCGGAAGAAATCCACCACGATTGAGAGAGCGATCACCGCAAACGCCCAGACCGTCGCCTCGACGATGTGGGCCTGGCCATTGAAGAGGCGATGCGCTGCCTCCCAGATCACCACGCCCGATAGCAGGAACAACAGCGCCGTTTCGGCGAGCGCGGTGACGCTCTCGACCTTGCCATGGCCGTAGTGGTGCTCCTCGTCGGCGGGCTTGCCGGAAATCCGCACCGCGAAATAGGTCATAATCGTCGCGACGAGATCGAGCAGCGAATGCGCCGCCTCGGACAGCACCGCAAGCGAGCCGGTGGCGAGCCCCACCGCGCCCTTGGCCAGAGTCAGCCCGCCCGAGGCCACGATCGAGGAAAGCGCGACGCGCTGCTTGATGTCCTGCATGGGCGGTCCCTGTCGCCCGAGCGGTAGCGCCCGTGGCAGCGTCCGTCAACGAAATCGCACGGGCTTCCGCGCCTCTTGTTCATGACCATATTCTGGGCCATGAGAATGCCAATGACTCGCATGTCGCCAGCCGTGGCGCGCTCCTTCTCGGTGGCGCCCATGATGGAGTGGACCGATCGGCACTGCCGGTTCTTCCATCGGCTGCTCACGCGCCGCGCGCTGATCTATACCGAGATGATCACGACCGGGGCGGTGCTGCGCGGCGACCGCGCGCGGCTCTTGGTCTACGATCCCGCGGAGCACCCGGTCGCGCTTCAACTCGGGGGCTCCGAGCCTGCCGCGCTCGCCGAGTGCGCACGAATCGCTGCCGATCTCGGCTACGACGAGATCAATCTCAATGTCGGCTGCCCCTCCGACCGCGTGCAGGAGGGCCGCTTCGGCGCCTGCCTGATGGCGGAGCCGGCGCTGGTCGGCGATTGCGTCGCCGCCATGAAGGCCGCGGTCGCCATCCCGGTGACGGTGAAGTGCCGTATCGGCATCGACGATCAGGATCCCGAGGTCGCGCTCGACACGCTCGCCGCAACGCTGCTGCCGGCGCGCGTCGATGCGCTGATCGTACATGCGCGCAAGGCCTGGCTCTCCGGCCTCTCGCCGCGCGAGAACCGCGACATCCCCCCGCTCGACTACGACCGCGTGTTCCGGCTGAAGGCCGCATATCCGCATCTCCCCGTCGTGCTCAACGGCGGGATCGCGAACGTCGAGCAGGCGAGGGATCATCTCGAACGCGTCGACGGCGTGATGATGGGCCGCGCCGCCTACCAGGAACCGTGGCGGCTGCTTGCGGTCGATGCCTTCGTGTTCGGCGAAGCCGCCCCATTCCCGAATGCGAAGGCTGCCGCGCAGGCGATGTTGCCCTATGTCGAGCGCGAGCTTGCCCGTGGCGCACGCCTTTCCTCGATCACCCGGCACATGCTGGGGCTGTTCCGTGGCGTACCGGGCGCGCGCGCCTTCCGCCGCCATCTCGCGACCGAAGCGGTGAAGCCCGGCGCCGGCGCCGAGGTTCTGGCCGATGCGCTCGCGCTCGTGATGGACTCCGGCGCGGATTTGGCGCACATCGCGGCATGATCCTTTTCCCCCGTCCCGGATTTCGCGGGGCGACGCCGCCTTAAATGCGCGATAGTGAGTTTCAAATGATCGGCGGCATTTCCGCGGGCGAGTTGGTGTTTCTGGCCGCCCTGATCGTCGCCGGCGGGGTGGTGACGGGTCTGCTCGCAGGACTGTTCGGCATCGGCGGCGGCGGCATCATCGTGCCGGTGCTCTACGAGACCTTCCGCGCGCTCGACGTGCCGGAGGACGTGCGCATGCAGCTCTGCGTCGGCACCTCGCTCGCGATCATCGTGCCGACGAATGTCCGATCCTTCCTGGTGCACCGCAGGCACGGCGCCGTGCAGATGGACGTGGTGCGCGCCTGGGCGATCCCGTCGGTGCTCGGCGTGGCGGGCGGATCGCTGGTGGCGGGACTGGCACCGGGCCAGGTCCTTACCATCGCTTTCATTATCGTGACGTGCATCATCGGCACCAAACTGCTGGTCGGCCGCGACGACTGGCGCATCGCCGATCGCCTGCCGGGCAAAGCGGGCATGGCCGGCTACGGTTTCGGCGTCGGGCTCGCGGCCTCGATGATCGGCATCAGCGGCGGCTCGATCTCCGCCATGATCCTCACGCTGCACGGCCGGCCGATCCACAATGCGGTCGCGACTTCGGCGGCGATCGGCGTGCCGATCACGATCGCGGGCGTGCTGGGATACATGGCGGCGGGATGGCCGCAGCAGGCATTGATGCCGCCGCTGTCGCTCGGCTTCGTGTCGCTGATCGGCTTTGCGCTGATGGCGCCGGTGGCGAGCAGCGTCGCGCCGTTCGGCGCGCGGCTTGCGCATTCGCTCTCCAAGCGGCGGCTCGAGGTGGCGTTTGCCATTTTCCTGCTGGCGGTGTCGCTGCGCTTTTTTGTGAGCCTCGTCTGGTAGGCATCTGAACATGTTCGGCATTCCGCTCAACGAACTGGCTCTGCTCGCGGCCGCGATCGTCGCCGGCGGTGCGGTCGCGGGCGTGCTGGCCGGATTGTTCGGGGTTGGCGGCGGGGTGATCGCGGTGCCCGTCCTCTACGAGGTGTTTCGTGTGCTTGGCGTGCCGGAGGCGGTGCATATGCAGATGTGCATCGGCACCTCGCTCGCGATCATGGCGCCGACCAATATCCGCTCCTACCTGACCCACCGCGCCAAGGGCGCGGTGCTGCAGGATGTGGTGCGGCGCTGGACTCCGCCGGTGATTGCCGGCATCGCCATCGGGTCGGTGGTGGCGAGCTTCGCGCCGGGCCCGGTGTTCAAGATCGCGTTCGTGCTGATCGCGGCGGTGATCTGCACCAAGATGCTGTTCGGCAAGGAGAGCTGGCGGCTCGGCGACGATCTGCCAACACACCCGCTGGCGAGCGGCTACGGCTTGGCGGTGGGGCTGATGGCTTCGCTCACCGGCGTCAGCGGCGGCTCGCTCTGTACCATGGTGCTGACGCTCTACGGCAAGCCGATCCACAATGCGGTCGCCACCTCGGCCGGCGTGGTGGTGCCGATCACGCTCGCGGGCACGCTCGGCTATATTCTTGCCGGCCTGCCGCACCAGGCGCTGACGCCGCCTTTGTCGATCGGGTTCGTGTCGCTGATCGGTTTCGCACTGATGGCGCCGGTGTCGAGTCTCACGGCCTCCTATGGCGCGCGCCTCGCGCACGCAGTCTCGAAGCGCGTGCTCGAAGTCGCCTTCGGGCTGTTCCTGCTGGCGGCTTCGTTGCGGCTGCTGGCCAGCTTGGTGTGGTGAGCGACCTTGCTAAGGATACGCCCGCAGCACCAGCCGGTCGCCGCGCACCTCCCAGCCTTCCAGCCGGTTGAGGAAGCTCATGCCAAGCAGATTGGTCCGCAACTGCCCCTTCTGCGCGATCAAGGCAGGAACTGAGCGCTCGACAATACCGCCGACCGCGATGCGGTCGAGCGTGACCGGCGCGGCGCGGGTGCGGCCGTTGGCGGTGTCGACGGTCACCGAATAGGACAGCACCTCGAGCGGTAGCCCGGCGGCCTTCGCGGCTTCTTGCGTGAGCACCACCGAACTGGCGCCGGTGTCGAGCACCATCGAGACGCGCGCGCCGTTGACCTGCGCAGTCACTCCGAAATTGCCGCTGCCGCTGCGTGCGATCTCGACCACGCGGCCGCGGGTGGCGGCATGGCCGGGCACGAGCTCGGCCAGGACGCGGTCGCCGACTTCCCGCAGTTCGAAGCGGTAGGTGTAGCCAACCGCCAGCAGCACGGCGATCACCGCCCAGATCAGTGCCGATTCCAGCGCCTGCGTGAAACGCTCGCGGAACATCGCGAGCACGAGCGCGCCCAGGAACACGACGATGATGACCTTGACGCCGAGCGAGGAGATGTCGAACCGGCTCAGTCCAGCAAGCGCGCCGTCGTCCTGCTGCACGATCAGCAGAAACATGACGACGGTCACGACCGCCAGCAGGAACCAGAGGAATCGGCGCACGGTCAGAGTCCTCAGGCATTGTTGCCGGGGACGGGGCAACGCAGCGCCGCCAGGCGTTGCGGAAGCTCGCCCATGATACGCCGGCGCTCATGGTCGCTGAAGCGCAACCAGCCCTCGATCTCCTTCAAGCTGCGCCCGCAGCCGACGCACAAGCCCGATATCGGATCGACCGTGCAGACCTTGTTGCACGGGCTTACGACGTTGCTGGCGATTTCGGTGGTGGCCATCGATTCGGTTGCTGCAACCTAGTGGTCCGATTCTAACATTCGCATCCCGTTTCAGCGAGCGACTTGCGAATGTTAGAATCGAAAGACCACTAGCGAAGATAAGCATCGCGGCCCGGAACACAATCTTGTTTCGCGGCTACTCAGCCAAGACGGAACAGCGGTAATTTGCGGATCGCCGATGGCGGCGCCGGCCGCGCATTCGGAGCGTCGGACTGGTCCTGCGGTTGCGTCGGCGGCGCCGGCTCTGCGATCGGCGCCAGCGCGGCCATTACCCGCTCCGGCGGAAACGTCACGATGACTTCTGTGCCGATGCGCAGCTTCGACTTCAGCGAGAACGTACCACCGTGCAGGTCGATCAGGCTCTTGGCGATCGGCAGCCCGAGTCCCGCGCCCTGCTCGGCGGATTTGATCGAGTTCGAACCCTGGCCGAAGGAGGCGAGCACGATCGGGATTTCCTCCTCGGGAATTCCAGGGCCGGTGTCCTTGACGCTGAGATACTGCCCGCCCGAGGCGGTCCAACCGGCCTTGAGCCAGATTTCCCCGCCCTGCGGCGTGAACTTGATCGCGTTCGAGAGCAGGTTGAGGCAGATCTGCCGCACCGCCCGTTCGTCCGCCCACAGCCGTGGCATGTCGGTCTCGAACATTTCGTGTACCACGAGCCCGCGGTTGCGCGCGCGCATCTGCAGGAGATGGCCGCATTCGGCCACCACGGCAGCGAGCGCGACCGCTTCCTCATTGAGCTCGTAGCGCCCGGCTTCGACGCGGGAGAGATCGAGGATCTCGTTGATCAGGCCGAGTAGGTGGACGCCCGAATTGTGGATGTCGGCGGAATAGTCCTTATAGGCCGGCACCGCGTGCGGACCGAAGATCTCGGTCTTCATCACCTCGGAGAATCCGAGGATTGCGTTGAGCGGCGTGCGCAGCTCGTGGCTCATCTGCGCGAGGAATCGCGACTTGGCGATGTTGGCGCCTTCCGCGCGCCGGCGCGCCTCGTCCGAGGTCGCCTTGGCGGTTTCGAGCTCGCCGATCAGCATGTCTTTCTCCGCGCGTGCTTCGAGCGTCGCGAGCTGAGTCGAATAGAGCCGGTGGGTGAGGAGCGTGAAGTAGCTCTGGGCCGCGATCGCCATGATCGCCAGGATGGTGTCCTGCAAGGTGCCGCGGAACGCGAAGTCGAGCGCGACTGCGGCGGTCACCGGCATGGTGGCGGCGACCATCGCGGTCGGGACGCTGGACGAGAGCGTGCTCGCCACCGCCACCACCAGCAGCATCACGAACAGCATGAAGGTGCCGGTGCCTTCCGCGACGCCCACGGGGTGGATGAGGATGAACATCCAGGCGAGCCCGAAGAATAGATCGAGCAGGATGAAGCGCATTCGCCAAGCGCGCAGGTTCACCGATCCGGCCGGCTCCGACAGGAACTGTCGGCACTTTGTGATGATGATGGCGTGGATCACCAGCACCGCGCTGGTCCAGGTGCCGGCGGTGATGGCGCCGATCCACAGGCTCGACAGGAAACCGACGGTGCCGACCAGCAGCAAGATCACCAGCGAGGCCGACAGGCGGTTCTGCGCGAAGATGCGCAGCAGCTCATAATCGAACAGCGGCCGCGTCCCCGTGGTCGAGGTCAGCCGGGCGCGCGCCTCGCGCACGTGCTGGGCTGCCGCCCGGCGGCGCTTGGCTGACGATGGGTCCGCCGGCGCGCCGACGTCGCGATGGTCGGTACTCGAACTCATGACGATTTGGTGCTTCACCCCGCCGGATTCGTGCGAAACTCCCTCAAAATCCTTAAAGCCACGCTTAAGGCCAGGCTAAAAAGGGCAGTTAACGGGCCGTTTCCCTTTGGAAAGGCAGGGAAAATCGGCGCGATCGGGGATAAACACGAACCATGAAGCTTTATGACGGCGGCCGGGCGCCCAATCCGCGGCGGGTGCGCATCTTCCTCGCCGAAAAGGGAATCACGGTGCCGGCCGAGCAGCTCGACCTCGGCGCCATGGCGCAGAAGTCGGACGCCTTCACGGCGATCAACCCGGTGCAGCGCGTGCCGGTGCTGGTGCTCGACGACGGCACGATCCTTTCGGAATCCATCGCGATCTGCCGCTATTTCGAGGAGCTCAACCCGGTGCCGTCGCTGTTCGGGGAGGGCGCGCTGGAGAGGGCGCAGGTGGAGATGTGGAATCGCCGCGTCGAGTTGCACCTCTTCCTGCTGATCTCCCACGTCTTTCGCAACAGTCACCGGGCGATGGCCAAGATGGAAGTGCCGCAGGTTCCGGCCTGGGCCGAGGCCAACAAGCCGCGCATCGCCGACTTCCTGCACGTCCTCGATCGCCAGCTTGCCAGCAATCCGTTCGTGGCCGGCGACCATTACAGCGTCGCGGACATCACCGGACTGTGCGCCATCGATTTCATGAAGCCCGCCAAGCTGGCCGTGCCCGAGGAGTGCGCGCATGTGCGCCGTTGGCATGCCGACGTGTCGGCGCGGCCGAGCGCGGGCGCGTAATCCATGAAGCTCACCATCGTCGGCTCCGGCGACGCATTCGGCTCGGGAGGCCGCTTCAACACCTGCTTCTGGGTCGAGACCGCGAAGGCGACGCTGCTCGTCGATTGCGGCGCGTCCTCGCCGGTCGCGCTCAAGGCCACGGGCCTCGACCATGGTAATGTCGACGGCATCATCCTCTCGCATCTGCACGGCGATCATTTCGGCGCGCTGCCGTTCCTGCTGCTCGACGCGCAGCTCGTGGCGCGGCGCGAGCGTCCGCTGACCATCGCCGGCCCGCCGGGCTCGCGCGCGCGGATCGAAACCGCGCTCGAGTGCTTCTTCCCGCGCGCAACCACCAACCGCTGGCGGTTTCCCTTCGACATCGTCGAGATCGAGGTCGGCAAGCCGACCGAAGTCCTCGGCCACACAGTGACGACCACGGAGGTCGTGCACCAGTCGGGCGCGCCATCGACCGCGGTGCGGCTATCCGAGGGCGACAAGTCGCTGGCCTATTCGGGCGACACTGAATGGACCGACGCGTTGATCGGCGTCGCCGACGGCGCCGACCTGTTCATTTGCGAATGCTATGGCTATGTCGGTGTGCTGCGCGGGCACCTGAGCTGGGAAGTGCTGAAGCCGAAGCTGTCAAGCCTGCGCGCGAAGCGCATCATGCTCACGCACATGAATCCGTCGATGCTCGCGAAGGTGGAGGAGGCGAGGGCGGCCGGCGTGATGATCGCCGAGGACGGGATGGTGGTGGAGATTTAGCCGCCGTAGCCCGGGTGAGCGGAGCGAAACCCGGGGCTGTCTCTCAATGATAGCCGTTCCCGGGTTACGCTTCGCTCCACCCGGGCTACAAGAAAGGAGTCACCGTTCCAGTCTCGCGATCAGGCTCGACGTGTCCCACCTTCGCCCGCCCATCGCCTGCACCTCGGCGTAGAACTGATCGATCAGCGCCGTGACCGGCAGCTTGGCGCCATTCCTGCGCGCCTCGCCGAGACAGATCGACATATCCTTGCGCATCCAGTCGACCGCGAAGCCGAAGTCGAACTTGCCGGCGTCCATGGTCTTATAGCGGTTCTCCATCTGCCAGGACTGCGCCGCGCCTTTGGAGATAGTGGCGATCACCGCTTCCACATCGAGTCCCGCCTTCTTGGCGAAGTGAATTCCCTCCGACAGTCCCTGCACCAGCCCGGCAATGCAAATCTGGTTCACCATCTTGGTGAGCTGGCCGGCGCCCGCCGGTCCGAGCAGTTTGCACATGCGCGCGTAAGCCGCGATCACCGCTTCCGCGCGCCCATAGGGCTCTGCCTCTCCCCCGCACATTACCGTCAGGATGCCGTTCTCGGCGCCGGCCTGGCCGCCCGAGACCGGCGCATCGACAAAGCCGAAGCCGCGCGTCTTGGCTTCGGCATCGAGCTCCCGGGCGATTCCCGCCGAGGCCGTGGTGTGATCGACGAACACCGCCCCCTTCGCCATGCCCGCGAAGGCGCCGTTCCCGCCCAGCGTCACCTCGCGCAGGTCGTCGTCGTTGCCGACGCAGCACATGACGAAATCCTGCCCGGCGGCGGCTTCCTTCGGTGTTGCCGCCCGCCTGCCGCCATGCTGGGCGACCCATTTTTCCGCCTTGGCGGCGGTGCGGTTGTAGACCGTCAGCTCATGGCCGCCCTTGGCCTTGAGATGCCCGGCCATGGGGTAGCCCATGACGCCGAGGCCGAGAAAAGCGACTTTTGCCATTGATTCCTCCTCAATGCTGCTGCCATCCGGGCGGTCGTGTCCTATATGTCCGCTGATCGCAACGATCCGCAACCGGGGCGTTGACCGCTCCACTTCCGCCCCTATGGTGGCGGCGTTTCCAATGTCTAGGTGACGCGCGATGGCGCCGACCGAGCAACAGGTTCTCGACAGTCTCGCCAAGGTGCCGGCGCCCGACGGACGGCCGCTCACCGAAACCGACGTGCTCTCCGACGTGGTCGTCACCGACGGCAAGGTGTTCTTCTCGCTCACCGTCGATGCCGCGCAGGTGAAGGCCTGGGAGCCGGTGCGCCAACGCGCCGAGCAGGCGGTGCGTGCCGTGCCCGGCGTGACCTCGGCCATGGTCGCGCTCACCGCCGAGAAGAAACCGGGCGCCGCGCGTCCTGCCGCTGTTGGGCAAGCCGGCGGCGGTGCCAAGGCCGGTGTGCCCGGCGTCGGTGCCATCATCGCGGTCGCCTCCGGCAAGGGCGGCGTCGGCAAATCGACCACGGCCGTCAATCTCGCGCTGGGCTTAGCGTCGCTCGGGCTCAAGACCGGCATCCTCGATGCCGACATCTACGGGCCATCGCTGCCGAAGCTGCTCGCCATCAAGGAGCGCCCGCAGACCCTCGGCGGCACGCGGCTGAAACCGATCTCGCGCTACGGTCTCACGGTGATGTCGATCGGCTTCCTGATCGACGAGGAGACGCCGATGATCTGGCGCGGCCCGATGGTGATCTCCGCACTCACCCAGATGCTGCGCGAAGTCGAATGGGGCGACCTCGACGTGATGGTCGTCGACATGCCGCCCGGCACCGGCGATGCGCAACTCACCATGGCGCAGCAGGTGCCGCTCAAGGGCGCGGTGATCGTCTCGA
>JBOHIG010000429.1:0-11701 GCA_050725815.1 Xanthobacteraceae bacterium
ATCAGGACGACGAGGTCTATCGCACCAATGCCGAGAAATACCGCGCCATCGTCGGGCTGCTGGACGATTGCAAGCAGCGCGGTCAGCCGGTGCTGGTCGGTACCACCTCGATCGAGAAGTCGGAAAGCCTGGCCGAGATGCTGCGCAAGGAAGGCTGGGAGCAGCACGATTTTTCCGATCCCAACGCTTTCGCCGCGCTCTATACCGGCGACGAGGCTGCAACCAAGAAAAAGGTCTTCGCGATCCTGAACGCGCGCTATCACGAGCAGGAAGCCTATATCGTCTCGCAAGCGGGCGTGCCGGGCGCGATCACCATCGCGACCAACATGGCCGGCCGCGGCACCGACATTCAGCTCGGCGGCAACGCCGACATGCGCATCCGCCAGGAGCTCGCCGACATCGAGGACATGCGCGCGCGCGAGAAGGACCCGCGCGCCGCCGCGATCCGCGCCCAGATCGCGCGCCTGAAGGAGAAGGCGCTCGCCGCCGGCGGCCTGTTCGTGCTCGGCACCGAGCGGCACGAGAGCCGCCGCATCGACAACCAGTTGCGCGGCCGCTCGGGCCGCCAGGGCGACCCCGGCCATTCCAAGTTCTTCCTGTCGCTTGAAGACGACCTGATGCGCATCTTCGGGTCGGACAAGCTCGACACCATGCTGCAACGGCTCGGCCTCAAGGAAAACGAGGCGATCGTCCATTCCTGGATCAACAAGGCGCTCGAGAAGGCGCAGCAGAAGGTCGAAGCGCGCAATTTCGACATCCGCAAGAACCTGCTCAAGTTCGACAACGTGTCGAACGACCAGCGGCAGGTCATCTTCGATCAGCGTATCGAATGGATGAAGATCGAGGATGCGTCCGAGATCGTGGCCGACATGCGCCATGTCGCGATCGAGGAGCTGGTCACCAAGTATGTCCCCGAGAACGCCTATCCCGAGCAATGGGAGACCGCGGAGCTGAAGGAAGAGCTCACCCGCGTGCTCGGCTTCGAGCTTCCGGTCGACGAATGGGCCAAGGAGGAGGGCATCGCCGACGAGGAGCTGCTTGAGCGCGTCGAGCGGCGCGCCGACGAGCATATGGCCAAGAAGGTCGCCCAGTGGGGCGCCGAGATCATGCGCCAGATCGAGCGCACGGTCCTGCTACAGACACTCGATCATCTCTGGCGCGAGCATCTCGTTATGCTCGAGCATCTGCGCAACGTGGTCGGGCTGCGCGGCTATGCCCAGCGCGATCCGCTCAACGAGTACAAGGCCGAGGCCTACAGTCTGTTCGAGGCGATGAGCCAGAACCTGCGCGAGGCGGTGACCGCGCAGCTCATGCGTATCGAGGTGGTCGAGCAGGCGCCCGAGCTGCCGTCGAACCTGCCGTACATGGAGGCGCACCACTTCGATCCGAGCTCCGGTGAGGACGATCTGGCGTTTGCCGAGCCGGCGCTGGCGCCGGCGCTGATCGGCGCCTCCAACGGCACGGCGGGCGTGCAGGAGCGCAATCCCGCCGATCCGGCGAGCTGGGGCAAGGTCGGCCGCAACGAAACCTGCCCCTGCGGCTCCGGCAAGAAGTACAAGCACTGCCACGGGCGATTTGCATAAGTAGTCCGTAGCCCGTAGCAACCGTAGCCCGCATGAGCGAAAGCGATATGCGGGATTTGCGGTGCAAGCTGCACATCGGCCCCGGATGTCGCCATAGCGCGTCGAAGACGCGCGTACACGCGCTTATGGCTCATCCGGGCTACAGTTCTACAAGCTGGACAGTCGTGAAAATCAGCGCCAGGCGCCGAAGCGGTTGTCGAAGCTGCCGGAGGGGACCACCGGCTGCGCGCCGCTGAGCACGCCGGCGCTCCTGGTCTGCGGCGGCGATGCCTTCTGCTCTTGTTGTTCTTGCTTCTGCGCCGCGGCCTCGGTCTTCGGACGGATCGCGCCGGCATTGGTCTTGGCGGTCTGCTGCTTGGTCTCGGGCTTCTTGCGCGGTTGGACCGCGGCGCGCTTGCTCGGCGCCGGGCGCGCCTTCGGCGTCGGCGTCTTAGCCGCCGGCTGCGAGCCGCCCAGGCCCATCATCGCCGACATCCGGCCGATCACGCCGCTCGACTGGCCGCCGCCGCTCGAGGAGAACAGATTGCCGAACAGGCTGCTGCTACCGCCGCCGGACTTCGCGTCGGCAGAAGCCACGCGGGTCGTCGACGGCGTTTCCACCGCAACCTCGGGCTCGGACAGGCTGCCGGTCGCGACCTGTGCGCGCGCGCTCTTGGCGCCCGGAAGCCTGATGTTGGCCGGGATCGTCCCCGCCGGCGAGGCGACCCGGGTGCGCACGACGCCATCGTCATCGACGTTGTAGGGCTGCACGGCCTGCCGGAAGGTCGGGTGCATGCCGCCGTCGGCATAGGTGCGTACCGCCGAGGCAGGCGTGCCACGCCGGACGAGCTCGGCGATCTGGGTGTTGTCGCGGCGTTGCTTGTCCTTCACCGCGGCGACGACGTCTTCCGGCACCTGCATTTCCGGGCAGCGGCCGGCGGGCGTGAAGCGGCGGCTGCTCTCCGCATTGAAGACATAGCGCCGCTCGCAGACGTCGATCTTCGGCTCCTGCCGCGTGACCTCGAAGTGGTCGTAACCGTCTTTGAGCATCCGCCAGAACTTGATGTGCGGCGAGTTGCGGTGCCGCGCCAGGTTCTGCGGCGTCATCCGGAACGGATAGGCCTGGATCTGAAACGATCCCTGGCCGCCGAAGAAGGACTCGCGCGCAAGCGCGTAGATCTCGGCCACCTGCTCGTCGGTCATGGCGTAGCAGCCGCGCGAGGAGCAATCGCCATGGATCATCAGGAAAGCGCCGGTGCGCTTGTTCGACCGGTCATAGGCGTTGGGGTAGCCCATGTTGATGGCGAGGTAGTACTGGGAATTCGGATTCATCAGGCTGGGCGTGATCTTATAGAAGCCCTCGGGTGCCTGACGGTCGCCTTCCTTGAGCTTGGGGCCAAGCTCGCCCGACCAGCGGCAGATCGGATAGGTCTTGAGCAAGGCCATCCGGCCGGTGTTGTCTTCCTTCCAGATTTCGAGCTCGGACTCTTCCTTGAAGATGCGGATGAGGATCGGCGATTCCTTCGCCATGTTCCGCTTCTCGATCTCGGCGACCATCTGCGGCGACAGCGGCTGGAGCGAGCGCAGCGTCGGCCCCGGCCCGTCGGTGTCGCAACCGGCAAGCGCAATGGCAACCGCGATCGCCGCGGACGCCAGAAGCGGGCGGACCAGAGAGCGCCGATTCAAACGCGAGACTCCCCGACTGAGTGGCTGTCCCCAAGCCATCATTGATCAATGGTTATCCTTAAGGAGCCTTGATCGCAAGGCGCTAAATCCCGCCGGATAGCCGTTTGAGCACGCCGATGGTGAACGAAAAGTAAATTGCGATGAGCGCCGCCAACAGGCGGATGTATTCATCGAGAAGACCGGTCCCGTTCCCATCCGATCTTCGGCCGGAGACTGGCCCAAGACTTGGGAAATATCAGGGCAGGACGTGGAAAACTACGCCGGCGGCCCGTCCCATCGTACCGGGTACCGGCCATCGCATTGTCATGGCGGTGGGATTTTGCAACCATGACCGTTCAAATGCCGTCAGGACAGGCGTTGCGCCCGGTTCCATGGGATGCCGCCCGGCCGGAAAGAACGGCGTCGAGGAAGCGTCAATCAAAGGAGCGGGCGATGAAAATCAGGCAAGCATTGTATTGGGGCGTTGCGGCGCTGGCGCTTGGGGCAATTGTGGCGGCCGCGCCCGCCCAACTGCGCGCGCAGGTTCCCGCTGTCACAATCGACACTGACGACATTGGCGGTGTGGTCTCCGGCCCGAAAGGCCCCGAGGCTGGCGTCTGGGTGATCGCGGAAACCACTGACCTATCGACCAAATTCGCCAAGATCGTGGTGACCGACGACCGCGGGCGTTACGTGCTGCCCGACCTGCCCAAGGCCAAATACAAGGTATGGGTGCGCGGCTACGGTCTCGTCGATTCGGCCAAGGTCGACGCGGTCCCCGGCCAGCAGCTCAAGCTCACTGCCGTCGCGGCGCCGAGCGAGAAAGCGGCCGCCGAGCTGTATCCGCCGATCTACTGGTACTCGATGCTGAAGATTCCGGCCCCGAGCGAGTTTCCGGGCACCGGTCCCGAGGGCAACGGAATCAATCCGAGCAGGCGCACGCAGGCGCACTGGGTTTCCGACGCGAAGAGTCTCGGCTGCATGTCCTGCCATGCTCTTGGCACTCCGGGCACACGCACACTGCTGCCTGCGCTCGGCAAGTTCGCCAACTCGAAGGATGCCTGGGCGCGCCGCATACAATCCGGCCAAGCCATGGGCCAGATGGTCGGTGTCGTGACCCGCATGGGTCCGGATCGCTCATTGAAGGAATGGGCGGACTGGACCGATCGCGTCGCGGCGGGCGAACTGCCGTTCGCCAAGCCGAACCGTCCGCAGGGCATCGAGCGCAATCTCGTGCTCACCCTGTGGGACTGGAGCGAGCCGAAGCTCTATCTGCATGACATCACCGGCACCGATCGGCGTAAGCCCACGATCAACGCCAACGGCAAGCTCTACGGCTCGCATGAGCAAAGCTCGAGCTTGGTGCCGGTGCTCGATCCGGTGACGCACACGGCGTCGATGATCGAGCATCCGCTGCTCGATCCGAACACGCCGTCGAACCGGACCGATCCGATGGCGCCGTCACCTTATTGGGGCGACGAGCCTATCTGGACCGCGCAGGCGAACCAGCACAATCCTATGATGGACCATAAGGGCCGTCCCTGGTTCACGGTGCGCATCCGCAATCCCAACAACAATCCGGACTTCTGCAAGAAAGGGTCGGACCATCCGTCGGCGAAAGTATTCCCGATCACGCGCTCGACCCGCCAAACCTCGTTCTACGATCCGGCGAGCAAGAAGTTCACCCTGGTGAACCTCTGCTTCCCCACGCATCACCTCAGCTTCGCCGAGGACTCAAACAATACCTTGTGGTTCTCCAGCGGCGTCGGCGGCGTCAACGTCGCCGGCTGGCTGAACGTCAAGATGTTTGAGGAGACCGGCGACCACGTGAGGTCGCAGGGCTGGTCGCCCTTCGTGCTCGACACCAATGGCAACGGCAAGCGCGACGACTTTGTGCAGCCCAACCAGAAAGTCGACGCGACCAAAGACAAGCGCGTCGCCGTAAACTTCTACAGCGTCGCCATCAACCCGGTCGACGGCTCGGTGTGGGGCCACTCGCTCTCGCCGTTCCCGAGCTACGTCGTGCGCTTCGATCCGAAGACGCAGCTCTCGGAGATCTACGAGCCGCCAATGCCGGGCTATGGCGGCCGCGGCGGCGACATCGATCGCAACGGCGTGTTCTGGGTATCGCTTGCGAGCGGTCATCTCGGCGAGTTCGACCGGCGCAAATGCAAAGTGCTCAACGGCCCGACCGCGACCGGCAAGCATTGCCCGGAGGGGTGGACGCTGCATCCGTTCCCAGGTCCGCAGTTCAAGGACGTGAAGCACTCGGGAAGCGCGGAAGCGAGCTATTACCCGTGGGTCGACTGGTACAACACCGGCGGCCTCGGCAACAACGTGCCGATCGCGACCGGCAACATGAACTCCTCGCTGCTCGCTCTGGTAGACGGCAAGTTCGTGAATCTGGTTGTGCCCTATCCGATGGGGTTCTTCACCAAGTGGGTCGATGGCCGCATCGACGATCCCAACGGTGGCTGGAAAGGCCGAGGAATCTGGACCACCTATTCCAACCGCACCATGTTCCACCTGGAGGGTGGCAAGGCCAACCGCCCGAAGGTCGTGAAATTCCAGATGCGCCCGGATCCGCTGGCGAAATAGGCGGTCGGCATAGCCACAGACTATTTGCGCAAAGACGCGACGCGCGCTTCGGTGCGCGCCGCTTCTTTTGAGGGCTTCCAGATGTGAACGTGAGAATTGCGGGCACTGCGAGTTCCGATTAAGCTGATTGTATTGAGCTGATTACAAAGACATGCAGGCGAACTGCTGGGCCGCGATGTGGGGGGATGTGGATGGATTTCATATTCGATTACATCTCCGTCAGTACGTTCTGGACGATCCTGCTGATCGTTCATGGACTTCTGGCGGTCGCATTGCTTGGGGCGCTAACGCATCAGGCCATGGCTGTGGCGATGCCGGTGCGCAGCGCGGTTGGCGCCGGAAATTTCGTTGATCGCTTCCGCGCGGTGCCGGCGCGGGGCTACGCCGTTGCAGTCTGCGTCTTGTGGGTACTCGCCTTCCTCATGGGCGCGTGGATCTACACCAAGTATCGCGTCTACGTCAGAATTCCGATCGAACAGTTCGGGTACTGGAAAACGAGCGGCTCCTTCGAGTTGAAGGAGCATGCGGTCACGATCGGACTCGGGCTTCTCCCGGCCTATTGGTGGCTGTGGACGCGCGCGAAACTCGACGAATACGCCACCGCTCGCAAGGGTGTAACGATGCTGCTGGCGATCATCGTCTGGTACGCTTTCCTTGTCGGTCACATCATCAACAATGTCCGGGGATATGGATCATGAACGGGTCGAGGATCCCCGTTTTCGCGATCACGTTCGGCATCGCAGTTACCGTTCTGTATACGGTATTTGAGCTCATGACCTGGGCGGCATTCAGCTACTTCCCGGCGTCGGGCCGCTGGGCGCTCGGGACCTTGCCGGCCAGCAAGGAGGAGGGGCCGGCGATGTATTGGTATGGATGGACAGTCTCGGCGCTTGCCGGCGGCTTCGTGGCGGCGGCGCTCGCTACGTTCCTTCCCCAGAGTCTGACCAGGAAAATCTCGCCGAATCTGTTGTGGATTGTGGCGATAGTCGCGATCGTCGCTTTGGCGTACGGACTGCGATCCTTTTTTACGCGGTAGATATCGCGCTGCGCCAGAGCAATGGTATACTGACAGCCTAATTGGCTAGCCGCGCGCCCAAATGAACGCGGTGAGCGAATAGGGAGGTCTGCATGGGGTTCTCAGCGTCGCGAGCCCTCAGAATCGTCGCCGTGGCTGCGGGAGTGACTCTTGCGGTTTCGGGCGTGCTGTGGGCGGGCGGATCAGGCTTCGACGACGAGCACGAGCCCGAAGAAGACGCAGGGCCCGCCTATTTCGGCTTCGTCAAGGATACGCGCGGCAGCTTGGTCGCCAGCGCCAAGGTCACGGTCGGCGTGAAGGGCGGCGGCAGCGTGGTGACGCAGACCAATATCCTCGGCGCATTCAAGGTGCCCGGCTTCAACAAGGACATCGATCCGAAGACAGTCGAAATCTCCTGCGCCAAGGTAGGCTACAAGCAATTGCGGGTGATGACCCGCCCGCGCGCGACCGAGGATCCGAAAATCCCGATCGAATCGGAGTGCATTCTGCAGCGGGTCTGATCGTCGCGGTGTGATATTCGCGGGGCGGAAAGGACTATCTTCGTCCGATGAGAGCCATGGTTCGGACGCCGCGCGTCGTTGCGGCAGCACTGTTTTACGTTTGCATTGCCCAAGTCTGCTCGATTGGGGCCGCGGCCGGTCAGCCGCTGCGCGTGCGCTACGGCCAGGCGTTTTCCGCCCAGAGCAGCATCTTTTCGCTTCCGATCCTGCTAGCGGAGCGCCGCGGCCTGTTCGTGCGTGGGGGACTTGATTTTCACATCGTGCCGGTCCCGGGCGGCGGCACCAAGATGATCGACGCCTTGCACAACGGTGTGGCCGACGTCAGCCATGTGGCGACCGCGTTCCTGATCCAGGCCAATCTCAAGGGCTCGGATGCGGTTGCCGTTGTGTCCGAGTTCAACAATCCGATCTACAGCCTGGTCGCGAAGCCCGAGATCAAGACCTACGCCGACCTCAAGGGCAAACTGATCGGCGTCGCGGCGGAGACCGGCTCGATCACACTGTCGATCCGCAAGCTGTTGTCGATGCACGGCGTACAGCGGGAAGATTTCCGCGCGCGTTTCGTCGACGGAACGCCCGCGCGGCTCGCCTGTCTCACCACCGGCGATTGCGATGCCGTCCCGCTCGGCCAGCCGCAGGACTTCGTGGCGATCCGGCGCGGCTTTCGCCTGCTTGGGCTTTCGATCGAAGCGGTGCCGGAATTCGTCTACACCGTCACTGCGGCGCGCCGATCCTGGGCGGAGAAGAACAAGGAGGCGGTCGTGCGCTACGTGCGCGCGATGGCATCGTCGTTCGAGTTCATCCGCGATCCGGCCAATCGCGAGGCAGTGATCCGGACCATCGTGGATACCACCGGATTCGCGCGCGCCAACGCCGAGCTTACGCTTCAACTCTACTTCGAGCCTGAGCGCAACGTGCTGCCGCGTCGCGGTGAGATCGACATGAAGGGCATGGCGCGCGTGATCTCGTTCCTCGGCGAGGGGAAGGTCCTCAAGGCCCCGCTGCCGCCGGCGGAGCGCTTTGTCGATCGGCAATACCTGAAGGCGGCGGGAGTAGAGTAGGGCATACGGCGCCCAACGGTGCTGCTCACCTACTTCGCCGCGATCACTTGCTTCGTTTTCCTCACGATCGCAGGCGGCGTCGCGACGATCTCCCTGACATAGGCAGCCAATGCCTTGCCCGACCTCGGCATCAGGTCGGCGCCCCGCCTTTCCGCATCGGCCCTGAAAGCGGGGTCGTTGACCATCGCGTCGAACGCGTTGCGAAGGATGCTCACACGCTCGGCCGGCACGTCCGGCGGCGCGGCAAACGCGCGCCCGACCGTCGCCAGGGAGACCAGGAACTTGAACACCGCCTTTGCTTCCGGCGCCTCGGCCAGGTCCGTGATCGCCGGCACCTGCGCAAACAACGGATGCCGGAAGTCCGCATATTGGACGATGACATTGACCTTGCGTTGCTCGTGCCACGGCTTGAGTCGCCCGCGGAATAGCGTCGCCGGCGAAATCGCGGCCTGAACTTCGCCGCGTTCGATAGCGATCAGCGAATCCTCGTTGCGATAGCCGGAGATGATCTTCCACCGGGTGCCGATCAGCGCGTTCTGGGCGCGGGGTAGGTCGATGGTGGTACCGCCGTTGCCTACGGCGCCGGTGACGATCTCATGCCGTTTGATGTCCGCGATCGAAGCGGCCGGAGCGCTGTGCCAGACCATGTGGACCGGCACATTGGCCGCCGCGCGCCCGATGTAATTGAACTTGGCGGCGTCGAAGCGGACGCCTTTGCGCGATAGCGCCTGTTGCGAGGCAAGGTCCTGCGTCAGCACGGCGATGGCGGTACCGTCGCGGCGCGCAGCCTCATACAGGAAATTCATCGCCGTCACGCCGGAAGCGCCCGGCATGTAGGACACCACGACGGCCGGTTTGCCCGAGATGAAGCGACCGAGATGGTTCGCGGCCAGTTGACCATAAAGGCTGTAGCCCCCGGTGGGCCCGGCCGGCACGATTATGCGGATCGTCTTGCCGGCGAAGACATCGTCGGCGCGGGCCGTTTCGGCTGAATTCGTTGCGACGCCGAAAAGGATGGCGATGACGATACAGCCGCGGGCGTCAAATCTGCCGGTTGGGACCATCGCGCACTTCCGCTGCAGATGATGCGCTGCGTATCCATGAAAGACGAATGGTATTATGTTATGTTTCCATAACCACAGAGAATGGATGATTCCGATGCCGTGGGACGATCGACTCGGTCGGCGATTGCGTCTGAAGGACTTGCAAACCTTGATGACCGTGATCGACGCGGGCGGCATCGGCAAGGCTGCCGACCGGCTCAATTACTCGCAGCCGGCGGTTTCTAAGGCCATCGCCAGCCTTGAGCAGACACTCGGTCAGCGCCTGCTCGAACGCGGTCGCAAAGGAATCGAGCTGACGCCCTATGGCGATGCGCTGCTCAAGTGCGGCGTTGCCGTGTTCGATGATCTACGCAAGGGCGTCGCGGATATCGACTTCCTGTCGGACCCGGCCGCGGGTGAAGTCCGGATCGGATGCACCGAGCCGGTTTCGGCGGGCATCGTGTCGGCGGTCATCAACCGGCTCGCCCGGCGGTACCCGCGCATCGCCTTTCAGGTGCTGCTGCGCGATCCCGGCGTCCTCCATCGCGAACTCGTCGCCCGCAACGTCGATTTGCTGATTGGGCAGATGGAACGGCACATCGACGAGCCTCCGATGCAGAGCGAGATCCTCTACCACGAAGCGGTTGCCGTTGTGGCTGCGGCGCGGCATCCGGCGGCAAGCAAGCGCCACGTCAAACTGGCCAATCTTGTCGATGAACCGTGGGCTCTGCCGCCGGCGCAGAGCTTTATCAGCGCGCGCCTTGCCGCAGCGTTTCGCGCCATTGGACTGGAGATGCCACGAACAACGGTGGCCGCGAACTCTGCCTATCTGCGCATCATGCTGGTCGCCAGCGGACACTTCTTGTCGGTCGTTCCTGCGGTGATGCTGAAAGTCGGCGTCAGCCAATTGTCGATCAAGGCGCTACCGGTGACCTTGCCAGCCAACCGCCGGCCGATCCGGCTCGTCACCCTGCAAGGCCGTGCGTTGAGCCCGGTCGCGCGCCTCTTCATCGAGCACGCCCGTACCACCGCCAGGATGATGGTGCGTGATTGATTGGAGTCCGGTCATCGGTGCGGCCCACGTCACCCCAGCGTCCGCCCGATCGCCAGGAACTTCTCGCGCCGCTGCCGCCGCACGGTTTCCGGGTCGAGCAGCCTGAGCTCGCCGAACGCCTCGGCGATCGCATCGCCGGTGGCGGCGATCGCGGCGGCAGGATTGCGGTGCGCGCCGCCGACCGGCTCGCTCACGACGGTGTCGATCACGCCGAAGCGTTGCAGGTCCTGCGCCGTGATCTTCATGCTGGTCGCGGCTTCCTGGGCCTTGGAAGTGTCGCGCCACAGGATGGAGGCGGCGCCTTCCGGGGAGATGACGCTGTAGAAGGAGTGTTCGAGCATCAGCACGCGGTTGGCGGTGGCGACCGCGATGGCGCCGCCGGAGCCGCCGACGCCGATGATGACTGCGACGTTCGGCACGCCGAGGTCGAGGCTGGTTTCGGTCGAGCGCGCGATCGCTTCCGCCTGTCCGCGCTCCTCGGCGCCGATGCCGGGATAGGCACCCTCGGTGTCGACCAGCGACAGCACCGGGATGCCGAAACGGTCGGCCATTTTCATCAGCCGCACCGCCTTGCGGTAGCCTTCCGGACGCGCCATGCCGAAATTGCGCTTGAGCCGGTCTTCGGTGGTCGAGCCCTTCTCGTGGCCCACGATGCAGATGCTCTCGCCGCGAAAGCGCCCGAAGCCGCCGACAATCGCCTCGTCCTCGCCGAACTTGCGGTCGCCGGCGAGCGGGACGAAATCCGCGATCAGCGCCTCGATATAATCGAGGCAGCGCGGGCGCTCGGGATGGCGGGCGACCTGGGTCTTCTGCCAGGGCGTGAGGCTCGCGTAGAGGTCCTTGAGCGTCTGCGCCGCCTTGGCTTCGAGCCGCGCGATCTCCTCGCCGATGGCGGCCCCGGTCTCGTCGGTCTGCACCTGGCGCAGTTCCTCGATCTGGGCCTCGATCTCGGCCACCGGTTTCTCAAAATCGAGATATGCGCGCATGATTCAGACGACGGAGGCAGATGACGGACGACGGATTGGCAACAAGGTAATGATTATCGAGCAGAGATGATATCGGAAACGCAGAGTGACAGGTTAGGGCGTCATCCGTCCTCCGTCGTCGGTCCTGTCGTCAGTCTTAAACATCCGGCCGCTTATAATTCAAATTGGCGCCGCCCTTCTGGGACTTCAGATAACC
>JBOHIG010000430.1:0-21070 GCA_050725815.1 Xanthobacteraceae bacterium
GGGTTGCGCTGACGCCGCGTGGCCACGATCGGCCATTAGCCTGGAATGGTGCCCCTGGCCGGACTCGAACCAGCACGATGTTTCCACCACCTGATTTTGAGTCAGGCGCGTCTACCAATTCCGCCACAGGGGCTTACCTGCCGGATCATAGTCGGCGGCGGCAAGGGGTCAATGTCGGACGGCGACGCCCGAACCGCTATGGAGTACAGATAGGCATGGACGCACGGTTGCGCCAAGAATCGTTGCTGGACACCGCTCTCGGCCTCGCGCGCACCCGGCCGATTGTAGCCGCCGCCACAATCGTCGCGCTCGGTAGCGCCTTTGCCCTCCTCGGCGCCTGGTTCTTTCAATACGGGATGGGCCTGCGGCCCTGTCCGCTCTGCTACGAGCAGCGCTACCCTTATTATTTCGCGATTCCGCTGGCGGCGATGGTCATCCTGGGCGAGTCGGTCGGCAGCCGCCGCAGGGTGATGCTGGGAGCGTTGCTCGCCCTCGCGGTCCTGATGCTCTGGAACGCGGGCCTCGGCGCCTACCACGCCGGGGTCGAATGGAAATGGTGGGAGGGGCCGCAGACCTGCGCCGCGCCCGCCGGCGGTCTGGGCGGTGCGGGCAACCTGCTCAAGGATTTGCAGAGCATCAGGGTCGTGCGCTGCGATGAGGCAGCGTGGCGGTTCCTCGGCCTCTCGCTTGCCGGATACAACGTGCTGGTCGCGTTGGCGCTGGCGGCTGTGGCGGCGTGGGGATTTGTTGTCGGCCGGCGACTGCCTGCCACCGATAATTAAGGCCGCAGCGCCCGCAGCCGATCGCGATCGATGAAGCTCGTGAAGGACGGCTCCTCCGGCAGGACGATTGCGCCATCCCTGATCGCGAGCGGCGCGTGCACGAACTCCTGCGGCAGCGTCAGGAAGAAGCTCGACTCGGCCGGCAGCCACCGCGCGCGTCCAGGCAGCGAGGCAGCCAGTTGCAGTGCGGCGAGCGCGCCGAGCGAGCTTTCGCCCAGCATGCCGACATGGGACTTCACGTTGCGCCTTTCGGCGAGGCGCACGATGTCCCACGATTCGCTGAAACCCGATTTGCCGATCTTGATGCTGACCGCTTCGGCGCCGCGTTCGGCGAACAGCAACGCCTCGGGCAGCGACCGGCAATCGTGATCGACCAGCAATGGTATGGCACAGGCTTGTCGAAGGCGCTCGAAGCTTGCGTCAGGAAGATAATGGCAGGGGTCCTCAGCGAGAAAGACGCCGCGGTCCTTCAGGCCGGCAGTGAAGTCGGGAACGGCTGCGGTCTCATATGCGCCGTTGGAATCGGCATAGAGGCGGATGCTTTCGCCGACGGCGCGGCGGATCGCGTTGAGCGCGGCAAGGTCGCGCTCGCGTCCCTGGCCGGTCTTGATCTTGAGCGTGCGGAAGCCGTGGACCTCGATCTTGTCGGCGGCGTCGCGCGCCATCGCGGCGGGTTCCTGACGCGTCACCGTCCACGATACCGGCACCGAACGCTCGCCGCCCCAGAGCTTCCACAGCGGTTGCCCGGCCGCTTGCGCGCGCAGGTCCCAGCAGGCGACGTCGATCATCGCCTTGGCGAGGCGGTTCTCCGGCACGCGGTCGATGCTCTTGGTGGCGGTCTTCTCGTCGGCGATGTCGGCGCCGATCAGGCGCGGCGCAAACACCTCCTCGATCGTGACCGCTAACGAGCGCGGCGTGGCGCCCATCCAATTGGGTTTCACCGTGCCTTCGGCGATGCCCGACTGGCCGTCGCGGGTGACCAGTTCGATCAGGAGATAATCGGCGCAGTCCTCCGAATGCGCGCCCCAGCGGATCGTGCGCGGATAGGGGATGCGGACGGGATGGACGAGTACCTTTTCGATGACGAGCGGAACGCGCGACATGGCCAACGAACGCCGCTCCAATTCCTGTGACGAATGCGGGTCGCGCGATTACGGCTCGAGTTCGGTATCCCAGTAGAGATAATCGAGCCAGCTTTGGTGCAGGTAGTTCGGCGGGAACAGCCGGCCGTTGCGATGCAGGTGATGCACCGACGGCTGGAATGGCATCTGCGCGGGATGCATCCCCGCCTCCGTCATGGTCAGGTTGCCCTTGCGCAGATTGCAGGGCGAGCAGGCAGCGACCACGTTTATCCACGTGGTGTGGCCGCCGCGTGAGCGCGGCACGAGATGATCGAAGGTCAGGTCCTCGTGCGAGCCGCAATACTGGCAGCAGAATTTGTCGCGCAGGAAGACATTGAACCGGGTGAATGCGGGCTGCGTCGCGGGCTTGACGAAGGTCTTGAGCGACACGACGCTCGGCAGCTTCATTTCGAGGCTGGGGCTGTGCACCGCGCGGTCGTAGTGCGCGACGATGTTCACCCGCTCCAGGAACACCGCCTTGATCGCGTCCTGCCACGACCACAGCGAGAGCGGATAGTAGCTCAGCGGGCGAAAGTCCGCATTGAGGACGAGGGCCGGCCAGCCGGTAGGCGACACATGCGAGTTCACGGCAGCGTTCCTCGACCTCCTTCGGGCAAAGCCGCAACAGGACCTTAGTGCCGCCGATTTGAAGTTCCTACAGCGATTGCAGCAAACTCGGTTAGGAATTTCAAATCGAAAAGCGGCACTAGAATCATTAAGTTGCTAGTGCCCTTTGCTTCCGAAGTTCGTGTAAGAGGGTGCTGCAATGTATTACGAACTTCGGAAGCGGGCACTAGTCTATAGGCGAGCGTGACAGGATTGTGAAGCGGACGCGGGGGCTTACCCCTCGTCGGTCACCGGCTCAGGTCATCCGGCGGGCCAGAAACTCGGCTCCGTGGCGCAGGCCTTCCTGGTCAATGCCGTGGCCGATGCCTGCGGAGAGATGCCATTCCACCGGCACGCCAAGCGCGGCGAGGCCGCCTGCGGCATGGAACAACGCCTGCGGGGGGATCAGGTCGTCGCGGTCCCCGTGCACCAGCAGAACCGGCGGTTGCGATTTGACCTCCGCAGCGATCGCTTCCGGCTCGGCGTCGGGCGGCAGCACCAGCATCCCGGAATAGCCGACGATCGCGAGCGGCGCGCTGGCGCGGCGCAGGCCAACATGCAGGGCCATCATGGTGCCCTGGCTGAAGCCGACCAGCGCCAATTTCGCCGCCGGCAGATTGCGGCGCGCAAGCTCATCATCGAGGAAACGATCGAGCACGGGCGCCGCCGCGTTGCAGCCCAGCCACCGCTCCTTCTGCTCGCGCATCGTGAGCGGAAACCATTCGAGGCCGGTCGGCGCCTGGCCGCATGCATTGGGCGCGTGCGGCGAGACGAACGCCGCATGCGGCATCATCGGCTGCCAGGCGCGGCCGATATCGATGAGGTCGTTTCCGTCGGCGCCGTAGCCGTGCAGGAACACGACAAGCTGCTTCGCCGCGCCGCCCGAACGCGGCTCGATGCGCGGACCGTCAAGCGCGGCGGCCATTGAACACTCTCCGGGTCAGACGCCCTGTTCGGGCGTCTATTTGCTTCCCATGAGTTGGCGCGCATAGGCAATGGCCTCCGGAGAGGCGCTGACGACGTCGGCGGTGGTCTTCTGGAGCTTGGCCCCGTTCTGCGGCTCGATCACGAGCTTGCGCTTCTTGGCGTCCGCAAGCAGCGCTGGGTCCTTAATCGCGGCATCGAAAGCCTTGCGCAGCGCCGCGAGCCGGTCGGCGGGGATTCCGGGCGGCGCAAACACCGCGCGGCCGAACTCGGAGGATGCCGAAATCAATGTGACCGCCTGGCGCGCGCGATCGGTCTTGGCGAGCTCGATCAGGCGCGGCGCATCGGGGATCAAAGGGTCACGGGTGAGGCCGTCGACGACCAATGCCTTCAGCTTCTTCTCAGCGATGTATGCCGGCTTGCCCGCGACTACGCTGATCCAGGAGGCGCCGCGGCCCTGGATTTCGCCCCGCTCCATCGCGAGATTGAGTTGGGCCACGCCGTTGTAGCCCGACACGATCTTGAACTTGGTGCCGTGGATCTCGTTGAGCACCTGCGGAACGATATAGGTAGGCGAGGTGCGGCCGGTTGAGCCGACGACGACTTCCTTGTGGCGGGCCTCATCGAGCGTCTGCGCAGGCGCCGTGTGCCAAACCGCCAGCATGTTGCGGATCGGCGCCATCAGTCCGATCCAGCCCCATTGCCTCACGTCGTATTTTCCGGCCGCGACCTTCTCGATCACCTGCGCGACGACGATCGTCTGCTGAGTCATGGCGATGGCGGTGCCGTCGCGTGGTACGCTCCGTTGCATGTGAATCGCCGCCGGCAGTCCGCCGCCGCCGCCAAGGACGTTCTTTGTGATGATGTTCGGTTTGCCCGGGATGTGCTTCGACATGTGCTCCGCCAACAGACGGGAATAAAGATCGTAGCTGCCGCCGACGCCCGCGCCGATGAACAGCGTAATCGTCTTGTCCTTGTAGAACTCCGCGATCGGATCGGCTTGCGCCGCGCCCAGTGCTGCGGAGGCCGCGATCAATACTGCGCTGGCGGTCACAACCAGTTTTCGCATGGATTCTGTGCTCCCGATGCTCGATGGGTCGGCGCGGGACTGCACCGCAGGATTTGCCGCGATCATAGGTGGATCGCGTTTGGCCTCCAAGCCGCCGCGCCCGCGTCACCTGCGCGCGGTGCGGCCGCCGCGTGGCTTGTTTGACGGCGCGGATTTTACGGCCGGAGCGGGCGCACCTTCACGCATTTTGACGGCGCGATAATAGGTCCAGAGCATGTAGGCGGCTGCGCCGCGCCAAGGCCGCCATGCCTCGGCCAGTGGCAGCATCTCCTTTGCGGTCGGCCGCGATGTAAAGCCGAACAGCATCCGCGCAGACTCCTGCAAGGCGAGATCGCCGGCCGGCCAAGCGTCGGCATGACCGAGGCAGAACAAGAGATAGATGTCGGCGGTCCACGGCCCAATACCATGGATGGCAGTCAGTGCGAGGTGCGCTTCGTCGGCAGGCCACGCCGCGAGCGCGGGGAGATCTACGTCGCCGCGTTCGATCGCCTTGGCGATAGCCTTGAGCGTCCGGATCTTCGGCGCGGACAGTCCCGCGCGCGCGAGCCGTGGCGCGCGGGCGCACAGCAAGGCCCGGTTGTCGAACGGGTCGACCGATGCCTGGAGCCGGCCCCAGATCGCGGCGGCGCTGGCGGTCGAAAGCTGCTGCGACACGACAATCGACGCAAGCCCGGCGAATCCGTCCGCGCGTTTGCGCAGTGGCGGCCGTCCCGCAATTGCGAGCGCGTCGGCAAAGCGCGCGTCGCGCTGCACCAGCGACTTCAGCGCGATGTCGAGCTCGGCTTCGGTTCTGATGCGATGGGTCACGAGCGGCTACAGCTTCACCCAGCCGGCCGGCGGTGTCTTGCCGGGATGGACCGCGCCGCATTGCTTGCACTTGCGCGCGTCGGCGTTGGCATAGAAGGCTTCGTAGAGCGGCGGCAGGTCCTTCACCAGGTGCCGGACCTTGACCTCGATGCGATGCACGAGCGCGCCGCATTCGAAGCAATACCAGTTGAACCCATCCATCTCGTTCGGCCGCGCGGCTTCGACCACCAGGCCGATCGAGCCCTCCTGCGGCCGCTGCGGCGAATGCGGCGTGCGTGGCGGCAGCAGGAATACCTCGCCCTCGCGGATCGGAACGTCGTAGAACGCTCCGTTATCGCAAACCTTGAGCACCATGTCGCCCTTGAGCTGATAGAAGAACTCTTCCACCGGGTCGTCGTGAAAGTCGGTGCGCGCATTCGGCCCGCCGACGACCTGAACGGTCATCTCGCCGTCCTCGAACACCTTCTTGTTGCCGACCGGTGGCTTGAGGAGGTGCCGATTCTCGTCGATCCACTTCTGGAAATTGAAGGCGCGAAGTCGTCCAGGGGCCATCGTTGCCTCCCTTTTGCGACTATCTTGCAGGCTTTTGCGGTCCATTGCTATCGCCGCCTATGGCAAGGATGATCCAGCTCCATGGCACCGCCCGCTTTCCGCTTTGCACCAAGTCCGAACGGCTATCTGCATCTCGGTCACGCGTTTTCCGCGCTGGTCAATTTCGATCTGGCGCGCGCGGCCGGTGGGCGATTCCTGTTGCGCATCGAGGACATCGACGAGACCCGCTGCCGGCCCGAATACGAGCAGGCGATCTATCACGATCTCGCTTGGCTCGGCATCGCCTGGGAGGAGCCGGTGCGCCGCCAGAGCGCGCACTTCGCGGACTATCGCGCGGCGATCGCGCGCCTCGAAGCGCAGGGCCTGCTCTATCCGTCGTTCGAAACCCGCGCCGAGATCGCCGCCACGGTCGCCATGCGCGAGCGCAAAGGCCCTTGGCCGCGCGATCCCGACGGCGCGCCGCTCTATCCCGGGAACCGTCTGCCGTCGGAGCAAAGCGCGCAGCGCATGGCGGCCGGCGATGCCTACGCGTTGCGGCTCGACGTCGAAGCGGCGCTGGCGAAAGCCGGGTCGCTTACGTGGGACGAAGCCGGCGCCGGCCCTGACGGCGAGACCGGCACGATTGCCGCGTCGCCGGCCGCATGGGGCGATGTGGTGCTGGCGCGTAAGGAGGTGCCGACGAGCTATCATCTCGCGGTCGTCGTCGATGACGCCGGACAGGGCGCGACGGACGTCGTCCGGGGCCATGACTTGTTCTGGGCGACCGGTATGCACCGGCTGCTCCAGACGCTGCTTGGCCTGCCGGAGCCCCGCTACCATCACCACCGGCTTATCTACGATGCCGACAGCCGCAAGCTCTCGAAGTCGACGTATGCAACCGGTTTGCGCGAGTTGCGCGCGCAGGGCGTGTCGCAGGCCGACATCCGCCGCCTGGTAGGACTTGGCTAGTAAAACCGCCACACTGAGCCTGCGGGTGGCCCCGATCGGCCCATCGTGGCAATCTGGCGTCGGGTGGGCTGGATGCCGAAGACACGACGACAAAAGTCAGCGGTCGCCCGGACGCGCCGGCCGAATCGCGGACGGCGGCGTGCGCCGTCGACGCGCGCAATCGAAGCGACGCTCGCCGAGCTTGCTCATGACATCCGTACGCCGCTTACCGGAATTTTGGCGCTGGGCGAGCTCCTGTCGACGTCCGAGCTTGGCGCGCGCGAGCGCGAATGGGCCGTGGCGATCAAGGGAACGGCCGATCACCTGGCGATGCTCGCTTCGCTGATCGTGGATGCGGTCCGCGCTGGCAGCAAAGGTCTGGTCCTGCGGCGCGACCTCATGCGTCCGCAGCGGCTGGCCCAATCGCTTGCGGTCTCGTTCGTGGCGCGCGCCGAGAACCGCGACCTCAAGTGCGAGATTGCTATCGCTGACGATCTGCCGGCGGCGGTGATCGGCGATGCCATGCGGTTGCGCGCTGCGCTCGAAAACCTCATCGACAATGCCTTGAAGTTCACCGAACGGGGCCAGATTCGACTCGACGTCGCGAGCGAGCGCATCGCGCGGCAGCGCGCTCGTCTGATCTTCACCGTCAGCGATAGCGGCATCGGTCTCAAGCCCGCCGAGATCAAGCGGCTGTTCCGGCCATTCGCACAAGCGAACAAGGCGATCGCTCATCGCTACGGTGGGGCCGGGCTTGGGCTGAGCCTTGTCAAGCGCATCGCCAAGGCAATGGGCGGCGATCTGACGGTGACGAGCGAGCCGGGGCGCGGCAGCCGCTTCCAATTGAGCGTCGTCGCCAGGATTGCGCAGCCCGCGGCGTCGTCGGACCCGGGGAGCTTGTCACGCGCAGCGCCGTCGCGCTCGCTGGCGGTTCTCTGTGCCGAGGACAACCCTTACGGCCGCGTCGTGCTCAACACCATTCTGACCGAACTCGGTCACCGTGCCGATTTTGTCGGTACCGGCGAAGCCGCCGTCGATGCGGTCGCGCGTGGGGGCTATGATGCGGTGCTGATGGACATCACGCTGCCGGGAATCGACGGATTTGAAGCGACGCGGCGCATTCGTGCGCGTGCCCAGCCTGCAGGCAGGATACGGATCATCGGGATATCCGGGCGTACAAACACGGCGGATGCCGCCTCCGCCCGGTCGGCCGGGATGGATGACTATCTCGCAAAGCCGCTCAGTCCCAGCGCGCTGGCGGCTGCGCTGGCGACGCCGACGTCGTGATTGCTGGAATGCCGAAAGGCGGACTGAAAGCCGCCTATCGTCGTATCAATCCGAGCACCACCAGCAGGATCACAGCGCCGATGACGGCGTTGATGATCGCGGCCACGAAGCCAACTCCAATCGAAACACCGATCTTCGGCAACAGCCAGCCGGCGATCACCGCACCGAGGATGCCGACCACGATATTGCCGATGAGCCCGAAGCCGTAACCTTTGACAATCAAGCCCGCCAACCAGCCTGCAATCGCGCCGACGATCAGCCATACGAGCAAACTTTCGACCATAATATTCCTCCCGACTCGGACGCCCGACCCGTGACTACCAGGGTCCAGCGTTGCCGCGGGTCAGCATAGCGCGTCCGCCGGGCGCTGTCATGACAGGTCGCGCTACACACAGCGGGGTTGAATCGAATCAAACGGCGTCAGGATGCCGGCGTATTCGGGCGATCGCCGCGTTCAGTTCGCCGCCATAGATGAAGATCAGCGCTGTCAGGTAGAGGAACACGAGCGCGATCATCACGGAGGCGAGGCCGGCGTAGTAGCTGACATAGATCGCGGGAAATTCGGCGAGGTAGCGGCCGAACGTCATGCCGCCGGCCAGCCAGAGCACGAGCGTTGCAAGGATACCGGGCGCGATGTCGCTAATGCGCCGGCGCCCGGCGGGCAGCCATTTGTGAACGATCAACAGCGCGATGATAAGAACGGCCAAGGCGATCGCGAAGCGCGCCAGCGTGATGTTCCATTCCAGCGGTACGATCCACGGCAGATATTTGTGGGCGGTCGCGTGCAGCAGTGGACCGAGCACGATGAGGAAAGCGAGCACCAGCAAGGCCACTGCGGCAATGAGCACATAGGCGATTGATTCGATTCGCAATAGCAGCCAATTCCGCGTCTCGGCCATCTCGTAGGCGCGATTGAGGCCGATGCGCAGGCTCTCGACGCCGCTCGATGCGAAGAACACGGCAAGCGCCGCGCCGATAGTCAGGATGTCGCCGCGCGTCTCGGTCAGGACGTTGCGTATTTCTCTGGCGATTGGCTGTGCGACCTCCTCCGGCCAGGTTTCAAGCAGGAGCTTGGCCACTTCGTCTGCGAGCTCCGTGGAGCCGAGGAATGATGCCGCCAGCGAGGTAACGACGATCAGGAAAGGAAAGAGCGCCAGCAGGATCGACAACGCGATGTGGCTCGCGATCGCCCATCCGTCAGACTTGTTGAAATGATGGAAGGCGTCGACCGCAATCCGCGGGGAGCAGCAAAGACCGTTCAGAAATTGCGTCAGCGCCATCTCAAGCCCCAGCCACGGCTGTGCCGCCGGCAGCAGGCGACAGCATAGCAAATGTGGGGCCGGGGGACCGCAACGGTCGAGCGCTAGTCGAGCGCCAACTAAGCCGCCCGGACGTCGTTGAGGAAGGTCCGGACCTGACCGTTGAGGCTTTCCGCCTCGACGGCCAGCGCATCGGAGAGCGATTTGACTTCGGCGGCAGTGGAGCGGGCGTCGTTCGAGGTGCCGGCGACGCGGCTCATGGCTTCGGCGCCGCCGCGCGCCTCGCCGGAAGCAAGGTTCACGCCCTCGGCGATCGAGGCGACGGCGCGATTCTGTTCCTCTACGGTCACCGCCACCGTGGAGGCGATGGTGGAAATCTCGTCGATGATATTGTTGACCTGCTCGATCGCTTGCGCGGCGTCAGCGACGGCTGACTGGATGGCGCCGACCTGGCCGGCGATCTCCTCGGTGGCCTTGGCGGTCTGCCCGGCGAGCGACTTGACTTCCGAAGCGACGACGGCGAAGCCGCGGCCGGCCTCGCCGGCGCGGGCGGCCTCGATGGTGGCGTTGAGCGCAAGCAGATTGGTCTGGCCTGCGATCGCTTGAATGAGGCCAACGACCTCTCCGATGTGGGTGGCCGCGTTGCCAAGCTCAGACATCGTTCCGACGGTGCGCCGCGCTTCCTGCACCGCGCGCGTCGCGACTTCGGTCGAACGGTTCGCCTGGCCAGCGATCTCGCCGATCGAGGCTGCAAGCTCCTCGACCGAACTGGCCGCGGCGGCGACGTTGCCGGAGGCGACGCCGACGCGCGACTCCGCGGTGCGGGCTTCGGCAGAGACCTGGTCTGCGGCGCCGTTGAGCTGAGTGGCGGCTATCTCGAGCCGCTGCGCCGCTTCGCGTACCCGTGCGAGCGCCTGATTGACCGAGCCTTCGAAGCGCGTGATGGCCCCGGCGATGGTCTCGGCCCGGCTCTCGCGCTCGCGATTGGCCGCGGCCTGGCCAGCCGCAAGCTCCTCGCGCTCGATCATGGTGTCGCGGAATACGAGCACCGTGCGCGCCATCTCGCCGAGTTCGTCCTTGGCGCGCGTTGCCGGGATCGGCGCCGACGTGTCGCCGGCTGCCAGCCGCTTCATGGTTTCGGCCAAGCCATGGAGCGGCCGCGTTATGCTGCGCCCGATCCACAGGCTGAAGGCCAGCCCGATCAGGACCATCGCGCAACCGACGATGATGATGATGTTCCGTGTCCGGTCCTGCGAAACTTCAAGCGCGGCCTTCGACTCGCGTGTGCGAGCCTGTGTGAGATCGAGGATAGCATGGGCGTGCGGGATGAGCTGTTGACTGCTGTCGACGATGTCCTTGAGGGACTTCAGCACGTTTTCATGATGCCTGTTCCACTGCGCGAGCGTGGAGGCGTAGTTCTGCACGCGCTGGCGCAGTTCCTGCGTGAGCGACGTTTCAACCGCGAGCAGGCGCAACTTGTCTTCGAGGCGCCTGAACTCCTTGAAAAAGTCTTCCCAGACCGCTCGCGAGCGGCTCAGTCGATACTGAGCTTCGTGGCGGCGCATGGTAACCAGCGCGAGCAGTAACGTCTCCCGGTCAGCGGCCGAGAGCCAGGTCATGCCCTGATTGATGGTCTGTTCGATCGAGGCGGCGGCGCTGTGCAGGCGCTTGCGGGTGCCTTCGTCTTCAGCGACGCCCAACTCCTGCTGCTCGTCGATCAGATAGCCGAAGATCAGCTTCAGTTCGCCGAGCTTCTGGCGTACAGGCGACGCATCCTCGCTGTTGACCCCTCCGGTGGCGGCGATTCGTTCGAAGCTCATCAATGCCAGGGTCTGGCCGGCGTCGAACTCCTTTATGTGGAGGGGGGATGGATTGGCCACATAGTCTTTGGCGGCGATCTGCATCGACGTGAGCGCGATCTTGAATTCGCGGCTCGCGTCCGAAAGCGCGGAGGCCGCCTCGACCTTGTCGAACGCCTTGGTGACGTCGTTCTGGCCGGTCGTGAACGCGATTCCGTTGGCCAGGAAGCCGATCACCGGGATGAGCGCGATGGCGACAATGCGCGCCCGGACGCTGAATTTTGCGATCAGCCGCCGAGGGGAAAGTTTCGCTGTCAAGGCTAGAAGTTGAGACGGTAATTGCATTGGCAATAGTGCCGGCAACGTTGACTGGTCTCAAACGGTGCCAATAGCCCCCGCGTATCGTTTCATCAGACTAGGAAAACAGCGAAATAGTTAATTATGTCGCAAGAATCCTATAAGATCGGCGGAAACCATGGGTATTGCTGGCCTGGCTCTTGCATTTCTACGGCCGCAGCATTGCATCGGCGCTCGACATTCGTAGGTTAACCGCAATCATTCGGGCGGCAGCGGCTCCTGGAGAACAATATGCTGCCTCAGGCAGCCCGCCGTGACGCCGGGCTCAAGCTTCTTGTCCTCGCCCGCGAGGCGACCCTCGCCGCCGAGGCCGTGCTGCGGGACGCAACGGCCGCGGTCCGCGAGCGGGTCAACGTCGAAAAACACACCGTCGCGCGCATGTTCGATCGCGAACAGCGCGCCACCCACGGGCTGGCCTGGCTCGCGACGTATGTCGAGGCCATCCGCCACCTCGCGGACTATGCCGAAAGGCTCTATCAGGCCGGTTCGCTGGACGAGCTCGAGGAACTGCTGGTCCAGACCGGGCTCGGTGAGTATCTCGCCCAGATTCAGGGCGGCATCCCGATGAGCCAGAGTGAGATCGTCCGTCCCGCCGACCTGGGGCTGGCGGCGGCGGCGGTCGCCGCACGCATGGCCGGGCCGCTCGAGGCCTTGACCGCTGCCGGCAATGAGCAGCGCCGGGCCCGTTTGGTTGCGCTGCTGAATGAGATGCACGATCTCACCGTCGGTGACAGCGGGCTCGATGAATCGTTGGTCGCGATCCGCGACGAGATGCGCAAGTTCACCGACAGCGAGATCGCGCCGCGCGCGCATGCGTGGCATCTTTCGAACAGCATCATTCCGCTCGACGTCCTCGCGCAGATGTCGGAGTTCGGCGTCTTCGGCCTCACCATTCCTGAACGTTATGGCGGAATGGGACTTGGAAAGGAGGCGATGTGCGTCGTCTCCGAGGAATTGTCGCGCGGCTATCTCGGCGTTGGCTCGCTCGGCACCCGCTCGGAGATTGCCGCCGAACTTATCGTAGCGGGCGGCACCGAGGAGCAAAAACGCAAGTGGCTGCCGAGAATCGCGTCCGGCGCGGTGCTGCCAACAGCGGTATTCACCGAGCCCGGAGCTGGCTCCGACCTTGCCTCGATCGCGACACGCGCGGTCCGGCACGGTGACGTCTACCGAGTCCAGGGCAACAAGATATGGATCACGCATGCGGCGCGCGCCGATCTGATGACGCTCCTGGTGCGTACCAATCCGCGGGAGCTCGGCCATCTCGGCCTTTCCGTATTGCTCGCCGAGAAACCGCGCGGCAGCGACGATGCGCCGTTCCCCGCACCTGGCCTGTCGGGCAGCGAGATCGAGGTGCTCGGCTATCGGGGGCTGAAGGAATATGAAATCGCCTTCGACGGGTTCGAGGTGAAGGCGGAAAATCTGCTCGGCGGTGTGGAAGGACGCGGCTTCAAGCAGGTCATGCAGACGTTCGAGGCTTCGCGCATTCAGACCGCAGCGCGAGCCATCGGAGTCGCGCAGGCAGCGCTGGAGTCGGCGCTCGGCTATGCCCGCGAGCGCCGGCAATTCGGCGAGGCGATCGTCAATTTCCCGCGCGTCGCCGATAAGATCGCGATGATGGCGACCGAGATCGCGATCGCGCGCCAGCTCACATACTTTGCGGCGCGCGAGAAGGATTCCGGGCGCCGGTGTGACCTCGAAGCGGGAATGGCGAAGCTGCTGGCCGCCCGGGTGGCCTGGTCGGCGGCGGATGCGGCGGTGCAGATCCATGGCGGCAACGGCTTTGCGCTCGAATCTCCGGTATCGCGGTTGTTGGCCGATGCGCGCGTTCTCTCGATCTTCGAGGGCGCCGCGGAAATCCAGGCGCAAGTGGTCGCACGACGGCTGCTGGAAAGCGCCAACTGACGTTCGGGCGCGCGCGACGGCAACCAAATCCATTCCTCCGGCGTTTGAATGAGCACGTTCGCGCGAACGGGACGAGGTGTCCAAGGAGGATTGAATGGCCAAGGTAAAGATCGGCCAAGGTGCGTGGGTTGTTGTTTGCGACGGCGCCAAGGCGCTGGTGCTCGAAAATGCTGGCGACGCAAAATTCCTCAATCTCAAGACGCGTCAGGTCTTCGAGCATGAGGCCGCCAAAACGCGCGAGCAGGGTACCGATGCGCCCGGCCGGGCGGTCAACTCCGTCGACGGCAGGCGCAGCGCCATGGAGCAGACCGACTGGCACGAGCAGGAAGAGCAGCGCTTCCTGCGCAAGCTCGCAGGTCACCTCGAAGCGGCCATCAATGGCGGGCAGGCGAAGTCGCTGGTTATCGTCGCGCCGCCGCGCGCGCTCGGCGTGCTGCGGCGAGCCTATTCGCAGACCGTGCGCAACGCGCTGAGCGCGGAGGTCGACAAGGACTTCGTCAAGCTGCCGGTGCACGAGATCGAGAAGCACTTAGCGGCTTGAGCCGCGCGAGGTGTCATGCCCGCCAAGGCGGGCATCCAGCAGCCTCGGTATTGACGGTCCGTGAGTATCTCATCATCCGCTTTCGCGGATGATGACAGCGCGCGGGGCGCGGCTACTTCAAGAGCTTGGTCACATTGCCGGACAAGATCGCCTCCCCATCCTTGCCGAGCGCGCGGATATCGCGCACGAAATCGCGCACAATCTCGCGCGACCGGATTTCCTGCGGGTAGTCGGTCGCGAATACAATGCGATCGGCCGCGATTTCGACCAGACCGGTTTTCACCGACGAAATCGCTCCGGCGAAGCCCGCAGTGTCAAACAGCAGGTTGCTGTTGATGTAGTAGTCGAAATCCTGCTTGGGATTCATGCCGTGGCGTGGATTGCCCTTGGTGCCCCAGAAATCCTTGTCCTGGTAGCTGCGGACGCGGCCGAGCACGGAGGCGATTCCGCCGGAGAGATGCGCCATGTGAACGGTCAGACTCGGGTGGCGGTCGAACACGCCGGAATTGACCAGCCGGATCGTGGCCATGACCAGCGAGAACTCGCGCCCGACCGAGCGCGCAGTGTCGAAGCCGTCGAACTGCTGGGAGTAGTTGAGTTTCAGCGCCGGGTGTACGAAGACGAACATGCCGAGCTTTTCGGCCTCGGTCCAGAACACCTCGTAGGCGGGGTTGTCGAGAAATTTCCCGTCATGCTCTGACGTGATGACGACGCCCTGGCAGCCAAGCTCGTGCTTGCAGCGGTTGAGCTCTTTGAGCGCCTCCGGTCCGCCAAGCGGATTGGCGTGCGCTGCGCCGATGAAGCGGCCGGGATAATCCTTTTCCGCCTTCTTGGCCTTATCGTTGACGAGGCGGGAGGTCTCGAGGTCCGCGCACATGCCCTGCGCGCTGGTGAGCCAGGCGGCGTCGATCCCCGCGAGGTCCATCATCGCGACATGCTCGTCGAGGTCGTAGAGCAGCGAATGGATTGTGTAGCTTGGCGCGCCCTGGGCGTCGTAATTCAGGATCAGGCGATCGCCCGGGTCTTCCTTGATCAGTTCGCGCGGCGTGAAGTGGTGCTGGAAATCGACGATCAATGCAGGCTCCTTCATGCTCCGTCATGCCCCGGGCTTGTCCCGGGCATCCATATCGTGATGCAACCAATTAGAAGACGTGGATGGCCGGAACAAGTCCGTCCATGACGCTGTCAGGGGCTGGAAGCTCAAACCTGCCCAATCAGGCCGAGCTCGCGCAATGACTGCGTTATGGCGGCGTCGAGCCGCGTGTGCGGCGCCTTGCCAATCGTCTCCTCCAGCTTGCGGCCGTCGATCCGGTGCGGCACCCGCCAGAGATAGCCGATCTCGGACAGCTCGCGGCCCATCTTTGTGAGCCGCCCGAGTGTGTGGATCATCCACCAGTTGACCTGCTTGACCTGCAAAGGCCGCTGCGCGGCTTTGGCGACGGCGGTGGTGAAATCGCGTCCGGTCACCGCGTGGCCTGGGAATCCGAAGGATTCATACTGGCCGAAACTGTCGCGCTTCTCGGCCAGCCGCAACAGGCACTCGACGAAATCAGGCAGGTAGCACCACGCGTGAACGAGATCGGGCGGCCCGGGATAGGTGAGCCGGCCCTTGTTCATTTCCTTGACCACGACGAGATCGAACCACGATCCGCGCCCGCGTCCGAAGAAATCACCCCCGCGCAGGACGATCGTGCGCATCCCGCGGTCGGATGCCTCTTGCAGGAGTTGTTCGATCTCGACGCGCAGGCGGCCCTTGCGTGATGTTGGATTCATCGAGGTCGATTCGTCGAGCACCGGCGGCATCGCGGCGCCGAAATTGTAGACGTTGCCGGGGAATATCAGCGTTGCGCCCGACGTCTCCGCCGCCTCGATTGCGGAATAGGTGAGCGGCAGCGCGTGCTTCGCCCACTCCGTGTAGGGCGGATTGAGCGCGTGCAGGACGATGTCGGCGCCGCGCGCCGCGGTCACTGCGACGGTGCGGTCTCTGGTCTCGATCACCTCGATGCCCTGCGGCGCGCGCCAGCCCGTGCCCGGACGGACCAGACCGCTCACGCTCCATCCGTTGTCGCGAAACGCCTCCGCCGCGGCGTGGCCGAGTCGCCCGGCGGCGCCAAGCACCAGAATCCGCCCGCTCATGCCGGCCTCGCATGCTTGGAGGTCAAGACCGATTCCCGGCTCGACGCTTGTGCGGCGCGGCGGCTGGTCTCGCGGTTCGGCATTCCGTCACGGCGCGATGACTTTCCGGAAGCGCTCGGCCTTGTCCTTCATGATGTTGAAGTGCAGGCGAAACGTTCGCCCCGGGTCGGCGCCGGTGCCCGCCGTCCGCACATCTATCTCGATGCGCGCGCTCGATGAGCCGTTCTTCAGGACGGCGGTGTAGGCCTTCGTGTAGCGCTGCTCGGTGTTCCACTTGTTGATGACCGTCAGTGCGACCGGCTTTGGTGTCGTGTAGCCGGAATAGAACTGATAGGAGCTGCACGGCCTCGCGTCGCGCGGCCCGGATGCGCAATCGTAGAAATAGATCGACCAGTTGTAGCCATCGATCGTCATGTTGACCCGCGGATCGCCGCTGTCGTCGGTGTCGATGCTGGACGTGTAGCCCATCGCCTTCAACTCCTTGACGATGATCGCGGCGGTGATCTGATCGTTGGCCTGCGCCAGGGCGACGCCCGCGCTGGCAGGCAGCAGCGCACCGGTCAAAACGGTGATCAGAATCGATCGTTTCATGGACATCCCTCTATCCGTGGATTTCGCCTGGCGCGCCCCGTCCATCACGGTAGCAGGCGCGATTTTGACCTTCCAGTAGGGGATATCGGCGAAATAGTTCCCGTCAGGTACGGCACGCGGATGCGACAGGTCATCGCCGCGACGCATGGCCTCGCCGCCCGTCCGGTGGTATGGGTCAGCGATGATCGACTTCCTCGTCTATGCGCTTGTCCCGCTTGCCCTTGGCGCTGTCGCCGTTGTGTTGTTGTTCGGATTCATCAACTTCGCGCGGGGCGGTTCGCCGGAAAGATCGCAGAAGCTGATGCGATTGCGGGTCCTGATGCAATTCGTTGCGCTGGTCATCATCATGTTCACGATCTGGGTCATGAGGGGCTGAGGGGCTGCCGATGGTGGTTCTCAACCGCATCTACACGCGGACCGGCGATGACGGCACCACGTCGCTCGGGTCCGGGGAGCGGCGCAAGAAATACGACCTGCGCGTCGACGCCTACGGCACCCTCGACGAGGTCAATGCGGTGATCGGCGTGGCGCGGCTGCACACAGCAAGCGGTCGTGATTTCGATGCGCTGCTGGCGCGCATCCAAAACGACCTGTTCGACGTCGAGGCCGACCTCTGCCTGGCCGAGAAGGGGCCGGGCGGCGCCCGCCTGACCGTGACGCAGACGCAGGTCGAATGGCTGGAAGGCCAGATCGATCGTCTCAATGCGGAGCTTTCGCCGCTGCGGTCGTTCGTGCTTCCGGGCGGTTCGCCGGTAGCGGCTTATCTGCACCTTGCGCGCACGGTATGCCGGCGCGCGGAGCGGATCATGGTCGCGCTCAACGACAAGACCGGCGAGAGCGTGTCGGCCGACGCGCTCAAATACGTCAACCGCCTGTCCGACTTCCTGTTCGTGGCGAGCCGCTACATGAATGACAAGGGTGCCGCGGACGTGCTCTGGGCGCCGGGACAGAACCGGTAAGGCCATCCCATGGTCATGCCGCTGTACGACGACAACCCGTTCAAGTTGCCGCAGGCACCGGTCGTGAGTTGGAGCCTGATCGGGGCCAATCTCATCATCTTCATGATCGAGATCGGAGCCGACCGGCCGGCGTTGGTCGTACAGCAGTTCGGGGTTATCCCGGCAGCCGTGATCGGCGAAGCGAGCGTCCCCGGCGGCCTCTATCCGATCCTGACTCTTTTCACGTATCAGTTCCTGCATGCCGACATCGCGCATGTCGTCGGCAATCTCGTGTTCCTCTGGGTGTTCGGCGACAATGTCGAGCAGGCGCTCGGCCGTTGGCGGTTCCTGGCCTTCTTCCTGGCCGTCGGCGCGCTCGCCGGGCTGGCCTTCGTGGTCAGCGATCCGCATTCGAAGATTCCGCTCATCGGCGCATCGGGCTCGATTGCCGGCATCGTAATCGCCTACGCGATGCTGCGCCCCTGCGCCAAGATCACCGCGCTGGTGTTCGCCATCCCGCTGCGGATCAGCGCGTATTGGATCATCGGCGTGTTCGTGTTTATCCAATTCATCAATCTTGGCGCTGCCTCCAGCAGCGAGGTCGCTTGGTGGTGCCATATCGGGGGGATGGCCGCCGGCGCCGCCTTGCTGCCGTTGATGAAGCTGCCGGGGGTGAGGTTGTTCGAATGCATCCGGCCTGACCAGACCCAGCTCGGGATCGGTCCGGCTGAACCCGAGCCCGTATCAATTCCGGGCTCGCCGCCCTACGGATCGCCACGTTGACTCTCTGACCGGCGCGCCATTAGCTTGCGCCGCCATACGAAAGCGCTCTTCCCATGAAAATCCTGGTGCCCGTCAAACGGGTCGTCGATTTCAACGTCAAGATTCGCGTCAAGGGCGACGGTTCCGGCGTCGAGCTCGCCAACGTCAAGATGTCGATGAATCCGTTCGACGAGATCGCCGTCGAGGAGGCACTCCGACTCAAGGAGAAAGGGCAGGCGACCGAGATCGTGGCGGTCTCGATCGGACCGGCGCAAGCCGCGGAAACGATCCGCACCGCACTGGCCATGGGCGCCGACCGCGGTATCCTGGTGAAGACCGAGCGTACGGTCGAGCCGCTGGCCGTGGCGAAGATTCTGAAGGCGATCGTGGACCAGGAACAGCCGGGCCTCGTCATCCTGGGCAAGCAGGCGATCGACGACGATTGCAATCAAACCGGCCAGATGCTCGCTGCACTCACCGGTTGGCCGCAGGGGACGTTCGCGTCCAAGCTCGTCATCGAGGGCGACAGCGTGACGGTCACCCGCGAGGTGGACGGCGGATTGCAGACTTTGAAGCTCAAGGCGCCGGCGATCGTCACTACCGACCTGCGCCTCAATGAGCCGCGCTACGCCAGCCTGCCGAACATCATGAAGGCAAAGAAGAAGCCGATCGACGAGAAGGCGCCGGATGCCTACGGCGTCGATGTGTCGCCGCGACTCGAAGTGCTGAAGACCACCGAGCCGCCGGGGCGTAAGGCCGGAGCGAAGGTGAAAGACGTGGCCGAGCTTGTCGACAAGCTGAAGAACGAGGCGGGCGTGATCTGATGACGACGCTCCTCATTGCCGAGCACGACAACAAGACGCTCAAGGACGCGACCAATAAGGCGCTGACCGCGGCCAGGGACCTCGGCCAGCCGGTGCATGTGCTGGTGACGGGCAAGGATTGCAGTGCCGTCTCCGACGCCGCAGCCAAGCTCGACGGCGTATCGAAGGTGCTGGTCGCCAACGGAGCGCTGTATGAGCATATGCTCGCGGAGCCCGTGGCGGCGCTCATCGTTTCGCTCGCGCCCTCCTACGACGCGATCATCTCGCCAGCGACCACCATGGGCAAGAATTTTATGCCGCGCGCCGCCGCCTTGCTGGATGTCATGCAGGTGTCCGACATCGTCAAGGTCGTCGCGCCCGATACCTTCGAACGGCTGATCTATGCCGGCAACGCGGTGCAGACCGTGCGCGCGAAGGACAAGATCAAGATCATCACGGTGCGCACCTCGACTTTCCAGCCCACGGGCGATGGTGGCCAGGCGGCGCCCGTCGAGGCTATCGCGGCGGCGGCCGATCCCGGCGTCTCCACGTTCGTCGGCGAGGAGCTGTCCAAGTCCGACCGTCCCGAGCTCACGTCTGCGAAGATCATCATCTCCGGCGGGCGCGCGATGCAGAGCCGGGAGAACTTCGCGAAGTATATCGAGCCGGTGGCCGACAGGATCGGCGCGGCAATCGGCGCCTCGCGTGCCGCAGTCGATGCCGGTTATGCTCCCAACGATTGGCAGGTCGGCCAGACCGGCAAAGTGGTGGCGCCCGAGCTCTATATCGCCGTCGGCATTTCGGGCGCCATCCAGCATCTGGCCGGCATGAAGGATTCCAAGGTCATCGTCGCCATCAACAAGGACGAGGAGGCGCCGATCTTCCAGGTGGCCGATTATGGGCTAGTGGCCGATCTTTACCAGGCGCTGCCGGAATTGGCCGAGGAGCTCGCCAAACGCGGCCGTTGACCTTACCGAACGTTAAAGCTCGCGGCGGTGGCACCGAGCCTCGGTTCGTCGTACATATCGGACAACAATGGTGGGAACTGTGATCGACGTAAAGGACCGACCGAGGGCGCGGAGCGCCGAACGGACTGAGGCCATGGCATTCAACATTCGCAAGATCGGCGTGATCGGCGCTGGTCAGATGGGCAGCGGCATCGCCCATGTCTGCGCGCTGGCCGGCCTCAACGTACTCCTCAATGATGTCTCGCCCGACCGCATCAAGGCCGGCATTGCCACCATCAACGGCAATATGGCGCGGCAGGTGAGCCGTAAGCGCATCTCCGAGGAGGAGCGGCAGGCCGCGCTTAAGCGGATCGGCTCGGCAGAGAGCTACGACGATTTCGGCGAGTGCGACCTGGTGATCGAAGCCGCCACCGAGAAGGAAGACGTCAAGCGCGGGATCTTCGCCAATTTGTGCTCTGCGCTGAAGCCGGACGCTATCGTCGGCACCAACACTTCGTCGATCTCGATCACGCGGCTTGCGTCAGCGACCGACCGGCCGGAGCGGTTCATCGGCATTCATTTCATGAATCCTGTGCCGCTGATGGAGCTGGTCGAGATCATCCGCGGGATCGCCACGGACGACGTCACCTTCGATGCGACCAAGCAGTTTGTCACCAAGCTCGGCAAGACCATCGCGGTGGCCGAGGACTTCCCGGCCTTCATCGTCAACCGCGTGCTGATGCCGATGATCAACGAGGCGATCTACACGCTCTACGAAGGCGTGGGTAACGTCGAGGGGATCGACACCGCCATGCGTCTCGGCGCGCACCATCCGATGGGCCCGCTCGAGCTCGCCGACTTCATCGGCCTCGATACCTGCCTCTCGGTGATGCAGGTGCTGCACGACGGCTTGGCGGATTCGAAGTACCGCCCGTGCCCGCTACTGGTGAAGTACGT
>JBOHIG010000431.1:0-3605 GCA_050725815.1 Xanthobacteraceae bacterium
GGATTGCAGCACGACGCGCGACTTGGCGTTGCGCACGCCTTCGGGCTGCTTGTCGGTCGGCACCAGCCAGGCAAAGAACAGGAACGCGACCACCACGATGATGAGCCCGCGTCCCAGACCGAACAGGAAGCCGAGCGTGCGGTCGAGCGCGCCGATGCGGCTGTCCAGCACCATGTCCGAGAACCGTACGGTGATGACGGAAACGATCAGCAGCGTGACCAGGAACGTGCCGCCGACCACCACCGCGGCCGCGACGATGTCGTTGTTGAAGTACGACTTCGCGAACGGCAGCAGCTTGGCGTAGAAGTAGAGTGTGGCCAGCGCCGCTATCACCCAGGCCGCGATCGAGAGGATTTCGCGCATGAAGCCGCGGATCATCGCGAGCAGCGCCGACACCAGCATGACGCCCAGGAGGATGATGTCGAGAAGCGTCATGGTCGAACTCTAGAAGCCTCCGTTCCACCCGGCCGCCTCTCGGGTCGTCGAATCGGCCGTCGCAGGCCGCCTAGCTGACCCATGCCACAGCCGGGCGGCAAGGGCCCGCCGAAGATCGCCCCAACTAATTAATTTTCCTGCCCAATTCCCTTACGGCAGGGTCCGTCCGGCAGTTGGCGATGGGCGCTGTATAGCTGGCGGCCGTTGCCCCGTCACCCGTCTTGTTAGGAGCGCCGCGCCGGCAACCGCTCCACCGGATGGGACTAGGCGCGCGGGCGCATTTCAATCATCTTTTCGATGCAATTGGGTCCCCAGGATTGGGGACGACGGATGGCGTGGGGAGGGTAACCATGAGAGGCGTACGGGCCGCCCGGCGGGCGATGGCGGCTGCACTGGCGCTGGCCATCCTGGTTGCGGCTAACAGCGGCCGGGCGCTGGCGCAGGATGCCCCACATGCGGTTACGGCGGCCTACAATGCTTCGGGCCAGGCGCTGTTCCGCATGATGGCGGCGCGGCCGGGCAATATCGCCTTCTCGCCCTATTCCATCGGGACGGCCATGGCGATGGCGCTGGCCGGCGCGCGCGGGGAGACCGAGCGCGAGATGGCCGCCGCCTTGCGACACGGTCTGGCGTCAGCGCGGATCGGCGACGCCAATGCCGCGGCGCTGTCGATCCTCAACGGCTACGACCGCAGCAAATTGGCGCCGACTTGCCCTGCGGGCATGCGGCTCGATCGGTCGCGCTGCGTCGCACAGCCCAACCCGGACGGAACCTGTAGTTTCGTGAGCCGGCGCGAGGGGAATCTCTGCGTCGCCAATCCGCGGCACCCGCCGTCCGCCAAGCTCCTGGTCGCCAACGCCCTGATGCTCTCGCGCGCAGACGTGTCGCAGAGCTACATGGGGTTGCTGAAGGACAAATACGGCGCCGAGGTGTTCCGCGACGCCCGGCTCGATACCGTCAATGGCTGGGTCAAGCGGAAGACCGAGGGCAAGATCGAGAAGCTGCTCGAGCGCATGTCAGACCTGGTTCTGCTCAATGCAGTCTACTTCAAGGCGCGCTGGGCGCGGGCCTTCGATGCGAAGCTCACCAAGGACGATTTCTTCAACGTCAAGCGGACCCGTCAGGAGCTGGTTCCGACCATGCTGCAACGCGCGCATCACTCGGTGGTGCAGCGCGAGGGCTACCGCGCGATCCGCTTGCCCTATGCGGTGCGTGAGCTTGGCATGGTGGTGGTGTTGCCCGATGAGGTCGACGGCGTGGACGCGGTCGGCCGGCGGCTCGACATGGCGGAGCTGTCGCAGCTCTTCGCGGCGCTGCGCACGCAACCGGCGCGGCTCGTCATGCTGTCGCTGCCCCGCTTCAAGACCGAGTTCAAGACCGAACTCACGGCCCTCTTTCAGGAGGCCGGCATCCACCGGGCCTTCGACCTCAAGCGCGCGGACTTCAGCGGAATGACCGGCGTGCCGGCTTCGGCGGCGCCAACCGCGATCGACCAGATCGTGCATCGCGCCGTCGTCGAGGTGGCGGAGGAGAGCACGGAAGCTGCCGCTGCGACCGGCATCGGCTTCCGCGTGACCAGCGCGATGCCCAAGCCGGTCGAGCCGCTCCGCTTCCGCGTCGACCGGCCGTTCCTCTATTACATCGTCGACGAGAAGACCGGCGCGGTGCTGTTCCAGGGCCGCGTTGTCGATCCGCGGTAGTCCGGCCTATTTCTCTCCGGCGGCCCGGCGCTCGGGACGCACCGTGCGGTTGCCGCGCGCGGCAATGTCGGCGACCAGGCCGGCGAGCGTGGTGACGGCTTCGAGCTTGAGGGCGGAATCGCCGTCGGTCCCTGTCGCTTCGGGCGCGATCGCGCGGGCGAACCCGAGCTTGGCCGCTTCCTTGATCCGGGCCGCGGCCTGCGCCACCGGCCGCACCGCGCCCGAGAGCGAGATTTCGCCGAAATAGACCGCGTCGGCCGGCAGTGGCGCATTGGCGAGCGAGGAAACGAGCGCGGCCGCAGCGGCGAGATCGGCGGCTGGCTCCTGGATGCGAAGCCCGCCGGCGACATTGAGATAGACGTCATGGCCTGACAGCCGTACCCCGCAATGGGCTTCGAGCACGGCAAGCACCATCGACAGCCGGCTCTGATCCCAGCCGACCACGGCGCGCCGCGGCGTGCCCAGCGAGGTGGGGGCAACCAGCGCCTGGATTTCGACCAGCAGGGGACGCGTGCCTTCGATGCCCGCAAACACCGCTGTGCCGGGGGAGCCAAGGTCGCGCTCGGAGAGGAACAACTCGGAAGGATTGGGGATTTCGCGCAAGCCCGCGCCGGTCATCTCGAATACGCCGATCTCGTCGGTCGGGCCGAAGCGGTTCTTCACCGCGCGCAAGATGCGGAACTGGTGCGAGCCTTCGCCTTCGAACGAGAGCACCGCGTCGACCATATGCTCGACCACGCGGGGACCGGCGATCTGGCCGTCCTTAGTGACGTGGCCGACTAGGATCACCGCCGCGCCGGAGCGCTTGGCGAAGCGGATCAGCGCCTGCGCGGCGCCGCGAACTTGCGTCACCGTGCCGGGAGCGGATTCGACCATGTCGGTCCACATGGTCTGGATCGAATCGATGATGACGAGGCGCGGGATATCGCGTTCGGACAACGTTGCGACGATGTCTTCAACCGATGTCTCAGCGGCGAGCTCGACCGCCGCGCCCGCAAGCCCAAGCCGTTCGGCCCGCAGCCGCACCTGTGCGACCGCCTCCTCGCCGGAGATATAGACCGCCCGCTGCCGCGCGCGCGCCAGCGTGGCGGCGACCTGGACGAGCAGCGTCGATTTGCCGATGCCGGGGTCGCCGCCGAGCAGCAGCACCGAGCCGCGCACAAAGCCGCCACCGATGACGCGATCGAACTCAGCGATGCCCGACGCGAGGCGTGGCGCGTCCTGCGCTTCGCCTGCGAGCGGTTCGAGCGCGAACGGACGGCCTTTGCGCGGCGCACGTCCGGGCAGGGCAGGGCGCGCGGCCCCTTCCTCGGAGATCGTATTCCATTCGCCGCAAGCGTCGCACTTGCCTTGCCAGCGCCGATAGGCAGCGCCGCAATTCTGGCAGACATAGCCTTGCTCGCGTTGGGCCACGACGGCGCTCCCGTGGCGGCACGGATCGGACGGCCGCGATTCGGCTTACTCTATCAC
>JBOHIG010000432.1:0-2595 GCA_050725815.1 Xanthobacteraceae bacterium
TAACCCCTCACCCCACCCCTCTCCCATCCGAACTCGGGTTTACCCGAGTTCGGCATCATGGAGGGGTCGAAGTCGGATAGATCCGACTTCGACTGGGAGAGGGAGCCGGCAGCATTCGTCGCCAGACTCTGCCTCAATTGAGCGCTACGCCGGGCTCGCGGCCGGCGCAAGCTCGCCATGCCGCGCCAATGCCGCTGTACGCGGGCGCTCGCGGGTGAGCGCCAGCAGCATGCCCATGCCCCAGGCGAGCGAGATCATCGACGAGCCCCCGTAGGAGATGAACGGCAGCGTCATGCCCTTGGCCGGCACCAGATGGATATTCACCGCCATGTTGATGGCGGATTGCAGGCCGAACAGGATCGCCAGTCCGGCGACGGCGAAGCGACGGAACGGATCTTCGCAGCGCGCCGCATGGACCAGGGCCCGCAGCACGATGAACGCAAACAGCGTCACCAGCACCAGGCAGAGCGCGATGCCGAATTCCTCGGCCGCGACCGCGAAGACAAAGTCGGTGTGACTCTCCGGCAGGATGCGCTTGATCGTGCCCTCGCCCGGGCCGCGCCCGAACCAGCCGCCGCGTACGAAGGACTCCATCGCCTGATCGACATTGAAGGTGTCGCCGGAGGCGGGATCCAGGAACCGCTGGATGCGCCGTGCAACGTGCGGGACCGTGAAATAGGCGCTGGTAAGGCCGACGAGCGCCGCCCCGCCGAGGCCGAACACCCAGATCATCCGCATGCCGGCGAGGAAGAACAGCGCGCTCCACACCAATGCGATCAGCATGGTCTGGCCGAAATCCGGCTGCAGCACCAGCGCCGCCACCACCGCCAGCAGCAGTCCCAGCGCGATCGTGTTGGCCGGCATCTCCGGACGCCGCGCCGATTCCCCGAACAGCCATGCGATCAGAATCACGAAGGCGGGCTTGAGGAACTCGGAGGGCTGGATGTTGACCCCGAGGATCACCAGCCAGCGCCGCGCGCCCTTGACCTCGGCGCCATAGACCAGCGTAAGCGCGACCAGAACAAAGCTGGCGATGAAGACCAGGAGTGCAATACGGCGCAGATAGCGCCCCGGCAGCAGCGAGGTGCCCAGCAGCACCGCGATTGCCGGGGCCAGATAGAGGATGTGGCGACCGACGAAATAGAACGGGTCGAGGCCGAGCCGCGCCGCCACCGGCGGGCTCGCGGCGAGCGACAGGACGATGCCCGCGAGCATGAGCCCGAACAGCGCCGCCAGCATCAGGCGATCGACCGTCCACCACCAGGCGGCAAAGGGCGTGCGTTCGACGCGCGAAACCATGAAACCCCCGTCAGGCATTAGTCCTGACCGGGGTTGGTTGAAGGCGGGTTAACGGCTCTGTCATCCGTCACCCTGAGGTCTCTATTTGGCTCGCACAACCTCCGGCAGCGCCAGCACCAGCGCGCGGAATGCGTCGCCGCGCACTTCGAAATTGCGGAACTGGTCGAACGACGCGCAGGCCGGCGAGAGCAGCACCACCGGTTCGCCCGCGTCCGCGGTTTCGGCGTCGCGGGCAGCTAGCGCCACCGCGCGTTCGATGGTGCCGGCGACCACGGCCGGTAGCTTACCATCCAACTCGGCGGCGAATCCCGCCGCCGCCTCGCCGACCAGATAGGCTTTGCGGATGCGCGGAAAGAATCCGGTCAGCGTGGACAGCCCGCCGGTCTTCGGCTTGCCGCCGGCGATCCAGAAAATGTCGCGGAAGCAGGCGAGCGCCTGAGCCGCGGAATCGGCATTGGTCGCCTTGGAGTCATTGACGAACAGAACCTTGCCTTTGCGACCGACCTCCTCCATGCGATGCGCGAGCCCCGGAAACGAGCGCAGCCCCTTCTGGATCTGCTCCGGCGAGAGGCCGAGCGCGAGCGCCGCGCCGGCGGCGCAAGCGGCGTTCTGCGCATTGTGCACGCCGCGCAGCGAGCCGATCTGACCGAGCCGTGCGATCTCGGTCGCGCTGCCGCCGTTGGCGCGCAAAATCCTTTCGGCCTCGACATAGATGCCGTCCGCGAGCGGGCGGCGCACCGACACCCGCACCACCTGCTTGCCGGCGCGTTCGATGCGGTCGGCTGCGGCCTGGCACCAGTTGTCGTCGACGCCGACGATCGCCGTGCCGCCGGCCTGCACGCCGGCGACCAGCCGCTCCTTCACGGCGGCGTAGTGCGCAAGCGTGCCATGGCGGTCGAGGTGGTCTTCCGTGACGTTGAGCAGGATGCCGACCGAAGGGTCGAGCGAGGGCGCAAGATCGATCTGGTAGGACGACACCTCAACCACATGGACGCGCAGACTAGTGTACGCAGTCTGCGCAAGCTTGACTGCGGTACGCGGCGGCTCCAACGAGAGGATCGCGGTGCCGATATTGCCGCCGACCTGGATGTCGTAGCCGGCGCTCGCAAGCAGATGGGCGGTCAGCGCCGTGGTGGTCGATTTGCCGTTGGTGCCGGTAACGGCGACGAACGGCGCGTTCGGCGCGTTGCGGCGACGTTCGCGGCAGAACAGCTCGATGTCGCCGATCACCTCCACTGCGGCGGCGCGCGCCAACCCCGCGGCCCAATGCGGCGCCGGATGGGTGAGCGGCACGCC